>NZ_JAZEWV010000048.1:0-49742 GCF_036353415.1 Actinacidiphila polyblastidii
GCCCGGGGGGGGGGGGGGGCGCCGGCGGGGGGGGGGCGCCCCCCCCCGGCCCCCCCCCCGCCCCTCGCCGAAGCGGGCCGGCGGCACTCCCATGTGCCGGCTGAAGTGCCGGCTGAAGTGCGCCTGGTCGTAGAAGCCGACGGCGGCCGCCACCTGCGCGGGCCGGGCGCCCGCGAGCAGCATGCCGCGGGCCAGGTCGATCCGGCGGCCGGTCAGGTAGGTGTGCGGCGGCAGCCCGTAGGCCCGGCTGAAGCAGCGGATCAGGTGCGTCGGATGGGCGTGCAGGATGCCGGTGGCCTCGTCCAGCGAGAGGCCGTCGGCGACCCGGGCGTCCAGCAGTTCGCGCAGCCGCGCGGCCAGCCGGTCGCCCTCGCGCCCCGGCGGGCGCACCCGCCGGTCGGTCTCCAGCCGCGCCAGCAGCCGTTCGCGGACGAAGGCCAGCCGCGACTCGCCCTCCAGCGCGTCGTCCCGGTGCGCGAGCGCCGCGTGCAGCCGGTGGATCTGCCGGCGCAGCTGCGGATCGCCGAGCACGGGACCGGCCACCGCCGCCCCGGCCAGCCGCTCGGGCAGCACGTCCGTGCTCAGGTACAGCACCCGCTTGCGGAAACCGCTCGGCCGCACCGTCCGGCCGTCGTGCGGCACCCCCGGCGGCAGCAGCACCACCCGGCTGGCGTCCCAGGCGCCGTGCCTGCGCCGGTCCAGCGCGAAGTCGACCACCCCGTCGTCCAGGATCATCAGGTCCCAGGTCCTGTGGGTGTGCAGCGGATAGGCGTGGTCGGTGAACCGCGCGTGCAGCACCTCGTCGATGCCGCGCACCGCCGGCTTCCAGGCGCGCACCTGCCGGACCGGCTGCGCACCGGTCACTTCCGCCCCGGACAGGAGTCGCCGCCGGGGCCGGCATGCCTCACCGACCCGGCTTCCCTTCCTCGTCGTAGCTGCGGCGCGCCGACTCGACGGCGTCCATGTGGTCCTTCGCCCACGACGCCATGCCCGCGAAGAGCGGTCCCAGGGTGCGGCCCAGCTCGCTGATCTCGTACTCCACCCGGGGCGGCACCTCGGGGTGGTAGGTGCGGGTGACCAGGCCGTCCCGCTCCAGCTGCCGCAGCCGCTGGGTGAGCACCTTCGGGGTGATCGTGCCCAGCCGCCGCTCCAGCTCCACGAACCGCTGCCGGCCGAACTCGTTGAGGGTCCACAGCACCGGCGTGGTCCAGCGGCTGAACGCGACGTCCAGCAGCGGCGTCACCTCGCACTCCACGGGCACGAGCGCCGCGGTGATGCCCCGGCCGCCGGCGGTGGGAGCACCGAGGGTGCGCGTCATGCCGTCCTCCTGGGTAGTCACTATCTTCTAGGTACCTACTATAAACACGTTGTTAGCGTCGGCCGCATGACACTTGCCGCAGATTCGCCGCGGGGGCGCGCCTCCCGCACCCCGGCCGCAGGGCCCGGCCTGATCCTGGCCTTCCTGTGCGTCGTCCAGTCGATGGTCTACCTCGACTTGACGATCGTGAACGTCGCCCTGCCCTCCATCCAGGCCGACCTGCGCATGCGCGACGGCGACCTGCAGTTCGTCGTCACCGCGTACGGCACGGTGCTCGGCGGCTTCCTGATGCTCGGCGGGCGGCTCGCCGACACGCTCGGACGGCGCCGGCTGCTGCAGACCGGCATGGCGCTGTTCGGCGCCGCGTCCCTGGCCGCCGGGCTCTCGCACTCCGCGGGACTGCTCATCGCCTGCCGCGGGGTGCAGGGCCTCGGCGCCGCGCTGACCGCCCCCGCCGCCCTGTCCACCCTCACCACCACCTTCACCGAGCCGGCCGCGCGCACCAGGGCGCTGGGCGTCTGGGGGGCGCTGGCCGGCGTCGCCTCGGTGCTCGGCGTGCTGTTCGGCGGCCTGCTCACCCAGGGCCCGGGCTGGCGCTGGGTGTTCTTCATCAACGTGCCGATCGCCGTCTTCGCGGTGATCGCCGCGCCCTTCGTGCTGCCCGAGAGCCGCTCAGGCGGCGCCGGGCGCCGGTTCGACGCCGCGGGTGCGGTCAGCCTCACCGCCGGCCTGCTGCTGCTCATCCACACCCTCGACCAGGCGGTCACCGCCGGCTGGTCGAGCGGCAGGACGATCGGCGGGCTGGCCGGCGCGGCGGCGCTGCTCGCGGCCGTCGTCGTCGTCGAACTGCGCTCCGCCGCACCGCTGCTGCCGTTGCGGATGTTCCGGCTGCCGGCGCTGCGCACCGCCAACATCACCGCGGTGCTCACCTTCGGGGCGATGGTCACGCTGTTCTTCTTCGCCAGCCTCTTCATGCAGCAGGTGCTCGGCTACGACGCGCTCAGGACCGGGCTCGCGTACGTCCCGCTGGCCCTGTCGGTGGGCGTGGGCGCCGGCGTCGCCTCCGGGCTGATCGCCAAGGTCCCGGCCCGGCCGGTGCTCGTCGCCGGGCTGGCGCTCGGCGCGGGCGGGCTGCTGCTGCTCGCCCGGCTGCCGGTGCACGCCGGCTACGCGGCGGACGTGCTGCCGCCGTTCCTGATGGTCGGGATCGGCCTGGGGATGTCCTTCGTGCCGCTGCAGATCGCGGCCGCCCTCGGAGTGCGCGAGCGGGAGTCGGGGGTGGCGGCCGGGCTGATCAACACCAGCCAGGAGGCCGGCGGCGCCCTCGGCGTGGCCGTGATCTCCACGTTCGCCCTCACCCGCATCGGCGACCTGATGACCGGAGCCGGAGCGCACCCCGGCCCCGGCGCCCTGCGGGCGGCCCGTGCCTCGGGGTTCCACCACGCGTTCTTCGCCGCGGCCTGCTTCGCGCTGGCGGCCATGGTGCTCGCCGCCGTCCTGCTGCCGGCGATGCGGCCGGCGGCCGCATCGCCTGCCGGGGCGGGGACGTCGGGCGGCGCGGAGCCGGCGGCTGGGGAACCGGTCCGCGCGGGGCGGGCGCCGGTCGGGGAGGGCTCCGCGCCCGACGCGGCGGACGGCCCGTCGGGCCCCGCGGGTGCTGAGCGTGCCTCCGCCTGACCGTCCGGCGCCGGGTCTCAGGGCCCGGCGCCGGGCGGCCGCAGCCCGCTGCTCGTCACCGCCTGGCGGGCAGCGGCCAGCAGCACCTCCTGCAGCGCCCGCGCGGCCCGCGGCGGAGCGACGTCGCTGCGGTGCGCCAGCGCGACCGTGCGGCGCAGCCCCGGCCGGGCGAGTGGGGTGACGCGCAGCTCCGCCCCGGCGCGGGCGGCGACCATCGCGGGCACCACGCCGATGCCGAGCCCGGCCCTGACGAACCCCAGGACCGCGTCCATCTCACCGCCCTCGACGGTGCAGTACGGCTCGAAGCCCGCCGCCCTGCACGCGGCGAGCGTGAGGTCGCGCAGGTCGTAGCCGTGCCGGAACATCACCATCGGCCGGCCTTCGAGGTCGGCGATCCGCAGCGGCGAGCGCGGCGCCGGCGCGTCGGCGGCGGAGACCGCCACCAGGTCCTCCTGGAACAGCTCCACGGTGGTGAGCGCCGGCGAAGGACTGGGCAGCGGCAGCACGACCAGCGCCAGGTCCAGCGCGCCGCGGGCCAGCCGGCGCACCAGATCGTGCGATCCGCCCTCGTCCAGCAGCAGCCGGACGCCCGGGTGGCGGCCGTGGAAGTCGCGCAGCGCGTCGGGCAGCAGGCCGGTGCACAGGCTCGGTGTCGCGCCCAGCCGGACCCGGCCGCGCCGCAGCTGCGCCAGCTCCAGCACCTCGTGGCGGGCGGTGTCCGCGTCCGCGAGGATCCGCCGGGCCAGCGGCAGCAGCGCCTCGCCCGCGTCGGTCAGCGCGATGTTGCCCCGCGCCCGGCTGAACAGGGGTGCGCCCAGCTCCTTCTCCAGCGCTCCGATCTGCTGGGAGAGCGAGGGCTGCGAGACGTGCACCGCCTCGGCGGCCCGGGTGAAGTGGCGGGCGTCCGCGACGGCCACGAAGTAGGCCAGCTGCTGGAACTGCACGCTCCCAGCATACGGCCGCCATAGACAGCGGCTATGGACACGAGCCTGATCATGTCTTGGACCACTGGCCATCCGTGGTCCTACGGTCGGGTGCATGGCACTGGCAACCCGTACGGACCAGCGTCCGTCCATGGCGCGGACGGTGTGGGACTCCACCGTCGGCAAGAAGACGATCATGGCGGCGAGCGGCCTGGTCATGCTGCTCTACCTGGCCGCCCACATGTTCGGCAACCTCAAGATCTTCTTCGGCCCCGGCACCTTCAACGGCTACGCGCACTGGCTGCGCACCCTCGGGGAGCCCTTCCTGCACTACGAGTGGGCGCTGTGGATCATCCGCGTGCTGCTGGTCGCCTCGGTGGTCGCGCACGGCGTGTGCGCCTACCAGCTCAGCCGCCGCGACCTGCGGGCCCGCCCGGTCGGCTACCAGCACCGCAGGGCGCGGGCCAGCTACGCGACCCGCACCATGCGCTGGGGCGGTGTGATCATCGCGCTGTTCCTGGTGTGGCACCTGCTGGACCTGACCACCCTCACCGTCAACCGCAACGCCGAGCCGGGACACCCGTACCAGAACGTCGTCGCGACCTTCCACACCTGGTACGGCGACGTCATCTACATCGTCGCGATGCTCGCCCTCGGGCTGCACATCCGGCACGGCTTCTGGAGCGCCGCCCAGACCCTCGGCGCGGGCAGCGCCACCCGGGACCGGGCGCTGAAGGCCACCGCCAACGGGCTCGCCCTGGTGCTGACGGCCGGCTTCATCGCCGTCCCGGTCGGCGTCATGGCCGGCGTCGTCCACTGACCGGCCGCTGAACGACCCACCGAGGGAGTCGAGTTGAACACCCCAACGCCGTCCGCAGACCCGCGACACACGCGTCCGCAGTACACCGAGGGCGCACCGATCGCCGACACCAGTGCCCCGGGGGGGCCGATCGCCGACCGCTGGGACACCCGCCGCTTCACCGCCAAGCTGGTCAACCCCGCGAACCGCCGCAAGCACACCGTCATCGTGGTGGGCACCGGCCTGGCCGGCGGCTCGGCCGGCGCCACCCTGGCCGAACAGGGCTACCACGTCGTGCAGTTCTGCTACCAGGACTCCCCGCGCCGGGCGCACTCCATCGCCGCCCAGGGCGGCATCAACGCCGCCAAGAACTACCGCAACGACGGCGACTCGATCCACCGGCTGTTCTACGACACCGTCAAGGGCGGCGACTTCCGCGCCCGCGAGTCGAATGTGCACCGCCTCGCCCAGATCTCCGTGGAGATCATCGACCAGTGCGTCGCGCAGGGCGTGCCCTTCGCCCGCGAGTACGGCGGCCTGCTCGACACCCGCTCCTTCGGCGGCGTCCAGGTCTCCCGCACCTTCTACGCCCGCGGCCAGACCGGCCAGCAGCTCCTGCTCGGCGCGTACCAGGCCCTGTCCCGGCAGATCGCCGCGGGAAACGTGGAGATGCACCCGCGCACCGAGATGCTCGACCTGGTCGTGGTGGACGGCGCGGCCCGCGGCATCGTCGCCCGCGACCTGGTCACCGGTGAGATCTCGACGCACACCGCGGACGCCGTGGTGCTCGCCACCGGCGGCTACGGCAACGTCTTCCACCTGTCGACGAACGCCATGAACTCCAACGCCACCGCCGTCTGGCGGGCGCACCGGCGCGGCGCGTACTTCGCCAACCCGTGCTTCACCCAGATCCACCCGACCTGCATCCCGCGCAGCGGCGAGCACCAGTCCAAGCTCACCCTGATGAGCGAGTCGCTGCGCAACGACGGCCGGATCTGGGTGCCGGCGACCGCGGGCGACACCCGGCCGCCGGCACTGATCCCCGAGGACGAGCGCGACTACTACCTCGAACGGATCTACCCGTCCTTCGGCAACCTGGTGCCCCGCGACATCGCCTCGCGCGCCGCCAAGAAGGTCTGCGACGAGGGCCGCGGCGTCGGCCCCGGCGGCCAGGGCGTCTACCTCGACTTCGCCGACGCCATCGCCAGGACGGGCCGCGGGGCGGTCGAGGAGAAGTACGGCAACCTCTTCGAGATGTACCAGCGGATCACCGCCGAGGACCCGTACGAGGTGCCGATGCGGATCTACCCCGCGGTGCACTACACCATGGGCGGCCTGTGGGTGGACTACGACCTGCAGACCACCGTGCCCGGCCTGTTCGCGATCGGCGAGGCCAACTTCTCCGACCACGGCGCCAACCGGCTCGGCGCCTCCGCGCTCATGCAGGGCCTGGCCGACGGCTACTTCGTGCTGCCCGCCACGCTCAACGACTACCTGGCCCGCAACTCCGCGCTGCCGACGGTCGATCCGGCCGACCCCGCGGTCCTCGAAGCGGTCGAGGAGGTGCGGGAGCGGCTGCGGCGGCTGGTGAACGTGCGGGGCGACCGCACCGCGGACTCCTTCCACCGGGAGATCGGCGAACTCATGTGGGAGTTCTGCGGGATGGCCCGCACCGAGCAGGGGCTGCGCGAGGCGCTGGAGCGCATTCCGCTGATCCGCGAGGAATTCTGGCGGCGGATCACGGTGCCGGGCACGGAGGCGGAGTTCAACCAGTCGCTGGAACGCGCCAACCGCGTCGTGGACTACCTCGAACTCGCCGAACTGATGTGCCTGGACGCCCTGCACCGGGCCGAGTCCTGCGGCGGCCACTTCCGTGAGGAGTCCCAGACCCCGGACGGTGAGGCGGCCCGCGACGACGAGGCGTTCGGGTACGCGGCCGCCTGGGAGTTCACCGGCACCGGCAACCCGCCGGTGCTGCACCGCGAGGACCTCGTCTTCGACTACGTCCACCCCACCCAGCGGAGCTACGCATGAGGATCGCCCTGCGCATCTGGCGCCAGAAGAACACCGAGGCGCCCGGCGCCATGCGGGAGTACGAGATGGACGGCGTCTCGCCGGACATGTCCTTCCTGGAGATGCTCGACACCCTCAACGAGCGGTTGACGCTGGAGGGCGAGGACCCGGTCGCCTTCGACCACGACTGCCGCGAGGGCATCTGCGGCGCGTGCAGCCTGGTCATCGACGGCCAGGCGCACGGCCCGGAGCGCACCACCGCCTGCCAGCTGCACATGCGCTCCTTCCGGGACGGCGACACCATCGACGTCGAGCCGTGGCGCGCGGCCGCCTTCCCCGTCGTCCGCGACCTGGTCGTGGACCGCTCCGCCTTCGACCGGATCATCCAGTCCGGCGGCTACGTCAGCGTCCCCACCGGCGCGGCGCCCGAGGCGCACGCCACCCCCGTCCCCAAGCCGGACGCCGACCGGGCCTTCGAGCACGCCGAGTGCATCGGCTGCGGTGCCTGCGTGGCCGCCTGCCCGAACGGCTCGGCGATGCTGTTCACCTCGGCCAAGGTCAACCACCTGGGCGCCCTCCCGCAGGGCGCGCCCGAGCGGGAGACCCGGGTGCTCGACATGGTCGCGCAGATGGACGCCGAGGGCTTCGGCGGCTGCACCCTCACCGGCGAGTGCGCCACCGCCTGCCCCAAGGGCATCCCGCTCACCTCGATCACGGCGATGAACAGGGAGTGGCTGCGCGCCAACCGCAAGGTCGCCCGGAAGTAGCCGCACGGAGGAGGAACGGCGGCGCCCCGCGCCGCGGCGAAATCCCGTTGCCCGCGATCGGACGTCTCTGCTGTAGTCGGCCGTGCACCCGCTGCCGACCGAGGAGCAATGATCATGCGCGGTTCCGTCATGCCCGCTCAGACAGGAACAACTCCCTATCTCGAGGACATGACCGTTCGTGCAATCGCTCAATCTCGGCATTCTCGCGCACGTCGACGCAGGTAAGACCAGCCTCACCGAGCGGCTGCTGTACGCCGCCGGAGTGATCGACCGGGTCGGCAGCGTCGACGCGGGCAGCACCACCACCGACACGCTCGCGCTGGAGAAGCAGCGCGGCATCACCATCAAGTCCGCCGTGGTGTCCTTCACCCTCGGCGGGACCACCGTCAATCTCGTCGACACCCCCGGCCACCCGGACTTCATCGCCGAGGTGGAACGGGTGCTCGGCGTGCTCGACGGCGCGGTGCTCGTGGTCTCCGCGGTCGAGGGCGTCCAGCCGCAGACCCGGGTGCTGATGCGCACCCTGCGGCGGCTGCGCATCCCGACGCTGATCTTCGTCAACAAGCTGGACCGGCGCGGCGCGGACCTCGCCCGCACCCTCGACGCGGTGGCGGGCAGGCTCACCCCGGACGCCGTGCCGATGGTCGCCGCGGTGGGCGAGGGCGGCCGCGCCGCGCGCACCGTCCCGTACACCGCGGCGGACGGCGCGTTCACCGCGCGGCTGCTCGACGTGCTGGCCGCACACGACGACCGGCTGCTCGCCGCCTATGTCGACGACGAGAGCGCCGTGCCGTACGGCAGGCTGCGCGGCGAGCTGGCAGTGCAGACCGGCCGGGCGCTGGTGCACCCGGTGTACGCGGGCTCGGCCGTCACCGGGGCGGGCGTGGACGCGCTCGCCGCCGGCGTCGCCGAGCTGCTGCCCGCGCCCGGCGGCGACCCGCGCGGCCCGGTGGCCGGCGGCGTCTTCAAGATCGAGCGCGGCGCGGCGGGGGAGAAGGTCGCCTACGTGCGGCTCAGCTCCGGCACCGTGCGCCTCCGCGACCGGCTGCCGGTGCACCGCGAGGGGGCGCTCGTCGCCGAGGAGAAGGTCACCGCGATCGCCGTCTTCGACGACGGCGTCCTGACCCCGCGCGACGAGGTGACCGCCGGGCGCATCGCCACCCTGCGCGGCCTGACCGGGGTGCGCATCGGCGACACCCTCGGCGAGGCGCCGGAACCGGCGGGCGGCGACCGGCAGTTCCCGCCGCCCACGCTGGAGACCGTGGTGGCCGCGCGCAACGCCGCCGACCGCGCTGCCCTCCACGCCGCGCTCGGCCTGCTCGCCGAACAGGACCCGCTGATAGACCTGCGGCGGGACGCGGCCGCCGGGGAGATCGCGGTGTCGCTCTACGGCGAGGTGCAGAAGGAGGTCATCGAGGCCACGCTGGCCGCCGAGTTCGGCGTCGCGGCGGAGTTCCGGGAGACCACCACCCTGCACATCGAGCGGGTGGCCGGAACCGGTTCCGCGTTCGAGGTGATCAAGAAGGACGGCAACCCCTTCCTCGCCACCGTCGGCCTGCGGATCGAGCCCGCGCCGGCCGGCAGCGGCGTGGAGCTGCGGCGCGAGGTCGAACTGGGCTCGATGCCGTACTCCTTCTTCACCGCCGTGGAGGAGACCGTGACCGAGACCCTGGAGCAGGGCCTGCACGGCTGGCGGGTGACCGACTGCGTGGTCACCGTGACCCACTCCGGTTACTCGGCCCGGCAGAGCCACTCCCACGCGGTCTTCGACAAGAGCATGTCCAGTACCTCGGGCGACTTCCGCCACCTCACCCCGCTGGTGCTGGCGGCCGCGCTGCGGCAGGCCGGCACCGTCGTCCACCAGCCCGTGCACCGCTTCCGGCTGGAGATCCCGGCCGCCCTGCTCGGCACCGTGCTGCCCGCCCTGACCCGGCTCGGCGCGGTGCCGCGCACCTCGGCGGCGCACGGCGACTCCTTCCTGCTGGAAGGCGACATCCCGGCCGCCCTGGTGCACGGCCTGGAGCTGCGACTGCCCACCCTCACCAGCGGGGAGGGCGTGCTGGAGAGCGCCTTCGACCGCTACGAGCCGGTGCGCGGCGCCGTCCCGCAGCGGGCCCGCACCGAACCCGACCCGCTGCACCGCAAGGAGTACCTGCTGCAGGTCCAGCGGCGGCTGTCCGGCCTCGGCGACAGCGCCGCGCCGCACCGGACGGGGAATGCCTGACGCCGGGGACCGGTTGACCAACGAAAGGCGCCCGGAGCCGGGCGGCAGCGAACCCCAGGCTCGGCAGCGGCCCAGCACGGCTGCCGCGGCCTCCCGCATCCCACGGAGGACCCCATGGCACGCCCCGTCAAGACGCCGGGACCCGACCACCCCATCACCGTCGAGCAGACCCCCGGCCGCCTCGTGGTGCGGGCCGGCGGGCGCGTCGTCGCGGACACCACCCGCGCGCTGACCCTGCAGGAGAGCACCTACCCGCCGGTGCAGTACATCCCGTACGAGGACGTCGCCGAGGGCGCCCTGCGGCCCACCGAGTCGCAGACCTACTGCCCGTACAAGGGCGACGCGTCGTACTACGCGCTGGTCGGCCCGGACGGCGAGATCGGCGACGCCGTGTGGACATACCTGAAGCCGTACGACGCGGTGGACGCGATCGCCGGACACGTCGCGTTCTACCCGCAGCACGTCGAGATCGCGGCCGGCTGACCGCACCCGTTCCCGGCCAGGGAGCCCGCCCGGACCTCCGGGCGGGCTCCCGGCGCATTCACGCCATGGGCGCCGCGGCGCCCATGGGCCAGACTGGGCCCATGGGCGACAACAAGCGGCTGATGCTGGCGGGCGAGTGGTACATCGCCGACGACGAGGAGCTGGGCGCGGACACCGTGCGGCGGGTGGAGCTGTGCCACACCCTCAACTCGGCGACCGAACCGGCGGAACAGCGCAAGGCGCTGGAGCAGTTGCTCGGGTCGCTCGGCGAACACGCCCACATCCGGCCGCCGTTCCAGTGCGACTAGGGCTACCTCATCACCATCGGCGCGCGGACCTTCGTGAACTTCGGCGCCGTCTTCCTGGACGCCGGGCCGATCACCGTCGGCGCGGACGTCCAGATCGGCCCCAACGTCCAACTCCTCACGCCCACCCACGAAATGGACGCCGAGCGGCGCCGGGCCGGCTGGGAGAAGGCGCTGCCGGTCACCATCGGCGACAACGTGTGGCTCGGCGGCGGCGTCATCGTCTGCCCGGGCGTCACGATCGGCGCCGGCACCGTGGTGGGCGCCGGGTCGGTGGTCACCAGGGACCTGCCGCCCGGCGTCCTCGCGGTGGGCAACCCCGCCCGGGTGGTCAGGGAGCTCACCGACCGGCCCGGCGAGGACGCCCCGGTCAGCCCTTGAACCCCATGCCGCCGTACATCGCCACCTCGGAGTCCTTGACCCGGCCCTCGGTACCGGGCTCCGGCCGCCACCTGTGCACCAGCACCACGCCCGGGTCGATCTGCTCCAGGCCGTCGAAGAACGCCTCGACCTGGGCCTTGGTGCGGTTGCGGGCCGGCATGCCGCGCCGGGTGTACTCCGCCACCACGTCGCCGATCGGCTTCGGGCTGGAGTCGATGGTGACCGTGGACAGCACCAGGTAGCTGCCGGCCGGCAGCCGGTCCAGGTACTCCTTGACCAGGCCGTACGCCTGCGCGTCGTCGGTGACGAACTGCAGCACGGCGATGATGGACAGCGCCACCGGGCGGCCGAGGTCGAGGGTCTCGGCGACCTCCGGCGCGGCGAACACCGCGGCCGGGTCCTTCATGTCCGCGTGCAGGTAGGCGATCCGGCCCTCGGGGGTGCTGTTCAGCCGCGCGCCGGCGTGGGCCAGCACGATGGGGTCGTTGTCCACGTAGACCACCCGGGCGCCCGGGATGACGCTCTGGGCGACCTCGTGGAGGTTGGGCGAGGTGGGAATCCCGGTGCCGATGTCCAGGAACTGGTCGATGCCCTGCTCGGCCAGGTGCCGCACCGCGCGGTGCATGAAGGTGCGGTTCTCCCGCATGGACAGCCGCAGTTCCGGCCACCCCGCGAGCATCTGCTCGGCCGCCTCGCGGTCCGGCGGGTAGTTGTCCTTGCCGCCCAGGATGTAGTCGTACACCCGCGCCGAGTGGGGCACGGTGGTGTCGATCTCAGGCGGTTGGTAACCCGCGGGCCGGTGCGTCCAGGCCATGCCGTCCGACATCTGCTTGTTCCTCCTGCTTCACTGCTGTGGGCTCGGGGTTCACTGCGACGGGCTTCGATCTGCTGACTGAGGCTTGCGGTCCGGGGGCCGGGGCGCGCTCAGGAGGCGGCCAGGGTCGCCTGGCCGGCCTCCCAGCCCCGGGCGAACACGTCGAGTTCGGTGTGGGTGAAGACGAGTGCGGGGCCCTCGGGGTCGGTGGACTGGCGGACCGCGTAACGGCCGTCGGGCAGCTTTCTGACCTCGACGCAACTGCCGCCGTTGCTACCGCTCCACGGCTTGTGCCAGCCTTCCGTGCCCAGCTCCCTAACGGCGTTGTGTATGCGGTACACGTGCTCAAAGCTCCTTACGAATGCCGGTGAGGAATGCCTCGGCGCGCTGCACCGGAAGCGCCTGAGTGCACATCCGGTCGAGGGCCGCCTGGAAGTTGGTGACGTCGTCGTACTCGTCCAGGTAGACGGCGCCGACGAGGTTCTCGACGTACGCGACGTCCGAGATTTCCTCGTGCGGGAACCGGAAGATGTGGAACGGCCCGTACATGCCCTCGTGCGCACAGATCTCGAACGGCATGATCTGCAGCTTGACGTTGGGCAGGTCCAGCAGGTCGATCAGCCGGTCCACCTGCGCCCGCAGCACCTCGCGCGGCACCATCGGGCGGCGCAGCACGGTCTCGTCCATCACCACCCACAGTTCGGGCGGCTCGGCCCCGGTCAGCAGCCGCTGACGCTCCATCCGCAGCGCCACCCGGCGCTCCACTTCCTCCGCCTGGTCGTGAACTCCACGGCGCAGCACCGACCGTGCGTAGTCCTCGGTCTGCAGCAGGCCGGGGACGTAGTGCGGCTCGTACGCCCGGATCAGGCTCGCGGCCTCCTCCAGGCTCACGTAGCCGCTGAACCAGTTGGGCAGCGCGTCGCGGTAACGGTGCCACCAGCCTGGCTGGTTGGCCTCGCGCACCAGCGCGATGAACGTCCTCGCCTCGTCCTCGGGCACGCCGTAGTCGTCCAACAGCGTCTTGACGTAGGGGAGTTTCCACCGCCCCCTGGCCAGTTCCATCCGACGGATCGTCAGCGGGGCCACGTCGAGGAGGAGCGCGGCGTCCTCGAAGGACCTCCCGGCGGCGACCCGCAGGTCGCGCAGCCGCCGGCCCAGCACCATCAGACGAATGGTCGAGGCATTCGCCGAGTGGGCAGCGGTCACGGCCCGTCCCCTCCTCGTACGGCAATCATGGAGTGCAGTCTGCCACCGAGCCGGTGACAGCCACAGCTCGGATGCGACTTGCTGAAATTATCAGAGAGTCTCTTGCTCTTTGTGGATGTCGGGGATCATAGTGGGTCCGTGACCGCGTTCACACATGCGTGGCAGCCGGCAGCCGGGCGCACCCGGGGCACGGGCCTTCTCCTGCGGCCCTGCCCCGATGTCCCGAACCAGCGCCGGCGGGTCGCAGCGTGGGGGTCCGCACCCGGGAGGGACCCCCACGCTTTCACCGTGCACGCCCCGGCGGGACCGGGCGCGGTACCTCCCTCACCCCGAGGACTCAACCCGTGGCACTCACCGACATGACGTTCCGGCCCGCGGCCTTCTCGCCGCACCTGGCCTTCGTGCTGCCCGCCCACGCGGGCTCCGTCGCCGCGGCCAGGTCCTTCGTGCGCGCCCATCTGACCCACCGCGGCTGCGGCGCCGACGCACAGGACAGCGCGGCCCTGCTGATCAGCGAGCTGTTCACCAACGCGCTGCGGCACACCCCCAGCGCGACCATAGGCTGCGCGGTGCACGCCGGCGAGCGGCATGTGCGGATAGAGGTGCGCGGCAAGGGCGACGGCGCCGACATCGCCCCCGGACCCGCGGAGACGCTCGACGTCCGCGGCCGCGGCCTGCTCATCGTGCAGAGCATCTGCGCCGCGTGGGGCGTCCAGGCCGACGACCAGGGCCACACCGTCTGGTGCACGCTCCCGCACGACGCGCCCTGACGTCCGTCCGGCGCGACGGCGCGGGACGCTCAGCGCCCGTGCGGGCGCGGATCGTGATGGCGGTGGTAGTGGCGGGCCACCCGGGCCCGGTTGCCGCAGGCGGCCGAGCACCAGGCGCGGCGCGGAGGGGTCCGCAGGAAGTACAGGACGCAGCCGGGCGCGTGGCAGGCCCCCAGCTGCGCCCGCCCCTCCCCGGCGAAGAGCGCCACGCCCTGCTCGGCGACGACCGACAGCGCGGCCGCCGCGGCCGGGTACGGCGAGTGCAGCCCGCGCAGTGCGGCTCCGCCCCCGTCCGGTGACCACACCAGGTAGGAGGAGGCCGGCGCGAAGCCGCAGGCCTCGTTGAGGTGCGCGACGGCGGCCGGAAGGTCCAGGCGGCCGTTCGCGGCGTGCGCGGCCGGCCGGTCGTCCGCGGTCGCCTCGGCGGCGAGCCGCCGCAACGCGTCCCGCAGCCGCCGGAACTCCGCGAGCAGGCCGGGAAGCCCGGCCGAGGCCGACAGCGCGTCCGGCCGGCCGGGCGAGGGCCGCGCCCGCCGCCCGGTCCCGGCCTGGTCCCCTGTCCCTGCCTCGCTGCGAGCGCCGAGCCCGTCCGGCAGGCGCGGCTCGACCGCCCGCAGCCACGCCGCGAGGTCCGCGGTGTCGCCCAGCGCGTCGTGCACTCCGTCGCGGCCCGCCCAGACCGTGTTCATCAGCTCCACCGGCAGCGGCTCGCCGTGCAGGGGTGCCGTGGTCGGCGGCGCCGTGGTCGGCGGCGCGGCGGTCGGCTGGGGCTCGCTGGTGTCCATCGACGCCACCGTAACCCCGCCCTAATGGTTGCGCAACGCGGGACCCATTTGACAGCCGCGGTGGCGCGCGCGACGCTCTCCGTGGGTGACTCATGCTCGACAAGGTCTCTCATCGTGAGGAGTGTGGTGTCATGCGCACGGACGGGACCGGCTTCCACGACGGCGAGCTGGCCGTACAGCAGCGCGCCGGCGTACGGCTGCAGGCGGCCCGGCTGACCGGAATGCTGGCGGCTCCGGCGCTGACCGGCGGGGCGCGGCAGTTCCTCGCCGGGCGCGAACTGGCCGCGCTCACCGCCAGGGACGCGGCGGGACTGCTGTGGACCGTGCCGCTCTCCGGCCCCGCCGGGTTCCTGGACGTCGTCGACGACGCCACCCTCGACGTGCTGGCCCTGCCCGCGTCCGACGGTCCGCTGGGCGGCGGCCCGGAGCGCGGCGGACAGGTCGGCCTGATCGCCGTCGACTTCGCCCGCCGCCGCAGGTTCCGGGTGAACGGCACGGTGGCCGCGACCGGTCCCACCGGCTTCTGCGTCGCCGCCGAGCAGGCGTACGGCAACTGCCCGCAGTACATCCAGCGCCGTGAGGTGCTGCCGGGACGGGGGAGCGCCGCGCGGGCGGCCGAGCGCCACGACACGCTGGACGAGGCCGACGCCGGGCTGATCCGCGCCGCGGACACCTTCTTCCTCGGCACCGAGCACCCCACCCGTGGCGCCGACGCCTCGCACCGGGGCGGCGAGCCCGGGTTCGTACGGGTGGCGGACGGCCGGGTGTGGTGGCCGGACTACCCGGGCAACAACATGTTCAACAGCCTGGGCAACATCGCCGCCGACGGCTCCGCCGCACTCCTGTTCCCCGACTTCGGGACCGGCACGGCGCTGCAGCTGTCCGGCGAGGCCGTGGTCGAGTGGACCGAGCCGGGAGCGCCGGGCGACGACGGGGGCACCGGCCGCCGCGTCGGCTTCACCCCGCGCCGCGTGGTGCGTACGGTCATGCCGGTGCGCGGCGCCGGCACCATCCGGTATCCGCACAACCCGCCGGTCACCCGCCACCCGGCCGCCTGACCCGCCGCGACCGCAGTCCCCGCAATCTCAGTCCTTGCCACCGCAGTCCTTGCCACCGCAGTCCCCGCCACCGCAGTCCGTTCCCCTCCGTCCCCCCACCACGCCGCTGGAGCGCCGATGCCCGAACAACGCCCCCCGCTGCCGCCGTTCACCGAGCAGAGCGCCCGGCAGAAGGTGCAGGCCGCCGAGGACGCCTGGAACAGCCGCGACCCGCACCGGGTGAGCCTGGCCTACACCGAGGACTCCGTCTGGCGGAACCGCGACGCCTTCCTCACCGGACGCGCCGAGATCGTCGCCTTCCTCGCCGCCAAGTGGGAGCGCGAGCACGAGTACGCGCTGCGCAAGAGCCTGTGGGCGTTCGGCGACGACCGGATCGCGGTGCGGTTCCAGTACGAGTGGCACGACGCGTCCGGCGAGTGGTTCCGCTCCTACGGCAACGAGCAGTGGGAGTTCGACGCCGACGGCCTGATGTCCCGCCGCGAGGCCAGCATCAACGACGTGCCGATCACCGGCGCCGAGCGCCGCATCCTCGGCCCCCGGCCCGAGTCCGAGCACGGCCGCGACATCGACCTGCGGTAGGCGGGCCGGCGGCCGCCCGTCAGCGGGGCGCGCGCCTCAGCGCCGCGGCGCCGGTCCGGTGGACCCGCGCAGCACCAGGTGGGTGGCCAGCTCCACGTGCAGGGTGTCCACGGTGTGCCGGTCGAGCAGCCGCATCAGCAGCGACACCGCCATCCGGCCCATCTCCTCCAGCGGCTGGCGCACCGTGGTCAGCCGCGGCACCGTGCTGCGGCTCAGGTCGATGTCGTCGAAACCGGTGATCGACAGGTCCTCCGGCACCCGCAGGCCGCGCTCGTACGCCGCCCTGAGCGCGCCGACCGCCGCCTTGTCGTTGAAGGCGACCAGGGCGGTCGGCGGCTCGGGCAGCTCCAGCAGCTCGGAGGCCGCGCCGTAGCCCCAGTCCGCGGTCGGCTCGATGCTGCGCAGCAGTTCGGGGGAGGGCAGCACGCCCGCGTCGGCCAGCGCCGAGTTGTGCCCGGCGAGCCGGGACTGGCTGGCCAGCCAGTCGCCGGGGCCGCCGATCACCCCGATCCTGCGGTGGCCCAGCTGCACCAGGTGCGCGGTGACGCTGCGGGCCGCGGTGAGGTTGGCCGCCGAGACCGAGGCGATGTCGCGGGGCAGCGGGGTGCGCGGATCGACCACCACGAACGGGAAGTCCTGCTCCCGCAGGACCTCCAGTTCCCGTTCCGGCTCGGGCGGCACGATCAGCACCGCGCCCGCGATGCCCGGATCGCCCGGCAGCCCCGGCAGCACCTGGAGGTCCCGGGCCGCGTCGCCCGCGCTGAGCACCAGGCGGCGGCCGTACAGGTCCAGCGTCTCGGCGATCGAGGACACGATCACGCCGAAGTAGTCGGTCAGCACGTACGGGCAGCGCACGTAGATCGCGCCGCCCGCGCTGCCGCGTCTGGCCGGTGCGGGCGCGCCCAGCCGGGCGACCGCCTTGCGCACCCGTTCCTGCGTCTCCGGGGCGACGTGGGCGTGCCCGTTCATCACGCGTGACACGGTGGCGATGGACACGCCGGCCTCGGCGGCGATGGCCCGCACGGTCGCCCGTGAACCCTGCGGCCTAGGCACGTGTTTCACGCTCTCGTTTCATGCGGGCACCCTATCCGTCCACGACTGCCCTGTGCAGCCCTGCCGGGTGCGGATACCGACGCGCGGCCACCTCGGCGGCTTGCGGTGACGCGTCGCGTGTTGCGGAAAACGTTTCGGCTCGTTACATCTCTGACCGCCGCCGTGACCGCCGTGCGCCGCCCGGCCTGGCTGCCCGCCGCGCCCAGCGCGGTCACGGCTGGACCAGGTCGAACTCCTCCCACGGGCCGACCGCGTCGCGGTTGGCGACCAGCGGCGCGGCGCCCGCGTTCTCCGCGGTGACGTACCTGCCGTTCACCTGCGCCCTGAGACTGACACTGTGGTCGGGGTTCTGGACCAGCTGGAACGTCTCCCACAGCGCGGCCGCGGCGCGGTTGGCGATCAGCGGCGCGGCGCCCGCGTTCTCGGCGGTGACGAACATGCCGTCGGCGTGCGCGCGCAGGGCGATCAGCCCGTTGCCCTCGTTGACCTCGTCGAACTGCTGCCACGCGCCCGCCGCGTCGCCGTCGGCGATCAAAGCCGAGGCCCCGGCGTTCTCCGCCGTCACGTACCTGCCGTTGGCGTGGGAGCGCAGCGCCACGAAGGAGCCCGTCGGCGGCTGCGCGCCGAACAGGTTCAGGTTCACCGCGTCCGCGATCGCCTGCAGCCCCGCCTCGTCGGGGTGCAGGTGGTCGCCGCTGTCGTACGCCGGCAGGTAGCGGGTGGGGTGCGCCGGGTCATGGGTGGCGGTGTCCTGGTCGACGACCCCGTCGCAGCCGCTGTCGGCGCCGCGCACGAAGGCGTTGAGCGCCTCCCGGCCGGTCTCGCCGGCCGGCGTCCAGTAGCCGGCGCCCTCGAACGGGGTGAGCGTCGAGCACAGGAAGGCCACGCCCGCCTGGTGCGCCCGGGAGATCAGCTGCTGCAGCCCGGCGATCAGCTGGGCGCCGGTCGGCGGGTTCGCGCCGCCCAGGTCGTTGAGCGGATCGTCGGAGAAGATCACCCAGCGCACCCCGGGCTGGCCCAGCACGTCGCGGTCGAAGCGGTTGAGTGCGCTCGGTCCCGCGCCGTCGGCGAGCAGCCGGTTGCCGCTGATGCCCTGGTTGAGGACGCCGACGGTGCGGCCGCCCGCGGCCAGCCGCGCGGCGAGGTCGTTCGGCCAGCGGCGGTTGGAGTCCTGCGCCGAGGCCACGCCGTCGGTGATCGAGGCGCCGAAGGCGACCACCGCGCCCTGCGCCGCGGCGTTCTGCACGTCCAGGTTGCTGAGGAAGGCGTAACTTCCGGTGGTACTCGGGTTGTTGAGGGTCCCGGCGGCGCTGACGTCGCCGCTCGCCACGTAGTTGGTCTGGGTGCCCTGCTGGTGGTAGGTCGCAGGGCCGGTGGCGTTCGGCAGGTAGAAGCTGACCGCCACGTCGGACTGCGCGGCCACCGTGAAGGCAGCGGCGTCGCTGACCGCCGACTGGCCGGCCGGCACCGTCACCGCGGTCTGGCCGCCGAAGGTCACCGCGCGGTCGGTCGCGGTGTCGACCGCGGCGCCCGCGGTGCGCCGGGCCAGGTGCACGTCCCGCACGGTCAGCGGCGAGGAGCCGAAGACGTTGGAGACGCGCAGCCGCGCCGAGGCGCCGCCGATGCCGGTGTGCACGATCTGCCGCAGCGTCTGGCCGCCGTACGAGGGCCCGCCGGACTGCGGGGACACCGACCAGGTGCCGGTCCAGCCGTCCGGGGCGGCCGCCGACGCGGCGGGAGAGGGCAGGGCGAGGAGGGTCGTCCCGAGGGTGAGCGCCGCGGCCGCGAGCAGGGCCCGGCGGCGCGGAGCGTGCACGTGTCGTCGCACGGTGTCTCCAGTGGGAGGGAGGGGCGAGTGGGGGGAGTGACGGGCGGCGGGAGGCCCGGAGCCTGGACTGTAGCGCCGCTCCCGGGCCGCGCCAATCCCCCTGTGCGGTCCCATAGTTCGGATGACTGGGCGGACAAGTCCGCCCCTGGCGGCCGAAAAGTCCGGGTGACGCGTCTGACATCGCTGTGACGTCGGAGGTGTCGGCCGGTTTGCTAGCGTGGGAAGTGACCCGACGAGCGCGTCGTACCGGGACCCTGACAAGACGACGCACCCCCGTAAGCACGAAACCCACGGAGGTGCCGCCATGGCATGGATCCTGATCGTCGCCGCCGGCCTGCTCGAGGTCGCGTGGTCCATCGGCATGAAGTACACCGAAGGCTTCAGCCGGCTCTGGCCGAGCGTGTTCACCGCCGCCGGCATCGTCGCGAGCATGCTGCTGCTGTCGCGCGCCGCCAGGTCGCTGCCCATCGGCACCGCCTACGGCGTGTGGGTGGGCATCGGCGCGGCCGGCGCCGCCCTGGTCGGCATGCTGCTGCTCGGCGAGCCCGCGACCGCCGCGCGGATCTTCTTCGTGGCCCTGCTGCTGGTGGCCGTCGTCGGCCTGAAGGCCACCTCCGGGCACTGACCCGCCGGGTCTCCCCGCGCCCCGGCGCCGCCGTGCGACCGCCGCGCGGGGCACCGCCGGCGTCCGCGGGGGCTGGACGCGCTTCTCGGCGCGAGCCGCGCCGAGTGGTCCGGTGCGCCGTCCCGGCGCCGCACGACCCGCCGGGCCCCGCGTGGGAATGCGGTCCGCCCATCCCTCCGGCCGCGGTGGCCGGTCCGGTTCCCGCTCGCTGCGCCTCCCGCCCTCGGGTACGCCCCTCACCTGCTGATATGGTCCGCCGACCGCGGTGCGGTACTCGTCCGCGTTCGACGGTCCCGATACCGGGACCGCTGACCCACCCCGCGGGCAGAGGCCCGCACGTCGACCCGGAGGGAGACGCACCAGCCGTGCACTACCCGCTCATCGCGCTCGGCGTGGCCGTGAACATCGCCGCCAGTGTCGTCGCGGCCCGCGTCGCGCCCCGCCGCGGCGCCAGCGCGGCGGACTGGAGCTTCCTCGCGCTGATCCTGGGACCGGTCACGATCCTGTGGCTGCTGCTGTTCGGCGGCCGCAACCGCTCGCGAGTGCCGTGGCTGCGCGGGTGCGCCGGCACACCCGCGCGCCTCGCGCCGGCCGGGCGGCCGCCGCGCGAACTCGTCCTGGTGGGCGCGCTGGGCCGCGCCGACGTCGTGCGCGCGCACCGGGCGGCGCTCACCGTGCTGCGCCCCGCCCTCGACGCGGCCCATGTCGACGCCTACAGCGGCGACTTCTGGCCGCCCGAGGTGCTGCCCTCGTACGAGCAGGCGCTGGCTCTGGCCCGGCAGGAGGTGGCGGCCGGCACCCGCAGACGGCGCGCCGACCCCGGCATGGGGATCGACATCGACGTGCGCGACGACGCGCAGTTCGCGGTGCTGCTCGACCTCGCCGCGCACACCATCCACGCCGAGGGCTCGTCGGGAGGCCGCGGCATCTTCTCGGCGAGCGACACCGGAACGGCGCTGTGGATCGCCGTCACACCGGAGCAGGAGGCCGAACTCCGCTCCCAGCTGGACGCCTTCGGCATCCCGCCCACCGTGTTCGCGGCCCCGCCCGGCGCCCGCTGAGGGCCCGCGCCCCGCCGTCGCGCACCGCCGGCACCATCCCGCCGCGCGTCCGGCGCCGCGCTGCCAATGGCCGCCCACGCGTACCGCACCTTCACGCGCATGTCCCTGCCCGTACGCCTGCCCCTGCTTCCCTGGGGCGATGGACCACATCACCTTCCTTGTGGCAATGGTCATCGTCACGGCGCTGGCCTTCGACTTCACGAACGGGTTCCACGACACCGCCAACGCGATGGCCACCTCCATCGCGACCGGCGCGCTGCGCCCGAAGGTGGCTGTGGCCATCAGTGGGGCGCTGAACCTGGTCGGCGCCTTCCTCTCCACCGAGGTGGCCAAAACCATCTCCGGCGGCATCGTCGACGACACCCTGGTCACTCCGGGCATGATCTTCGCCGGCCTGGTCGGGGCGATCCTGTGGAACCTCAGCACCTGGCTGCTCGGGCTTCCCTCCAGCTCCTCCCACGCGCTGTTCGGCGGCCTGATCGGCGCCGTATGGGTGGGCGCGGGGCGCCACGGCGTCCACTTCGACAAGGTGGTCGAGAAGATCCTCATACCGGCGGTCGCGTCGCCCCTGGTCGCGGGGCTGGCCGCCCTCGGCGCGACGTACCTCGCGTACCGGATCACCCGGCGGGCCAGGCCCGGCACCGTCTCCAAGGGCTTCCGGGCCGGCCAGATCGCCTCCGCGTCGCTGGTCTCGCTCGCGCACGGGACCAACGACGCGCAGAAGACCATGGGCGTGATCACCCTCGCGCTGATCTCCTGCGGCGCGCTCGGCCACGACGCGGGGCCGCCGGTCTGGGTGATCCTCACCGCGGGCACCGCGATCGCCCTCGGCACGTACATCGGCGGCTGGCGGATCATCCGGACGATGGGCAAGGGCATCGTGGACATCGAGTCGCCCCAGGGCTTCGCCGCCGAGTCCGCCGCCACCGCCGTCATCCTGACCTCCGCCAACCTCGGCTTCGCGCTGTCCACCACGCAGGTCTGCTCCGGCGGCATCCTCGGTGCGGGCATCGGCCGCAGGCTCGCCGAGGTGCGCTGGGGCACCGCCGGCCAGATGGCGCTGGCCTGGCTTGTGACGCTGCCCGCCGCCGCGGCGGTCGGCGCGCTGGCCGCAGGCGTCGTGGTGCACGGCGGCACCGCGGGCACCGTGCTGATCGCGCTGGCCGCCGTGGCCGTGGCGCTGGTCATCGTGGTGCTGTCGCGGCGCAACCCGGTGCACGCCGACAACGTCAACAGCGCCCCCACCACGCGGCTGCGTCCCGCGTCCCCGGCCGGCGCGGCGGTCTGAGTCACCGCCGTCCGAGCCGCCGGCGGGGCGCACGTCCGGCCGCAGGCGGCTCCGGCACCCACGAGTCACCTGCAGCAGACTGGGAGATCTGATGAACGTGAAATGGGGAGCCCTCGGTGAGGTCGCCTCGGTGAGCATCGGGGCCACCGTCGGCGTGGTGGTGGTCTTCGCCCTCGGGGTGTGGGCGCTGGCCGAGCGGGAAGAGGCACGCGAGCAGGGCGCGGGCGCCACCGTGCCGCTGGTGGGCGCGGCCGCCTGCTTCGCGGCCTGCGCGGGCGCGGTGCTGTACGGGCTGTACCTGATCATTCCCCAGTTCCACTAGGCGGCGGCGGAAGGCGGACGAGACACGTGAGCGCGAGCACGGGTGCGGGCGACGGAGCGGTGACCGGCACGGAGGCCGCGCCGGCGGTGGTGGACGCCGAGGGCGGGCAGCCGCTCTCGGCCGGCCTGCGCGTCGACTACACCGACCAGGACGACCCGGTGCTGATCCGCCCGGACGGCAGCCAGGTCGACACCTGGCGGGAGAACTACCCGTACGACGCGCGGATGGAGCGGCCGGAGTACGAGCGGCACAAGCGGCTGCAGCAGATCGAGCTGCTGAAGCTGCAGAACTGGGTCAAGGAGACCGGCCAGCGGATCGTGATCGTCTTCGAGGGCCGCGACGCGGCCGGCAAGGGCGGCACCATCAAGCGCTTCATCGAGCACCTCAACCCGCGCGGCGCCCGCGTCGTCGCGCTGGAGAAGCCCACCGAGCGCGAGCGCGGGCAGTGGTACCTCCAGCGCTACGTCGCGCACCTGCCGACCGCGGGCGAGATCGTGCTCTTCGACCGGTCCTGGTACAACCGGGCGGGCGTGGAGCGGGTGATGGGATTCTGCTCGGACGAGGAGTACCAGCGGTTCGTCCGGCAGGCGCCGCTGTTCGAGCGGATGCTCGTCGACGAGGGCATCCACCTGGTGAAGTTCTGGTTCTCGGTCTCCCGCGACGAGCAGCGGACCCGCTTCACCATCCGCCAGGTCGACCCGGTCAGGCAGTGGAAGCTCAGCCCGATGGACCTGGCCTCGCTCGACCTCTGGGACCAGTACACCGAGGCCAAGGTGGCGATGTTCCAGGAGACGGACACCGAGCACGCGCCCTGGACGGTGGTCAAGAGCAACGACAAGAAGCGGGCCCGGGTCGAGGCGATGCGCAGCGTCCTGGCCCGTTTCGACTACACCGACCGCGACGACGAGGTGGTCGGCACCCCCGACCCGCTGATCGTCGGCGCCGCCGCCACCCTGCTGGAGGCCGGCGAGGACGCGGTGCAGCGCTCGGCCCTGTAGCCCGCCGCCGACCCGCCGCACACGCGATGATCGTCCCTGCTGCGGGCCGCGCCGGCCCGGCGGAAGGGACGGCGGGGCATGAGCGGCGGGCACGGACGCGAGCGGGGCGGGCACGTGACGGGGCCGGAACCGGGGCAGGGGCCGGACCGGGAGCGGCCGGGGCCCGCGAACGGCCTCACGGATGTGGCCGGCTTGCGGGTGGGCCACGCCCAGCGCGCCGGCGACGGCTGGCTGACCGGCGTGACCGTGGTGCTCGCGCCCGAGGGCGGCGCGGTCACGGCGGTGGACGTGCGCGGCGGCGGTCCCGGCACTCGCGAGACCGACGCGCTCGATCCGCGCAACCTGGTCCAGCGCGTCGAGGCGCTGGTGCTCACCGGCGGCAGCGCGTACGGGCTCGACGCGGCGTCCGGCGTGGTGGCGTGGCTGGAGGAGCAGGGCCGCGGCTTCCCGGTCGGCGGCCCCGGCCGGGTCGTGCCGGTGGTCCCGGCAGCGGCGCTGTTCGACCTCGGCCGCGGCGGCGACTGGCGGGCCAGGCCGGACGCCGCGATGGGCCGGGAAGCGGTGGAGGCGGCCGCGGCCAGCGGCCCCGGCGAGCCGGTGCCGCAGGGCGGCGTCGGCGCGGGCACCGGCGCGGTGGCCGGCGGCCTCAAGGGCGGTGTCGGGTCGGCGAGTACGGTGCTCGGCTCCGGCGCCACCGTCGCGGCGCTCGTCGTGGTGAACGCCGCGGGCGCGGTCGCCGATCCGGCCACCGGGGCGCTGTGGGGGGCCCTCGCCGGCTGGGCCGGGGAGTTCGGGTTCGACGGCAGCCCGCTGCCACCGGACGCGGTGGCGCGCGCCCGGCAGCGGCTGGCTGCCGCCCAGGCGGCGGCGGGCGCTGGCGGGACCGGCGCCGAGGGAGCCGCCGGCGGGGACGGCGGCCACGCGCCGGGACCGCTCCACCCGGCCCCGGGGCCGTTCAACACCACCCTCGCCGTCGTGGCCACCGACGCGGCGCTGACCCGCGCGCAGGCCCAGAAGCTGGCCGGGACCGCCCACGACGGGCTGGCCCGCGCGGTCCGTCCGGTGCACCTGCTCTCCGACGGCGACACCGTCTTCGCGGTGGCCACCGGCGCGCGGCCGCTGCTGCCGCAGGACCGGCCGGCCCCGGCCGACCCGGCGTTCGGCGTCCACGTCGAGGCGGGCGCGGTCAACGAGATCCTCGCCGCGGGCGCCGACGTGCTGACCCGCGCGGTGCTGCACGCCGTCCTGTCCGCCGAGACCGTGGCGGGCCCCGGCGGCGTCTTCCCGTCCTACCGCGACCTGTACGGCCCCGGCCGGGGAGGCAGCCGCTGAGCGATGTGCAGGCAGATGCTTGCACATCGCCGCAACGCCGTGTCACCGTCGAAGTGCAAGCGACCGCCTGGACCCGCGCACCTACGCCGCCTTCCGCTGGGCCAGCGAGTTCCCCGGCGCGGACCCGGGGGCGGGGCGCAGCACGCTCGACGAGTTCGACGTCGCCGCCCTGGACGACGGCGCGGTGCGGGTGACCGTCACGGAGAGCGGCTTCGCCCTCGCTCGATGCGCCCGACGAGGTCAAGGAGCAGGGGCGCACCGGCAGCACCGAGGGCCGGCAGCTGGAACTGGGGGAGCTGCGCACTCTCGCACAGGCGGCATGACGGCGCCCCCGTACCTCGACAGCGTGCTGGGCGCGCTCGCCTACCCCACCCGCCGCCAGCTGCTCCACCTGCTGGCCGGCCGCAGGCCGTCCAGCGCGACCGCGCTGGCGGCCGAGGTCACCGTCTCCCGGCAGGCCGTCGTCCAGCACCTCGGGGTGCTCGAACGCTCCCACCTGGTCACCGCCCGGCGCTCGGGCCGCGAGGTGCTCTTCACCGTGCGGACGGAGCCGCTGCTCGCGGCGGCGTCCTGGATGACGCACCTCGCCGAGAGCTGGGACGAGCGGCTGCGGCTGCTCAAGGAGCAGGCGGAAGCGGACCCGGGCGGGGAGCGCCCGGCGCCCTGAGCGCTCGGCCGGCCGGGGGGAGCGGCGGCGCGCGGCCGGCCGATGGTGGCGCGCCCGGCGAGGGCGCGCGCCACCTGACTGGCGGTCACGGCGGTGACGTCGGCCGGTCACGGCCGTTGTGCGGGCAGACGCGGTCCATCGCCCGGAGGAGACACCGCCATGACCGACACACCGGCCGACGCGGTGACCGCCGCGGCGGTCACCGCGCCCGCCCCTGCGCCCGCCCCCACGGCTGACGCCGGGTCCGGCGCCACCGCCGGCCTCGCGGCCGGTCCCGACCGCCCCGGCGACCCGGGCCCGGCGCGCCGGCTGCAGCAGGCCCTCGCCGCCGCCCCCGGCGACCGCTCCTGGTTCGCCGTCGGCTTCGGCACCGGGCTCGGCGCGATCCTGGCCTGGCTCCTGGTGCAGACCGTGCTGCAGATCAGCGAGCTGCTGACGCTGCTGATGCTCGCCTTCTTCATCGCGGTCAGCCTGGAACCCGTGGTCGCCTGGCTGTGCCGGCGCGGACTGGCCCGAGGCTGGTCGGTCGCCCTGGTGGTGCTGGGCTTCGCGTCGGTGCTGGCCGGATTCGTCGCCCTGGTCATCCCGCCGGTGACGGCCGCGGTCTCCGCGCTCACCAAGGGCGTGCCGCGCTGGCGGCGGCAGCTGCACGACCACCACTCGACCCTCGGCCGGCTGGAGGACCGCTACCACGTCATCGAGAAGGCCAGGGCGCAACTCGGCTCCGGCGGCGGCGCGTCCGACGTGGCGGGCGGCGTGCTGGGCGCCGGGCAGCTGGTGGTCAACGCGCTCGCCTCGACGGTCATCGTGATCACGGTGACCCTCTACATGATGGCCGCGCTGCCCGCGATCAAGCGGTTCAGCTACCGCTTCGTGCCCGGCACCCGCCGGGAGCGCGCCCGGCGGATCACCGAGGAGGTCCTCGGCCGGGTCGGCCGGTTCATGCTCGGCAACATCGCCACCTCGGCGATCGCCGGCCTGGCCACCTTCGTGTGGTGCGAGTCGATCGACCTGCCGTACCCGGCCGCGCTGGGCTTCTTCGTGGCGCTGATGGACCTGATCCCGGTGGTCGGCTCGACCGTCGGGGGAGTGGTGGTGAGCCTGGCCGCGCTGTCGGTGTCGCTGCCGGTCGCCGTCGCCACGACCCTCTTCTACATCGCCTTCCGGGTCGCGGAGGACTACCTGATCATGCCGCGCGCCATGAAGTTCGCGGTCAACGTGCACCCGGTGGTGACCGTGGTCGCGGTGCTGGCCGGCGGCTCGCTGCTGGGCATCATCGGCGGCCTGGTCGCCATCCCGGCCGCCGCGGCCCTCGGCATGGTGCTGGACGAGTTCGTCTTCCCGCGCACCGACGCCTCCTGACCCCGGCGCCGGGCGGCGCCCACCTGAGCCCCGCGCCCGCCGCGCCGGCGGCCCTACGCGCTGACCAGCACCACCAGCGACCGCGCCTGCGCCTTCACCGACTCGCCCGCGGCGAAGACCTGCCCGCCCGCGCCCGTGCTCCCGCCCGCGCCGGGCCGCCCGTCCGGCCGCCCGTCCGGCCGCCCGTCCGGCCGGGCGCCGCCCGGCTGCGTCTCGTCGGCCGTGTCGACCTCGACCTGCCAGCGCGCCCCGAAGGCGACGCCCGGCAGCCGGAACGCCACATGCTCCCAGTGCGCGTTGAACAGCACCAGGATCGACTCGTCCCGCACCTGCGAGCCGTGGGCGTCCGGCTCGGCGATCCCGTCGCCGTCCAGGTGCACCGCCACCGCGTGCGCGTCGCCGCGCTCCCAGTCCTCGTCCGTCATCTCCCGGCCGTCCGGTCGCAGCCAGGTCAGGTCCGCCACCCCTGACGTGCCGTGCGCAGGGCGGCCGCGGAAGAAGCGGCGGCGGCGCAGCACCGGGTGCTCGCGGCGCAGCGCGATCATCCGCCGCGCGAAGTCCGGCAGCCCGCTGAGGCCGGGGCGCCGCCCCGCCTCCCAGTCCACCCCGCCGTCCGCCCCCCAGTCGACCCAGGAGACCTCGTTGTCCTGGCAGTAGGCGTTGTTGTTGCCGCCCTGCGTGCGGCCCAGTTCGTCGCCGTGGCAGATCATCGGGACGCCCTGCGACAGCAGCAGCGTCGCCAGCAGGTTGCGCTGCTGGCGGGCCCGCAGCGCGAGAACCGCGGGATCGTCGGTCGGGCCCTCCACGCCGCAGTTCCACGACCTGTTGTCGTCGGCGCCGTCCTGGCCGTCCTCGCCGTTGGCGTCGTTGTGCTTCTCGTTGTACGAGACGAGGTCGCGCAGCGTGAACCCGTCGTGGGCGGTGACGAAGTTGACGCCCGCCCGCGGCCGCCGGTTGTCGCCCTCGTACAGGTCGGCCGAGCCGGTCAGCCGGGAGGCGAACTCCGGCAGCGCGCCCTGCGCGCCGCGCCAGAAGTCCCGGACGCTGTCGCGGTACTCGCCGTTCCACTCGCTCCACAGCTGCGGGAAGTTGCCGACCTGGTACCCGCCGTCGCCGACGTCCCAGGGCTCGGCGATCAGCTTGACCCGGGAGACCACCGGGTCCTGCTGCACCAGGTCGAAGAACGCGGAGAGCCGGTCCACCTCGTGGAACTGCCGCGCCAGGGTCGCCGCCAGGTCGAAGCGGAAGCCGTCCACGTGCATCTCGGTCACCCAGTAGCGCAGGCTGTCCATGATCAGCTGCAGCACGTTCGGGTGCCGCATCAGCAGGCTGTTGCCGGTGCCCGTGGTGTCGAAGTAGTGCGCCGGGTCGTCGTCCACCAGCCGGTAGTACGAGGCGTTGTCGATGCCGCGGAAGGACAGCGTCGGGCCGCGCTCGTTCCCCTCCGCGGTGTGGTTGTAGACGACGTCGAGGATGACCTCGATGCCGGCCGTGTGCAGCGCCTTGACCATCGACTTGAACTCGGCGACCTGCCCGCCGCGGCCGCCGGTCGCCGCGTAGCCGTTGTGCGGGGCGAAGAACCCGATCGTGTTGTAGCCCCAGTAGTTGCGCAGGCCCCGGTCCAGCAGGTGCCCGTCCTGCACGAACTGGTGGACCGGCATCAGCTCGACCGCCGTGACGCCGAGCCCGGTCAGGTGGTCGAGCACCGCGGGATGCGCCAGCCCCGCGTACGTCCCGCGCAGCTCCGGCGGCAGCGCCGGATGCCGGCGGGTCAGCCCGCGCACGTGCGCCTCGTACATCACCGACTCGTGGTACGGGCGCTTCAGCGGCCGGTCGTCGCCCCAGTCGAAGGACGCGTCGGCGACCACCGAGAGCATCGTGTGCGGCAGGCTGTCCGCGCCGTCGGGGCGGTCCGGGTCGTCCAGCCGGTAGCCGAGCAGCGCCGGATGCCCGTCGGCCTGGCCGTCGATCGCCTTGGCGTACGGGTCGAGCAGCAGCTTCGCGGGGTTGCACCGGTGCCCGGCGGCCGGGTCGTAGGGGCCGTGCACCCGGAACCCGTACCGCTGCCCGGGGCCGACGTCCGGCAGGTACGCGTGCCAGATGAATCCGTCGACCTCCTCCAGCGCGACCCGCTCCTCGCGCCCCGCTTGGTCCACCAGGCACAGGTCGACGCGCTCGGCCACCTCGGAGAACAGGGCGAAGTTGGTGCCGGAGCCGTCGTGATCGGCCCCCAGCGGAAAGGGATGACCGGCCCACTTCTGCATACGATGACCTGGCTCTCTCCGTCAGCGATCTTGGACAGCGCGCTCCCAGTCCACACAGCCGCCGGCGCCGCCCGCAACCGCGGCAGGGCAAACAGGTGGCGTCGCGGGCGGCCGGTCAGCGGCCGACGGCGGCCGTCTGCTCGGTGATCAGGTCGAGCAGCCCCGGCATGCCCGACTCGGCGAACACCCGCCGCTGGCGCTGCGCCGGGCCGCCCTCGGCCAGCAGCCGGTGCACCAGCGCCAGCACCTGCCGGGTGTCGCCCGCCGCGTCCAGCGCCGGCGTCAGATGGTTCACCAGGCCCGCCACCACGTCGCGGGCCTGGCCGCGCCGCCCCTCGCCGTCGATCAGCGTCCCGGTCAGCCCGTACCGCGCCGCATGCCAGTCGGCGAGCTGCAGCAGCTCCTGCGGCATGCTCACGTACGGGATCGAGGCGGCGTGCTCGCGCAGCGCGGTGGCCACCAGGGCCCGCGCCAGGCCCGCGAACAACGTCGCCTCGTCGGCCCGCGACTGCGCGTCGAGCAGGCGCAGTTCGATGGTCGGATACCGGTCGGACAGCCGGGCCTGCCAGTAGACCTGGCCGCGGTCCAGCACCGTGCCGGTGTCCACCAGGTCGCGGATCCTGGTGTCGTAGTCGGCGGCGCCGGCGAAGACCGGGGGAGGACCGCTCACCGGCCAGCGGTCGAAGACGATCGTGCGCCAGCTGGCGAAGCCGGTGTCCTTGCCGTGCCAGATCGGCGAGTTGCCGGACATCGCCACCAGGACGGGCAGCCAGGGCCGGATCCGGTTGAGCACCGCCACCCCGGTGGGCCGGTCGGGGACCGCCACATGCACGTGCATGCCGCTGATCAGCTGCTCGTCCGCGAGCTGCGCGGCGCGCTCGCGGGTCGCACCGGCCCGCGCCGCGCCGGACACCGGCACGGGCTCCGCGGCCGCCAGCGGCGCGGCCCCGCACGCGGCCAGCCGGCAGCCCGCCGACTCGGCCGCCGCGCCCAGCGCGTACCGCAGCCGCAGCAGATGGCCGGCCACCTCGTCCAGCGTCCGGCACACCGGCGTGGCCACCTCCACCTGCGCCTGCAGCAGCTCCTCCTGGACCTCGTGCGGTTCCGCGGCCGGCTGCAGGCCGGCCGCCGCCCGCACCGCGTCCACCCGTGGCGCGGGCAGCCCCGTCTCCGCGTCCAGCAGGAAGAACTCCTCTTCCACCCCGAGCGTGATCATGCCGGTCTGCTGCCCGCTGCCCGGCCGATCACGCCCCCGCCCGAGGTGGCGGGCGGCGCTCGGCCCGCCACCTGGGCGCGAGGTGCCCGGCGCTGCCGCACGCCCGCGCACCACCCCCGCGGGGTACGGCGCAACGGCGGAGGCATGGGCCGCGGCGCGCCGGGTAGGTGCTTCTGCGTCGGCGCAGAACGCGGCAGCGACGGGGGACGCGGGAGACAGAATGGCGTACATGACAGCGAGCGGCCCTATCCACCGGCAGACGCAGACGCAGACGCGGCGCCTGCCCCTGCGCGCCGGAGCCGCCTTCGACGGGGGCAGCGAGTCGATCGCGGCCGCGCGCGACTTCTGCAGCGACTTCCTGCACGCCGTGGAGCGCGGCGCCGGCCCGCCCGCGTACGGCGGCGCGCGGGACCGGCTGCTGGCCGACATGCAGCTGGTGGTCAGCGAACTGGTCACCAACGCGTGCAAGTACGCGCCGGGCCCCACCGCGCTGGCGCTGGAGATCCGCGGCGCGTCGGTGGAGATCAGCCTGTGGGACACCTGCGGCGAGCTCCCGGCGATCGGGCGGACGGGGCCCGCCGTCGTCGGCCGGCACGGACTGGAGATCGTGCTGGCGGTCTGCGAGGCGGTCGACGTCCGCCCGGAGCCGGTCGGCAAGCGCGTCATCGCCACGCTCGCGCTGCCCGCCGGGGACCCGGCGGCCGGCGCCCGCTGAGCGCGGCCGGGCGCGAGCGGACCGCGACCTCCACGGCGAGCCCGGCACGGCGAACCCCGTTCGGCGGTATGGGAGAAGGCCCGCCGCGGCCCGCGTGCGCATACTGTCGGAAGCGGGACCATGGACCGACCCCGGGAGCGGGCAATGAGCGGATCGGCGGACATCGGCGTCACCGGGCTGGCCGTGATGGGCAGCAACCTCGCCCGGAACTTCGCCCGCCACGGGTTCACCGTGGCCCTGCACAACCGCACCAAGGCCAAGACCGACGCCCTGATGGAGGCGCACGGCGAGGAGGGCGTCTTCGTCCCCACCGGCACCGCCGAGGAGTTCGTCGCCGCCCTGGAGCGGCCGCGGCGGCTGGTGATCATGGTGAAGGCCGGTGAGCCGACCGACGCGGTCATCGCCGAGTTCGCGCCGCTGCTGGAAGCCGGCGACGTGATCATCGACGGCGGCAACGCGCACTTCGAGGACACCCGGCGGCGCGAGAAGGAACTGCGCGAGCAGGGCATCCACTTCGTCGGCACCGGCATCTCCGGCGGCGAGGAGGGCGCGCTCAACGGGCCGTCCATCATGCCCGGCGGCTCCGCCGAGTCCTATGAGTCGCTCGGCCCGCTGCTGGAGCAGATCGCCGCCAAGGCCAAGGACGGCACGCCCTGCACCACCCACATCGGCCCGGACGGCGCCGGCCACTTCGTGAAGATGGTGCACAACGGCATCGAGTACGCCGACATGCAGCTCATCGCCGAGGCATACCACCTGCTGCGCTCGGTGGCCGGGTACGAGCCGCGGCAGATCGCCGAGACCTTCAGGACCTGGAACACCGGGCGGCTGGACTCCTACCTCATCGAGATCACCGCCGAGGTCCTCGCCCACACCGACGCCGCGACGGGCCGCCCCTTCGTGGACGTCGTCGCCGACGAGGCGGAGCAGAAGGGCACCGGACGCTGGACCGTGCAGACCGCCCTGGACCTCGGCGTGCCGGTCTCGGGCATCGCGGAGGCGGTCTTCGCCCGCTCGCTGTCCGGCCACGCCGACCTGCGGGCCGCCTCGCGCGACCTGCCGGGGCCGACCGGGAGCGCGCTGGGCGAGAAGGAGGCGGCGGCCTTCGCCGACCAGGTCGAGCAGGCGCTGTACGCCTCGAAGATCGTCTCCTACACGCAGGGGTTCCACCAGATCCAGGCCGGCAGCGACGAGTACGGCTGGGACATCGACCTCGGCAAGGTGGCCGCGATCTGGCGCGGCGGCTGCATCATCAGGGCCGCCTTCCTCGACCGCATCACCGACGCCTACGACGGCCGCCCCGACCTGCCGAGCCTGCTCTCCGACGAGCGGTTCGCCGAGGAGATCGGCGCCGCCCAGGACGACTGGCGCGCGGTGATCACCGCCGCGGTCGCCGACGGCGTGCCGGTGCCGGGCTTCTCCGCCGCGCTGGCCTACTACGACGCGCTGCGCGCCGAGCGGCTGCCCGCCGCCCTCACCCAGGGCCAGCGCGACTTCTTCGGTGCCCACACCTACCGGCGCACCGACCGCGACGGCGCCTTCCACACCCTCTGGGGCGGCGAGCGCAACGAAGTACCGGCGGGGTGAGGCGCGTACCCGGACCCGCTCGGGGAAGGCGACCGGCGAGGACATCGCACCAGGGCGTCCGCACAGCGCCGTACGAGGAGGGCAGAGATGATCAGACCGGCCGATCTCCGCGAATGGCGCGACCACGACGTGGTCGACGAGGCGGACAACAAGATCGGTGTTCTCGAGGCGGTCTACGTGGACACCAGTACGGACGAGCCCTCCATGGCCACCGTCCGTACCGGACTGCCCACCCGCCACCGGCTGGTGTTCGTGCCGGTCGGCGACGTGACCGCGGGACCCGGCTACGTACGCGTCCCGTACGACAGGACGCTGGTGAAGTCCGCCCCCTCGATCGGCACGGACGACGTCCTGCCCGTCGAGGACGAGGAGGCGATCTTCCAGCACTACGGACTCACGTACAAGCCGGGCGCCGACGGGGTGCGCATGCTCGCGCGCCGCTGATTCCCGCACCCGCCGTGGTCCCGCCCGCTCCGCCGGCGCGGGACCCGGTGGGCGCTCACCACGCCGCCGCGGCGCTCCGCGCGGCGGCCAGGGGAAGGATTGGGACGATGACGCTCTTCCTGCTGCTGATCATCGTCGCCCTCGTGCTCGGCCTGATCGGCGCGGTGGCCGGCGGACTCGGCTATCTGCTGGTCATCGGCATTCTGGTGTTCGCCGCCGACCTGCTCCTCGGCTACCGGCTGCTGCGCGGCCGCCGCCGTCCGGTGAGGTGAGCCGGCCGGCGCCCTGATGCACGCGATCACCGACTGGCTCGCCCGATCGTCCGGCCTCGCGGTCTACTGCGTGGTGGCCGCCCTGGTCTTCTGCGAGGACGCCCTCTTCTTCGGCTTCGTGCTGCCCGGCGAGACCGCCGTGGTGCTCGGCGGCGTCGCCGCCTCCCAGGGCAACGTCTCGGTCGTGGTGATGTGCGTGGTGGTGGCCCTCGCCGCGGTGGCGGGCGACAGCGTCGGCTACGAGGTCGGCCGCCGCTTCGGGCCGCGCATCCTGGAGACCCGGGCGCTGCGCTCGCACCACGAGCGCATCGGCCACGCCGAGGAGCTGATCAGGAAGCGCGGACCTGCCGCGGTGTTCCTCGGCCGGTTTGTCGCCTTCTTCCGGGCGATGATGCCCGCGCTGGCCGGCATCTCCCGCATGCCCTACCGCACCTTCCTGCTGTTCAACGCCGCCGGCGGCATCGTGTGGGGGACCGGCTTCACCCTCCTCGGCTACTTCGCCGGCTCCGCCTACCAGAAGGTCGAGCGCACCGCGGGCACCGCCGTCGCGGTGGTGGTCGCGGTCATCGTGGTCGCCGCCTTCGTCGTGTGGCATGTGCGGCGCAGGCGCCGGGAGAACGAGACGCCGTCGAAATCGGACGAACAGTCCTGATCCGTACGGGTGTTCGCGACACGCCCGGCCCGTCGTCCGTCGAATGTGCGGGATCGGCAACAATCACCGCGGCAGAGGTTCGAAGCGGGCCGCGGAAGAGTAGCCGAAGGGTATGCGTACTTCGTCGCACCACCTCCCGACGTCCCCGCGCCGCCACCGTTCCGTGCCCCTGGCCGCGGTGGCCGTGACGCTCCTGGCAGCGGCCGCCGCCGGCTGCGGCAACGCCGACGGACCGTCGGTCTCGCCCGCCGGTTCGAGCAGCACGTCCCCGGCGTCCGCCACCCCCGGGCAGCCGTCGCCGACGAATCCGCCGCCCAGCGCCACCTCGGCGCCCCCGCGGACCGCGCCCGGCGCCACCGCGCCCACCCGGTCCGCCGCCCCGAACGCCGCCTCCGCCCGCTGCACGGTCACCGAGCTGCGGATGCGGCTGGGCACCGGCGACCCCGGCGCGGGCAACGTCTACTACCCGCTGCGCTTCACCAACACCGGCCACCGCACCTGCACCCTCGACGGGTTTCCCGGGGTGTCCCTCATCCGCGGCGACGGCAGCGTCATAGGACGGCCGGCCGACCGGCAGGGCGCCGGCGGCGCCCCCGTGCGGCTGGCTCCCGGCGCGACCGTCGAGGCCGACCTGCACACCCTCAACCAGGGCGTGAAGGACGGCGGCTGCTGGCGCAAGCCCACCTTCCTCAAGGCATACCCGCCCGGCTCCACCGACGCGATGACGCTGGCCACCGCCAACCCCGTGGTGTGCGGCGACACCTTCGACGTCGGCGCGATCCACTAGCTCCGACCGAACCACCGAACCATCCGGCGACGCCCCCGCGGGCCGTGCCCGGGGACAAGGACCGCCCACATGACCGTCAGCGGAATCGACGTCGCCTCCTACCAGAGCGACACCTACAGCACCACCGGTCTGGGCTTCGTGCTGGTGAAGGCCACCGAGGGCACCGGATACGCCAACCCCCGGCACGCAGCCCAGATCGCCACCGGCCGGCGGCACTCCCTGGTCGTCGGCCACTACCACTTCGTGCGGCCCGGTTCGATGACCGCCCAGGCCACGTACTTCCTGCAGCACGCCGCGGCACGGGCCGGCGACGTGCTCGCGCTGGACTGGGAGGACACCGGCGTCACCGGAGCGCAGAAGGACGCCTGGATCGAGCACGTCCAGGCCGCCGCCCCGCGCAACCGCGTCCTGCTCTACTGCAACCGCGACTTCTGGTTGCACCGCGACCCGACGTCCTTCGCCGGCGACGGCCTGTGGATCGCCGACCCCGGCGCCCCGGCCGGCCGGCCGCGGGTCGATTTCCACTGGACGATCCACCAGTACAGCGAGACCGGCGGCCTCGACCGCGACGTGGCGAACTTCGCGAACACGGCCGCCCTGCGGGCGTGGGCGGCCAAGGGCACGCCCGCCCCCGCCCACGAGCCGTTCCCCGGGGTCGCCTGGTTCACCCTCGGCCGCCGCTCGCCCGTCGTCGCCGCGATGCACGCCCGGCTGGTCGCCGTCGGCTGCAACCACTACGCGAGCTCGGCGAACAAGGACGTGATCGGCTCCGGCGACGTCGCCTCGTACGAGGCGTGGCAGCGCAAGTACAACACCGAGCACCACAAGGGCTGGACCGGCGCCGCGCTGAAGTGGCCGCCCGGCAAGGAGACCTGGGACGCACTGAAGGTGCCCAACGTCTGAGCCCGCGCGCCCGGCCCGGGGGCGGCCGCGGCCGCCCCCGGGCCCGCCTGCCGGGCGGGTGACGCCGGGCCGCCCGCCCGTTAGCGGGCGCCACGACGGGGAACAGCGCTGACCATGCAGCCCATCGACGCGCTGGAACGCATCGCCTTCCTGCTCGAACGCCGGGGGGCGCCCGCCTACCGGGTCCGGGCCTTCCGCAACGCCGCCGCCGTGCTCGCCGCGCTGCCGGCCGACGAGCGGCGGGCACGGGGCCGGGACGGCTCGTACACCGCGCTGGCGGGCATCGGCGCCACCACCGGCCAGGTCATCGCCGAGGCCGAGGCCGGCGCCGTCCCCGGCTACCTCGCCCGGCTGGAGGAGGAGACGGCGGGCCCCCTCACCGAGGGCGGCGCGCGGCTGCGTGCCGCGCTGCGCGGCGACTGCCACACCCATTCCGACTGGTCGGACGGCGGCAGCCCGATCGAGGCGATGGCGCGCACCGCGCGCGACGTCGTCGGCCACGAGTGGGCGGTGCTCACCGACCACAGTCCGCGGCTGAGGATCGCCCGCGGCCTGACCGCGGAGCGGCTGCTGCGCCAGCTCGACGCGGTCGAGGAGGCCAACGCCCGCCTCGCCCCCTTCCGCCTGCTCACCGGCATCGAGTGCGACATCCTCCCGGACGGCTCCCTCGACCAGCGCGACGACCTGCTGGACCGGCTGGACGTCGTGGTCGCCTCGGCCCACTCCGAGCTGCGGATGGCCGCGCCCGCCTTCACCCGCCGGCTGGTCGCCGCCGCGTCCAATCCGCTCGTCGACGTGCTCGGGCACTGCACGGGCCGGCTGATCGGCGAGGGCAAGCAGCGCCCGCAGTCGGCCTTCGACGCCGAGGCCGTCTTCGCGGCGTGCGCCGCGGGCGGGACCGCCGTGGAGCTGAACAGCAGCCCGCACCGGCTGGACCCGCCGCGGCGGCTCCTGGCGCTGGCCCGCGACGCGGGCACGCTGTTCAGCATCGACAGCGACGCCCACGCGCCGGGTCAGCTCGACTGGCAGTGGTACGGCTGCGCGCGGGCCGAGGAGGCCGGCATCCCCGCCGAGCGCGTCCTCACCACCTGGACCGCCGACCAGCTGCTGGCCTGGACCCGGACGCGTCGCACCCCATGAGGCGCAGCGCGGCGCGCACCAGCGCCGCGTTGTCGGCGGCCGGCGCGCCGTCGGGCAGCAGCAGCACGTCCTCCAGGCCGATCCGCGCGTCGAGGCCGCGTTCCGCCGCGAGCCGCAGCACCGGCCAGGCGCCGCCGTCCTCGCCGTGCAGCAGCAGCCGCGGACGAGGCCTGCCGGCCGGCCCCGCGGGCCCTGCGGGACGCCTGTCGCCTGCCAGCTCGTCCAGCAGCCGGCAGGCGGTGTCCCGAGCGGTGCCCGGGTCGGGGTCGGTGACCTCGGCGAGCACCCGCAGCACCCGGTGCGCGTGCGGCCAGGCGCGCAGCCGCGCCGCCGCGTCGGTGCCGGAGAAGACGCCCGCCTCGATGCGCACGCCGGTGTCGAGCAGCGCCTCGGCGACCGCCTCGGCCCCCTCCTCGTGCCAGTTGACCGAGGCGTGGTCGGGGAGCACCGACCAGGACCGCACCAGCGCGGCCCGCCGCAGCGGGTCGGGCTCGGTCCACGCGCCGGTGGTCACCCCGACCGGGACGCCGGGCGCGGCGGACCGCACCGCGGCCACCGCCGCGTCCACGAACGCCGGTTCCATGGTGTCCCGGCCGTCGTCGTCCCTGGGGTGCAGATGGATGTCCGCGGCCCCCGCGGCGACCGCCTCCGCGGCGGCGTCGCCCAGTTCCCTGGCGGCCACCGGGAGCGCTTCGCACGCGGACCGCTCGCGCGCGCCGTTCAGGCAGACCTGCAGCATGCGGGGATCATCGCAGCCGCCCGCCGCGGACGCCTCCCCTCGCGCGCGAATCGCGTGCATAGGTGCGGCCGGCAGGGGCAAACGGCAGCTCAGGAGGTTGATAACCATGGGTCCATTGCTTTTGGTGCTGCTGCTGGCTCTGATCCTTTTCGGCGTCGGGTTCGCCGTGAAGATCCTCTGGTGGGTGGCTGTCGTCGTGCTGGTGGTCTGGCTGCTCGGGTTCGTGATGCGCGGGACGGGAACCGGCGGCAGCCGGGGGCGCTGGTACCGCTGGTAGCGTCCGGCGGCCGGTTTTTCGAAGTGCGGCACAGGCGGGCCCCGTCCGGAGAGACCGGAGGGGCCCGCCTCGTCGTGCGTCCGGCCGCCGTACGCCGGCGGCCGTGCCCGCTCAGGTCGTCGTGCCCGCTCAGGTCGTCGTGCAGACCGAGCCGTTCAGGGTGAACACGGTCGGCGGCGGGTAGGCGCCGCTGTTCGCGCCCGTGAAGCCGAAGCTCACCGAGTTGCCGCCGTTCGCCGCCAGTTCGCCGTTCCAGTCCACCGGGGTGGCCACCACGTCCTGGCCGTGCTGGGTGACCTCGGCGTTCCAGAAGCCGCTGACCGTCTCGCCGGCCGACGGGAACCTGAAGGCCAGCGTCCAGCCGGTGATCGGCGCGGGCCCGGTGTCGGTGAGCGTGACGTTCGCGTTGTAGCCGTTCCCCCAGCCCGCGGTGGTCTGGAAGCTCACCCTGCACGGGGCGTTCGCCGGGGTGCCGGTCCGCACGGTGACGGGGTCCGAGGGCCGGGAGAGCCGCCCGTTCGCGTCCCGCGCCAGCACGTTCCAGGTGTACGTGGTGCCGGGCGTCAGGTTGCGGACCGTGACCGGGCCGCCGGTGGAGCTGCCCAGCAGCTCGCTGGTCGTGCCGTACTGCCGGTAGACCTCGTATCGGGTCGCCGCGCCGCCGGTCGACGGGGCGAAGGCGACGGTGGCGGTGGTGTCCGTCGCGGCGGTGACGGCCACCGCGGTCGGGGCGGACAGCGCGGACCCGGTGCCGGACGCCGGGTGCAGCGTCACCGTGGTGAGCGAGTACGGCGGCAGCGTCCAGCCGGTGGCGCCGGCCGAGGTCGTGGTGGCGATCGAGGTGGCCAGGTCGGCGAAGGTCGCCACCGTAGCCGAGGCCGGGTCGGGGGTGAACCCGGCGTAGTGCAGCGCCACCTGGCGCGCCGCGGCCGGGTCCTTGTTGATGAGCAGGACGCTCAGGTCGCCGTCGGCCTGGTGCACCGCGTGCGCGGAGACCAGCGGGCTGCTGGTCCCGGCGCCGACCAACTGGTCGCCGGGACGGCCGAGTTCGCTCATCATCTTGATGGCGAAGTAGGTCGGGAAGGGCGTGTCGAGCGGCGGTTCGCAGACGCTGCCCACGCAGGTGCCGCTCGACAGGATCCCGTAGTCGTCGTAGTCCGTGGCCCCGTCCGGCGCGGTGCCGATCGACTGCGGCCCGTTGTGGGTGTCCCACCAGTCGACGGTGAACGCGCCGCTCTCCAGGGCGGTGGCGTACACGTCCGCGCCGAACAGGGCGTTCGGCTGGGTGTCCTCGTCGACCTCGGAGTTCACCTCGGTCAGCGCGACGGGTGTGCCGGCCGCGCCTGCCGCGTCCAGCTCGTCCCGCAACTGCGCCATCTCGCCGGACAGTTGCGAGGGCTCGCCGAGCATCTGCGCGGCGTCCGAACCGCCCGGGTACCAGTGCACGATCACGAAGTCGGCCTTGCCCGCGATGAGCGGGATGACCGTGTGGTTCCAGTCGGCGCTCTCGCCGGCGGCCATCACGCCGTCCGGCCAGTTGCCGGGCAGCGTCAGCACCGCGCCCACCTTCACCGAGGGGTCCACGGCCTTCATCGCCGCCGCGTACTCCCCGACGTGGCGCGCGTAGGCGGCGGGGGAGGTGTCGGCGTGGTCGTCGTGCTCCCAGCCCGAGCCGTAGTGCCCGTTGCCGTACAGCTCGTTGCCGACCTCCCACAGCTTGGCGCCGTAGCCCTTGGTGACGTTGGCGTAGCGCACCCAGTCGGCCGCCTCCTGGGGTGTCCCGGAGCCGTAGTCCGCGATCAGGATCGGCTGCGCGCCGATCTTGCGCACGGTGCCCATGAACGCGTCGAAGCCGGTGCCGGGCGCGACGTATCCGCCGGGCGCGGTGTTGTCCTGCCAGTGGTAGATGTCCCCGTAGGAGCCGCCGGGGTAGCGCAGCGCGCCGATATGGGCCGACTGCAGCAGGTCCTGGACGTCGGGAGCGTTCATCTGCGCGTCCCACACCGCGCTGTTGAGGCCGTACGCGGTGGCCGGGATGGTGCCCAGGCCCTCCGCGGCGTTGACGGTCACGTCCACCGCGGCGGCGCCGGGGTCGGCGCTCGCGTGGGGCGCGCCGCCGGCGGCCACGGAGGCGACGAGCGCGAAGCCGGCGAGTGCGGCGGTGACCAGCGCGGCGCGCGGGCGGGCCCGGCGGGGCGGGCGGGGGCGGACTGATGGCAGGTGCACGGCGGTTCTCACCTTCGGAAGGCGGGATGTGGGGGGTGCGCACACATGGGAGCGCTCCCATATTTGGGCTCGCCGGTCACCCTGTCAATGCCCGCGCGGCGTCCCGGCGCACGCCGACGCCCTGGCGGTCGCCGCGGCAGCCGGACGGGTGGGCCGGAACCGCCGAAGTCATGCGCCGCGGCGGAGCGGGCAGGCGTCCGGCAGGAGCGGCGACGGGGTGGACGGAGGCGAACGGTGATCGTGGACTGCGCGGTGTACCGCGACGGGCGGCGGGCGGCCACGCCTGAGGACGCGCACGAGGCGATCGCGCTGGCCCGCGAGACGGAGGACGCCTTCGTCTGGATCGGCATGAGCGAGCCGACCGCCGACGAGCTGGACCTGCTCGCGTCCGAGTTCGGCCTGCACCCGCTGGCCGTCGAGGACGCCTTCAAGGCCCACCAGCGGCCCAAGATCGAGGTGTACCGGCAGGCGCTGTTCACCGTGGTCAAACCGCTGTCGTACGACGACGCCGCCGCCACCGTCACCTCGTCCGAGCTGATGGTCTTCACCGGTGAGTCCTTCGTGGTGACCGTCCGGCACGGCGAGGCCGGCACCGCCGCCGAGGTCAGGAAGCGGATGGAGGACCACCCCGAGCTGCTGCGGCACGGCCCGGGCGCTGTGCTCTACGCCATCTGCGACTCGGTCGTCGACGACTACCTCGACATCGCGGCCGACCTCCAGGTCGACCTCGAGGAGCTGGAGGAGCGGGTCTTCGCGCCGGGCGGCGGCGAGTCCTACCGGTCCAACCGGCTGGCCGGCGTGATCTACGCCTTCAAGCGGCAGGTGCTGGAGTTCCGCCGGGCCGCCAACCCGCTCGCCGAGCCGCTCGCCCGCCTCGCCGCGGGCGGCACGCCGTTCGTGGGCGACGGCACCCGGCCCTTCTTCCGCGACGTCGCCGACCACCTGAGCCGGGTCAACGAGGCCGGGGACGGCCTCGACCGGCTGCTCACCGACATCCTGGCCGCCCACCTCACCCAGGTCGGGGTGCGGCAGAACGACGACATGCGGAAGATCTCCGCCTGGGCCGCGATGGCCGTGGTCCCGACGATGATCGCCGGGATCTACGGCATGAACTTCACCCACATGCCCGAGCTGGGCCAGGTCTGGGGCTACCCGGCGGCGCTCAGCCTGATGGTCGTGACCGTCTCCCTGCTGTACCTGACGTTCAAGCGCCGCGGCTGGCTCTGAGCGCCCGGCCGGCCCTGTCCCCCCGGCCGGAACCGGCCGCGGGGACAGGGCCGGCCGTCACTTCTTGGCCGTCACCCCTTGGCGTCACCCCTTGTGGTGCGGGCGGTGCAGCGGCGCGCGTCCCGGCGGCTGCGGCGGCTGCGGGCGGTGCGGCACCTTCGGCAGCTCCCGCACCACCGGCGTCCCCTCGGTCAGCGTGAACGGCTTCTCGTAGTGCAGGATCTCCAGCGGCGCGCCGTCCGCCAGCGTGTACGTGGCGGTGGTCTCCTTCACCTCCACGCGCAGCCTGCGGCCGCGGAACAGCAGCCGGAACGCCAGCCGGCTCAGCGCCCCCGGCAGCCGCGGCGCGAACCGCAGCGAGTCGCCGTCGAACAGCCGCATCCCGCCGAAGCCGGCCACCAGCGCCGTCCAGGTGCCGGCAAGCGCGGCGATGTGCAGGCCGTCCCGCGCGTTGTTCTCCAGGTCCTCCAGGTCCATCAGCGCGGTCTCGCCGAGGTAGTCGTAGGCGAGGGCGAGATGCCCGACCTCCGCGGCGACCACCGACTGGCAGTACGCGCTGAGCGAGGAGTCGCGCACCGTGATCGGCTCGTAGTAGGCGAAGTCGCGGGTCTTCTGCTCCGGCGTGAACGCGTCGCCGCGCAGGTACAGCGCCAGCACCAGGTCGGCCTGCTTGACCACCTGCTTGCGGTACAGGTCGAAGTACGGGTAGTGCAGCAGCAGCGGGTAGCGGTCGGCGGCGGTGCCGTCGAAGTCCCAGCGCTGGTGGCGGGTGTAGCCCGCGGACTGCTCGTGGACGCCCAGCTCCTCGTCGTACGGCAGCGTCATCGCCGCCGCCGCGTCCCGCCACGCCGCGGTCTCCTCGTCGGTGACCCCGAAGGCCGCCGCGTGGCGCGGATGGCGTTCCGCCGCGTCCGCCGCGGCGGTCAGGTTGGCCTGCGCCATCAGGTTCGTGTACGTGTTGTCGTCGGCGATCGCGCTGTACTCGTCGGGTCCGGTCACGCCGTCGACGTGGAAGGCGCCGGCGTGGTCGTGATGACCCAGCGAACGCCACAACCGGGCGGTCTCCACCAGCAGTTCGAGCCCGGTGTCGGCCTCGAAAGCGGTGTCGCCGGTGGTCGCCACGTAGCGCACCACGGCGTCCGCGATGTCGGCGTTGATGTGGAACGCCGCGGTGCCCGCCGGCCAGTAGCCCGACGCCTCCTCGCCGTTGATGGTGCGCCAGGGGAACGCGGCGCCGCTCAGGCCCAGGTCGGACGCGCGCGTCTTCGCCGCGGGCAGCGTGTTCTGCCGCCAGCGCAGCACCTCGGCGGCGGCCTGCGGGGCGGTGAAGCCCAGCAGCGGCAGCACCACCGTCTCGGCGTCCCAGAAGGTGTGGCCGTCGTAGCCCGAGCCGGTCAGGCCCTTGGCCGGGATGGCCCGCTCCTCGGCGCGAGCCCCGCTCTGCAGCACGTGGAAGAGCGCGAACCGCACCGCCTGCTGGATCTCGGTGTCGCCGTCGACCTCGACGTCCGCGCGCTCCCAGAAGTCGTCCAGGTAGGCGTGCTGCTGGTCCAGCAGGCCCTGCCAGCCGGTGTCGCGGGCGCCGACCAGCGCGGCGTCCGCCTGGTCCCGCAGCGCGGGCAGCGAGCGGGCGGCCGACCAGCCGTATCCGACGAACTTCTCCAGCCGCAGCCGCTGGCCGACCTCCAGCACCGAGGTGACCGTCAGCCGGCTGACGTCGGCGGTCGACTCGGAGGACATCTGCGTGGTGCCCTCGGGGCCGCTGACCCGGTGGTCGGCGGCGACCGCCAGCCGCAGCGCGCTGCGCGTCGTCGCGTGGATGAGGCGCAGCCGGGTGCCGTCGGCGAAGTGCTCCTCGGGCCGCAGCGGCGACTCCAGCGCGGCCGCCACCCGCGGGTCGCCCGCCTGCCGCGGCAGTTCCTCGTTGGCGGCCAGCTCCGACTGCACCACCACCCGCACCTGGCTGTCCAGCGGCTCCACCTCGTAGGAGATGGCGGCCACCGCCCGCTGCTTGAAGGAGACCATCCGCACCGAGGTGACCCGCACCGCGCGGCCGGCCGGCGACACCCACTCGCAGCTGCGGCGCAGCACCCCGGCGCGCATGTCCAGCTCGCGCTCGTGCTTGCGGACGGTGCCGTAGCGCAGGTCGAAGGGCTCGTCGTCGACCAGCAGCCGGATCAGCTTGCCGTTGGTGACGTTGATGACCGTCTGCCCCGACTCGGGATAGCCGTAGCCGGCCTCCGCGTAGGGCAGCGGGTGCAGCTCGTGCAGGCCGTTGAGGTAGGAGCCGGGCAGGCCGTTCGGCTCGCCCTCGTCGAGGTTGCCGCGCCAGCCGATGTGCCCGTTGGACAGCGCGAACACCGACTCGCTCTGCGGCAGCAGGTCCAGGTTCAGCTCGCTCTCGCGCAGCGTCCAGGGCGCGACCTCGTACGCCGGGTCGGTGATCACGCGGGCACTCCGATCAGCTCCGCGAGGTCCGTCACGACCGTGTCGGCTCCGTGCTTGCGCAGCTCCTCGGCCTGCCCGACCCGGTCCACGCCCACCACGTAGCCGAACCGGCCGGCCCGGCCGGCGTCCATGCCGACCAGCGCGTCCTCGAACACCGCGCACTGCGCGGGGTCGACGCCCAGGTCCTGCGCGGCCTCCAGGAAGGTGTCCGGCTTGGGCTTGCCCCGCAGACCCCGCTCCCTGATCGTGGTGCCGTCGACCCGCACCTCCATCAGGTGCTCGATGCCGGCCGACACCAGCACGTCCCGGCAGTTGGCGCTGGAGGACACCACGGCGGTGCGCAGCCCGGCGGCCCTGACCGCCTCCACGTAGCGCACCGACCCCGGATACGCCTGCACGCCCTCGACCCGGATCTTCTCCAGGACCAGCTCGTTCTTGCGGTTGCCCAGGCCGTGCACGGTCTGCGCGTCCGGCGGGTCGTCCTCCTCGCCCTCGGGCAGCTGGGTGTCGCGCGAGGCGAGGAAGGTCCGCACGCCGTCCGCGCGCGGCCGGCCGTCCACGTAGGCGTCGTAGTCCGCGGTCGCGTCGAACGGCCGGAAGTCGTCGCCGTCGCGCTGTCTCAGGAAGTCGTCGAACATCTCCTTCCAGGCCGCCGCGTGGACCAGCGCGGTCGGCGTCAGCACACCGTCGAGGTCGAACAGGCAGGCACGTACACCGCTGGGCAGGCCGATCTCCGTCATGTGGCGCTTGTGCCCGCATCCGGGGGGCACGATGCGCCACGGCGGGCAAGTCCCCCCGACTCGCCGAATCGCGCGGGTCCGCACGCGGCATCCCCACCCGGTGCGGCGGCCGCCGCACCGGCCTCACCGGCCGGACCGGCGGCCGGTCCGGCGCGGCGTCCCCCAGCCCCCGTCCGCCTTCGGCGAGGGTGGCGCCACCGCTGAGGGAAACCCGTGGACGCCGGTCCGCCGACGTCCGCAGCGTCCTGGACCTGCTGCGCGCGGCGCTGCCGGCGCCGCTGCACGCGGCGCTGGAGTGGAGCCGCACCGGCGCCTTCGGCCAGTCGGCGGGCGGCTTCACCGCACTGCAGGCTGCACACGGCGACCAGCGGATCGCCGCCGCGGCGACCTTCGACGGCGTCACCGCCTACGTCCAGGAGGACGGCGTCCACGGCTATCTGCCGCCGCTCGGCGGGGACGGCCTGCGGCGGCCGTTCCTGCTGGTCGGCAAGGACGGCAACACCCGCCGTACGGTTCGCTCCTGGGACGCCCTCTGGCGCCGCAGCGCCGGCCCGCGCACCGGGCTGTCCGTACGGGGCGCGGCGCACGGCACGTACGGACGACGCGGTGGTGGTCCTCCCGCAGCTCGCCCGGCGGCTGCGGCTGCCGTCCGCGACCGTCGCGGCGAACATCGGCGCCGTCGAGCCCCCGGCAGGCCGTCGCCGCGGCCCGCGCCTACCGCGCAGCCTTCTTCCGACCGCGCGCTGCGCGACCGCGACGACCGCGGACTGCTGGAGCGGCCCTCGCCGCGCGACCCGCAGGTGCGGCTGTCCGGCTGTCCGGCTGACCGGCCGCGGCCGGTCAGCGCGCCCGGTGCGCCGCGGCCGGTCACGGTGCGAGCTGCGCCGCGGTGGGCGGGTCCGCGCCCTCGCGGGTGCAGGTCATCGCGGCGGCGCGGGCGGCCAGCGTGAGGGCGTTCAGCACCGGGGCGGCGAGGTCGGGGCCCGCGGTCGCGGCGGCGAGCGCCGCGCGGGGAGCGCCGCCCGCGCCCAGCGGGCCGGCCGCCAGCAGGCCGCTGAGCAGGGCGGCGGTGAAGGCGTCGCCCGCGCCGACGGTGTCGGCCGCCGTGACCCGGGGCGCCGGCAGCGCCACCGTGCCGTGCCGCCACCACGCGCGGGCGCCGCGCGCGCCCATCGTCAGCACGACGAGCGCCGGCCCGCCGCCCCGCGTCCCGGCGGCCGTCGCCCAGCCGGCGGCGGACTCGGCGGGGTCCCGGCCGGGGTAGAGCCAGGCCAGGTCCTCTGCGCCGCCTCGGTGCGCACGTGCTCCGACAGCTTCATGCCGGGCCTGCCCGGTGCCGGGCGGCCGGCCCCGGCCCCGGCGCCCGACCCCGACCCCGACCCGAGGGCGACCCAGTGCCGGGGCCGCGACATGCCGGGGCCCGGAGGCCGGTGTACGGTCGCATTACGGCACAACTGCGTCGATGTCGCAGCCGCCGGGCGGGGGCCGGAGGCCGGCTCGCGACCGAGGAGCGCCCATGTCACAGCAGATGAACATCGCGGCACAGACCGCGTTCGGCGAGGCCGTCGCCACCGGGGACCTCGACGTCCTGGACCGGATCGTCGCCCCCGGTTCCGTCGACCACGATCCCGCCCCCGGCCAGGGGCCGGGACCCGAGGGGTACAAGGCCATGTTCGGCGACCTCCGGACCGCGTTCCCCGACCTGCACGTCGAGGTGGAGCATCTGCTCGCCACCGACGACGAGTTGGCCTTCGCCTACACCATCAGCGGAACGCACCTGGGCGAGTTGCTCGGCCACCCGGCGACCGGCAGGACGGTCAGGTACCGGGGCATGCAGATCAGCCGGTTCGACAGCGACGGCAAGCTCGTCGAGCGCTGGGGCAGCAGCGACGAGCTGGGGATGCTGCGCCAACTCGGCCTCAGCTGACGCCCGTCGACGCCCGTCGAGGTGCCCCGAGGTCCCGCGCCGCCCTCGGGGCCGTCCGCGCGCGGCTCGGCCCGGCCCCCACACGACTCGGCCAGGTCGGCGGATTCCCCTACCAGCGGGGTGTCGTGGTCCGCGGATCGGGCGAGGCGGACCACACCGGGCGCGATGTCCTCGATCGGCACGTGGCACAACGGCGCCGCACCTCCTGCGCCGCGGCCGGCAGTTGATCTCCGCGGGCCACGACTGCACCTCGGCGAACTGGGTGGGCGCGGCCCGCGCCGCCTCCGCCCTGGCGCTGGCCTTCGTCCCCGCTGGCCTGGAACGCCGCGGCCCGCGCTCCGCGGGCCGTCCCCGCCCACCCTGGCCGGCCCGCTCGCCCCGGCGCGGGTGCCCGCCGACCGCGGCTGGGACGCCGTCGTCCGCACCGGAGGGGGCTCCCGGCCCGCACCTGCGGGCCGGGAGCCCCCTCCGGCCGTCGTCGCGCCGGCCGTCCCTGCGACCGCCGGCGGTCGCAGGGACGGCGAGGCGGTCAGTCCCGCCGGTCCTCGACGCCGAGGCCGAGCGCCCGCACGACCGCCTGCACGTTCGGATACTCCTCGTGGTGGGGCAGCGCGGACACGCGGTCCAGCAGGGCGTCAGGGGCCTGGTGGCGGTGGAGCGCGCCGAGCAGCGCGGACCGGTGCGCCGGGAAGACGCCGCGCTCCAGGTGCCGGGCCAGATCGCTGCGGACGAGCACGTCCTGGGGAGTCATCCCGGACGGCGCCGCCCCGCTGGGCACGGCCGCGCTCTCCGCGCCGGCCAGGCTGTCCAGGTCCGAGGGCCGGGGGCCGAACTCCTGGCCGGGGCGCACCGCGCGCCCCGCCTTGAGTTCGTCCTGCATCTCCCTCTTCAGCTCGTCGTCGCGGACCGATCCGGTCTTGTTGCTTCCCTGGTCTGCCATGGGGTTGTGACCTTCCTGTCGTGCGCGGCCGGGTCCCGGGCGCGGCGTCGGCCGCCTTCGGCGGGCACCGCCCCGATCCCGGCCAGGACGTTCCGGTCCGGACGGGTACCCGGCCAGATCGCCCCGAAACGGACCACGACAGGACCGGTGGCCGCCGCCCCTGGGCCCGGGGGGGGCAGCCACCGGTCGGGTGAGCCGTGCATTCCCGCGGCAAGGGCGGGCAGGCGCACCGCATGAGCACTTACGTCGTCACCGTGCCGGGCACCTTCCTCGACGCGCCCTCCGACGCGGCGCGCGAAGCGCTGGTGCGGGCGCTGCGCCCGGCCGATCCGCAGGGCACCGGCTTCGGCGAGGCGGAACACCTCGACATCCTCACCGTCTATCCGGGCACGCCCGCCTTCAGCCTGAAGCTGGAGGTCGAGGCGGACACCGCGCCCGCCGCGGGGGAGCGCGCGGTGGGACTTGCCACCGGGGCGCTGGGCACCGCGGGCATCCCCGCCGAGTCGGCCCCGCTCGGCGAGCCGGTCATCACCGGTCTCGCGACGGACTGACGCCACCGGCGGCAGCAGGCGCCACGGGCAGGCGGCGCCGACGGCAGCGCGCCCGGCCGCGAGGCGGCCGGGCGCACCGGTGTCCGGGTCAGGGCCGGCGGGTCGCCGGCCCCTGACGGGGAGCCGTGGTCAGCTGTGGTTCCAGGTGACGCTGAAGTTGCCGCCGCCGGACAGTGCCGACGTCGTCGCCTTGGTGGTGCTGCCGGTCGCCATGTTGATCTTGTCCGGGCTGTAGTTGCCTATCGCCTGGCCGTTCGCGGTGGAACCGGTGAACGAGGCGGTACCGAACTTCGACAGCGGCAGCACGCCGCTGGAGCTGGACGGGGCCTCCGCGATGACCTCGGCCGAGGCCTTGCTCGCGCTGCTCGACGACTTCGTCGTGGTCTTCGTCCAGCCCTTGGTGGTGTCGGACAGCTTCAGCGTGAAGGTGCTGCCGCTGGCCGAGACCGTCGCGGTGAAGTGGTCGCCGGGGCTGACGGTGTTGCTGTAGTTCACCGGGTAGGCCGGGTACATCTCGTACCACGATGAGTAGTACGCGCGGCCTCCGGAGCAGTCGGCCTCGGTGCCGGTCTGCTCCACGGAGTTGCTGCCGTCGCCGTCGATGCCGACCCAGAACGACGAGTAGGTGGTGGCGCTGCCGCAGGTCACCGCGGGCTGCACCCAGCTCGCGGAGACGCTGTTGAACGTACTGCCGGTGGCCGCGTAACCGGCCCAGTTGCCGCTGGTGCTGTGCAGGACCAGACCGCCGTGGCCCACCAGGTGGTGGCCGGCGAGCGGGGTCTGGAGGACCGAGTCGGCCGACGCGACCGCGACGGGGGCGGTGGCGAGGGTGGACAGGACTGCGGCCGCTACTGCTGAGACGGCGGTGAAACGCTTCGTTGCCGACATGCTGCTCCTTCTCGCGGGACTCGAGATGCAGGTGCAACGGGCAGGCACAGGTGGGGTGTACGCGCCGCGAGTTGCATGCTTGTCAGTGTGCAGACAACACTCGGAGTGGTGGCACCCGGGCAGCGCAAACGATCGGCAAAGGTCATGCCAAGTCCGATGGGGGACAGGGGCGTTACGCGGTCCCGCCGGCAGAGCCGGAGACGGCCTGCCGCACCATCGGCAGTGCGTCGGCGAGTTGCTCCCGCCACGGCGCCATCGGCCCCAACCGCGCCCGTGACCAGCCGTCATGGCCGAGCACGCTGTAGGAGGGGCGCGGCGCGGGCCGCGGGAAGCGGTCGGACGTGGTCGGCCGCACCCGCTCCGGGTCGAGCCCGGACAGCTCGAACGCCGCGCGCGCCAGCCCGTACCAGCTGACCTCTCCCGAGGCGGTCCCGTGGTACACCCCGGCGGGCGCCCGGCCGCCGGCCGCCGCGGCGCCCAGCTCGGCCAGCCGAACCGCCAGCGCACGCGACCAGGTCGGCTGTCCCAGCTGGTCGTCGACCACCTCGACGGTCTCCAGGCGCGCCGCCAGACCCAGCACGGTGCTGACGAAGTTGCGGCCGTGCGCCCCGTACAGCCAGGCCGTGCGCACCACGAAGCCGCGTTCGGGGAGCAGGTCGAGGACCGCCCGCTCGCCGGCCAGCTTGCCGCGTCCGTAGGCGTTCACCGGACCGGTCGGGGCGTCCTCGGGGTACGGGCGCGCCGCGTCGCCGGGAAAGACGTAGTCGGTGGAGACCTGGAGGAGCGCCGCGCCGCTCTTCGCACAGGCCTCGGCGAGCACCCGCGCCCCCTGGCCGTTGACCCGGGTCGCCGCCGCCTCGTCGGACTCGGCGCCGTCCACGTCGGTCCACGCCGCCGCGTTGACCACCACGTCGTGACCGGCGACCGCCGCACCGACCGCGTCCGGGTCGGTGATGTCCAGCCGGTCCCGCGCCGCGGCGGTCACCCGCACGCCCGCGGTCGCGCCCAGCACGTCGGTGAGGTCCCGCCCGAGCATCCCGCCCGCGCCGGTGACCAGCCATCCGGTCATCGGGGGAGTTCGGCTTTGGTCTGGAGGGGTTCCCACCAGGTGCGGTTGTCGCGGTACCAGGTGATGGTGTCGGTGAGGCCCTGGTCGAGGGT
>NZ_JAZEWV010000049.1:0-49213 GCF_036353415.1 Actinacidiphila polyblastidii
GCCGGGGGGCGCGCGGCCGGGGGGGCCCCCCCCCCCCGGGGGGGGGGGGGGCGCCCCCCGCCGTTCGGAACGTCACCTGCCTGAACTACCAGCGATACCAGCGCCCCCTGCTTCCGCTCGAGTGAGTGCCCCGCACGACGAAGCCGAGCAGCCACACCACGAGCACGATGACGGCGATCCACCAGAGAAGGTGGAGCGCGAAACCCGCGCCGAACAGAAGCAGCGCGAGCAGAAGAACTACGAGCAAAGGTCCCATGAGTATCACCCTCCAAGACGCCGCTTGCCCGCGATCCGAACACTTACGCGCTTCCCGGCGCGCTGACGTCCGTTCCTGTCCCGGTGAGGGTCGCGAGGTGCTGGGCGAAGCCGCCGCGGGCGCGCCCCCGCAGGCGGTCGGAGGTGAGGACCGGGCACGCGTCGGTGCGCAGTATCCGGTAGCCGCCCCGGTGCAGCGCGGCGACCAGCGCGCGGTCCTCACCGACGCCGAGATGCGGGAAGCCGCCGACCTCCTGGTACGCGTGCGCGGCGACGCCGAGGTTGGCACCGTGCACATGGGGATGGCGCCACGGCGCACGCGCCGCCGGCCGGGTGGCGTCGTAGCCGGCGGCGTGCAGCGCCGCCAGGGGTGAGGGCGGGAGCCTGACGGTGCCGACGACCGCGTCCCAGCCGGTGCGGGCCATCGCCCGGTGGAAGGCCAGCCAGTGCGGCGGCACGACGCTGTCCGCGTCGGTGGCGGTGATCCACAGGCCCTCGGTGCCCGCCTCCGCGAGCGCGCGCTGCGCGCCGAGGGCGCGGGCCGCGCCCGGGTTGCGGCAGTCGGCGTGGACGACGAGGGCGCCCGCGGCCGCGGCGACCGCCGCGGTGCGGTCCCGGCAGGAGTCCGCGACGACGACGGTCAGCACCCGCAGCGCCGCAAGCGACGGGGCGCGGGAGGCGAGCGCGACGGCGTCGAGGGCGGCGGGCAGCAGGCGCTCCTCGTCGTGCGCGGGGATCACGACGGCCATGGCGGTGAGGGGCGCACCGGTCCCGGCGTTCACACCAGGCCCTCGGCTGCGGCCGGGCTCGCCGGCGGGCGGCCTTCGGCGGTGGTGCGGCCGTGCACCTGGAGGACGAAGTCGCGTTCCCGATGGTCGGCCAGCAGGGCCGTCCCGGGCAGGCGGGCGAGCCGATCCGCGATGGCGTCCCCGGTGGACAGGTGCTCGGGCACGTCGTGGTTCCAGTGCACGGTGACGAGGGTGCCCTCGGGCTCCAGCGACTCCACCGACTGCCGCAGCACCCGTCCGACGGCGTCGTCGTCGAGGTAGTAGAGGAGCTCGGAGAGCACGATCAGGTCGAACACCCCCGCGGGCCACTCGTCGGGGACGGTGAGCTGCCGGACGCTCACCTGGGGGAGGTCCGCGGTGCGGCGCCGGGTCGTACGGACCGCGGCCGCCACCCGGTCGGCGGCCAGCAGTTCGTCGCAGCGCGGCGCCAGGCCCAGCGTCAGCTCCCCCACCGAGCAGCCGGGTTCGAAGGCGCGCCGGTAGCGGGGGCGGGGCAGGGCGGCGAGCGTCAGGTCGTACTTGCGCCGCTCGTACCACCGCTCGGCCAGGTGCCAGGGGTCGTCGGCGTCCGCGTACATCCGGTCGAAGTACGCGGCGGGCGTGCCGGGCCGGGTCATCGCAGCACCGTCTCGACCGGGCGCAGGTGGTGGGCGAGTTCGCCGGGCGGCAGGATCGCGGCGTCCGCGGGGTCCGGGCCCAGCGGCTCGGTCTGGCTGGTGAAGCAGGCGACGGCGGCGCGCTTCGCGGCCATGACCGGCTCGGGAAGGCGCACCCGCGCCGCCGACTCCCACGGCACGCGGGCGTCCCCGGGCGTGGCCCAGTGCCACATCCACACCGGGTACTGCGCGTAGGGCACTCCCGCACCGGCCGCGGCGGCCGCCGCGGCCCGCCCCGCGGCCTCGTGGTCGGCGTGCACGTCCGCGGTCCACGGCGCGAGGCACAGCGCGGCGCCGGGCAGCAGGGCGAGCAGCGCCTCGGCCACCTCGTCCTCGTGCGCCGCGACCGCGGTGTCCGGCACCATGAGCCGCACGACGTCCGCGCCGCCCAGCTCCCCCAGCGCGTCACGCAGCTCCCGGCTGCGCACGGCGGCGAGCCGCCCGGTGGCGGCGGCGGAACTGGCGGCGTGCGACTTCTCCCCGTCGGTGACGGACACGACGGTCACCGCGACGCCGTCCGCGCGCAGCCGCGCGATGGCGCCGCCGACGCCCAGCACCTCGTCATCGGGGTGCGCGGCCACCACCACGACCCGGCCCGACGCGGGCAGCGCGAAGTCGGGCATGGTGGCCCAGGGGTCGGCGGCACGCCACAACTGCTCGTCGGTGCCGGGCGCCTGGATCGGATCGGCGTAGGGCGGCTGCCGCCGCCGCGGGTGCGGCGTCACCGTGCGTCCTCCCCGGCCCGCGTGTCCTGGCCGGTGCGGCCGGCGAGGAGGCCGCCCAGTTCGGCCAGGTTCCGCTCGGCGTGGTGCTGGCGGATGTAGACGGCCAGGTCCGCCGCCGCACGGGCGTGCCGCTCGTCGTGGCACAGCGGCGCGGCTCCGGTGGCGCGGCCGACGTGCGTGAGCACGTCCGCGCAGGCGCCTTCGACGACCGCGCGCACCCGCAGGCTGCGCAGCCGGGCGCCGCCCTCGGTGTCGTGCGGATCGCGGTCGATGTCCGCGGCGGCCTCCCGCAGCACCGCACCGGCCGCATGCAGGCGGACGTCCACCGCGCCCAGATGGGCGAGGGTCAGCGGATCGGAACCGCGCCCCCGCGCGGCTCCGAGCAGCGCCGCGGCCACCGCGCGGGCGCCGCCGTACCAGCAGGCGGCCACGCCGATGCCGCCGTGCTGGAAGCCGGGCCGGTCGACGTACCCCTCGGGCCCGCCGACCGGGACGGCGGGGACGTCGTCGAAGCGGATGTCCGGGGTGTCGCTGCCCGCCATGCCGAGCGCCTGCCAGCTGCCCTCGACCGGACGCGTACCGTCCGCGTTGGCGACCGCGAAGAGCCGGCGGCCGCCGTCGGCCGATGCGGTGACCAAGGCGTGCGTACAGCTGTGCGCGCCGGAGCAGTACCGCTTGAGGCCGCTCACCGTCCAGCCGTCGCCGCCGCGCTTCGCGGTCAGGCCCTCGCCCGGCGGCTCCGCGGCCCACACGCCCCAGCGCTCGCCGGGACCGACCGGCGGACCGCCCAGCTCCGCCAGGATCGCCGCCGCGTCCAGATGGCCCTCGACCAGCCGCGCGACGCACACGTCCTGCTCCGCCACAGTGGTGAGCGCGTCGAACCGCTCGGCCGTACGGCCCGAGCCCGGCAGCGGGAAGTCGGCGGGCAGCGCCGCGACGATGCCGGCGAAACGCCCGGCGGTCTCCCGGCGGGCTCTGGCGGCGGTGAATCCCGGCTCGTCGCCGGTGTCAGGCGGCGCTGCGCCGGCCGGCTCTCGGCGGGTGGTGCTGTGCATCAGGGCTGCTCCTCGGCGCGGTGAACCTGCCCGTCGCGGATGCCCGCGTGCGGGGGCGGGGCCTGCTTGTCACCCTTGCCCGGATCGGGAGGGTACGCATCCGGATGCCCTGGCATGGTCCCGGTATGCGCGGGTCCGGCAGCCGGCGTCCCACCGGATGACGTGCGTGGGAGGGGCGGCGGAAGGACCGCGGGAAGCCGGACGTGGAGGGCGCGAACCGGGGCAGATGGAGGGCGAGAAGCGATCCGCCCGGCGGGCCGTCCCGCGCGGGCGGGGGTGTCCGCGGGGCGCAACGAGGAGGAAGTGCCGTGGCCGAGTTCCTGACCGACATCGAGACCATCCGCAAGCGGGCCCGCCAGGAGATCGGCAAGGGCCCGGTGACCGACGCGTACGGCGCCGATCTGACGAGGGTCCTCCAGGTGCTCAACGAGGCGCTGGCCACCGAGATCGTCTGCACGCTCCGCTACAAGCGGCACTACTTCACCGCGACGGGGATGTACTCCGAGCCTGTCGCGGCGGAGTTCCTGGAGCACGCGAAGGAGGAGCAGGAGCACGCGGACAAGCTGGCCACCCGCATCGTGCAGCTCGGCGGCGAGCCCGACTTCGACCCGGACACCCTCACCACGCGCTCGCACGCGCAGTACGACGCCAGCGCCGACCTGGTGACGATGATCGAGGAGGACCTGGTGGCGGAGCGCATCGCCGTCGCCTCGTACACCGAGATCGTCCAGTGGCTCGGCGACGGCGATCCGACCACGCGCCGGGTGTTCGAGGACCTGCTCGCCCAGGAGGAGGAGCACGCCGACGACCTGCGCGGCCTGCTGGAGCGCCTGCCGCGTGAGCGCCAGGGCTGACCGCCTCCCGGCCCGACGGCCCGCTCGCCCGGCCACCCTGGCCGGCCGTGGCCGGTCGTGCCTGATCCGGCCTACGGGCGCGGAGCCGACCCTCGGGCGAGGGTCCGGCGCCATCGCCGTTCGCCGTCGTGCCACTCGTCGGTGGGAGTGAGGCCGACGGCGGCGGCCACCGCGGCGGATGCCCGGTGATCGGGGTGGACGTGGGCGGTGACGGTGCTCACCGGCTGCCCGGCGAGCCAGTCGACGAGCCCGCGCGCCGCCTCGGTGGCGATGCCGCGGCCCTGCCACGGCGTCCCCACCACCCAGGCGATCTCGGCGACGGCCCCGGGGGTCGCGTCGGAGCCGCGACTGCCGCCGGGGGCGGGAGCGGAGGGACTCACCGTCGCCTGCACGGTGCCCGCCAGGCAGGCCGCGGCGCGGACCCGGATCACCCAGTTCAGCCAGGTGACGTCCGGGTCGGGCGAGCCCGCGGTCATCCGCTCGTAGCGCGAGCGCAGCGACCGCGGGGTGTCCGGGGCGCCGCCGATGAAGGTGTGCAGGGCCGGATCGCCGAGCACCGCGGCCATCTCCTCGGCGTGCTCGACCCGAAGCGGCAGCAGGTCGAGCCGCCCGGTACCGATGGCCTGGGCCGCGAGGGCGCTCACGCTCGGCCCGTGTGGAGGACGCGGAAGCGATCGGGGTGCGCCGGGTCCCGATCGACGACCTGGACCGGCGCCCGGGCCCATTGCCAGACGCCGATGCCGGGGACGCGGGAGAAGCCGATCCGCCCACGGGTGCCGTCGACCGCGACGTGCGGCCAGGACGTGGCGGTACGCGCCCGGTCCGCGCCGTCCGGGCGCAGTGCGTCGGCGAGGACGGCGACCGTGTCGTAGATCCGGACGGCTGGTCCGCCGGGCCGCTCCGCGCCGGGCGGCGGTGGTGCGGTGCTCATGCGTGGTCGCCTCCCGGGGAGTGAACGTCGCCGCGGCCGACAGTAGTCGAGCCGGCCATGCCCGGCTCCGGCATCCGGTCCGCGGCCCCGGACCTGCACCCCCCGGTGGCCGTCACGGCGGTGCAGGTCACGCGGGTGCAGGTCACGCCTGGGGAGGTCACGCCGGTGCGCGGAGCCAGCCGTGCGCGCGGCTGGTCTCGGCGGCCGCTCTGAGCAGGTGGCCGACGCCCGGCCGGCCGGCGTCGCCGCGGGTCAGCAGGTGGATCTCAAGGGCGGCGGGCGGGTGCAGCGGCCGCCAGGTCAGCCCTCCGGGCAGCCCCGGCAGCGCGGACTCGCCGACCACGGAGACGGCCGAGCCCCGCGCCACCGGGGTGTGGGCGGCGTCGAAAAGCTGCCGGTGGCGCAACTCCGGGTTGATGCCCGCGCGTTCGAAGACCGCCGTGATCGCGTCGTAGTGACCGGGGTTCGCCTCGCGCGCGTGCATCAGGACGCGCTCGCCGGCGAGCGCGGCCACCTCGACCTCGTCCTGCCCGGCGAGGGGATGCCGGTCGTGCGTCAGCACGCCCTGCCGCTCCAGCCGGAGCAGGGTGCGGACGAGGTGCGGCAGCGGCGGCGGGCAGCGGACCAGGCCGGCGTCCAGGGTGCCGTCGGCGACTCCGGCGACGATCTCGCCGGTCGGCAGCAGCCGCGTGGTGACGGTGAGACCCGGATGGTGCTCGGCGAGATGGGCCAGGAGCGCGGGCGCGGTCCCGTAGCCGGTGCTGGCGCTGTAACCGAGCGTCAGGCCGCCCTCCGCGCCCGCGGCGAAGCTCCGCATGTCACGCCAGAGCAGGTCCGCCTGCGCGCAGAGTTCCCGGCCGCGGTCCCGCAGCAGGCGCCCGGCCTCGGTGAGCGCGGTGGACTGCGTGGTGCGCTCCAGCAGTCGCACGCCCAGCTCCTTCTCCAGCTCGCGTACCTGGCGGCTGAGCGCGGGCTGGGCGATGCGCAGCCGGGCGGCGGCGCGGGTGAAGTTCAACTCCTCGGCGACGGCGAGGAAGTAGCGCAGGCGACGGAGTTCCGGCATGCCCCGCATGCTACCCGCGCGCTGAACTGTGCTTATGCCGGAGTGTTCTGGGGTGAGCGCAGACAGGTCTTTCCCTCCGGCAGGGGCCGGAACCTAACGTTCGAAGTGCCGCGGAGAGCACCGCGGCAACGACACGAGAGGTCGAGACCATGACCGCGATCGACACCGCCAGGACCGCCGCGGAGACCGCCCCCGTCACCACCGGAGGGACCCCCCGGGCCGCGGCCGCCGGCGACACCACCCGGGCGAGCAGGGCCGTCATCCAGGCGTACATGGACACCCTCATGACCGGCGACATGCAGGCGCTGAAGGCCTTCTTCACCGAGGACGCGACCTGGACCCTCGCCGGCGACCTGCCGCTCTCGCGCACCTGGACGGGGCCCGCGGAGATCCTCGACGAGTTCGTGCCCGCGATGATGGCCCGACTGGAGCCGGAGACCGTGGAGTTCACCTTCGACGGGCTCCTCGCCGACGGCGACCGGGTGCTGGCCGAGTGGAACACCCGGGCCAGGGCGAAGACCGGCGGCCGCTACGACCAGCACTGCCTCGCGGTCTTCACGGTCCGCGACGGCCGGATCGCGGCCGTGCGGGAGTACTTCGACACCCTGCACGCGAAGACCGTCGTCTTCGTCTGAACCCCGCACCGGGAGCGGCCCGGTCAGCTGACCGGGCCCCGGAACCGAAAGGACGAACGGACCATGAAGGCGATACTCCCCGGCGGCGCGCCCGACGCGCCCGTGCTCCTCGGCGAGGCCCCGGAGCCCGAACCCGCCCCCGGCGAGGCCGTGGTGAGCGTGGAGGCGTACTCGGTCAACCGCGGCGAGACCTACCAGCTCGACGGCGGCCTGGACCGTACCTGGGCGGGCTGGCGCCCCGGCAAGGACGTCGCGGGGACGGTGCTGCGCGCCGCGGCGGACGGCAGCGGACCGGCCGCCGGCCGCCGGGTGGTGGCGCACCCGCCGGCGTACGGCTGGGCCGAACGCGTGGCGGTGCCGGCCACCGGACTGGCCGAACTGCCCGACGCCGTCGACGCGGTGACCGCGGCCGCCCTGCCGCTCGCCGGGATCACCGCGCTGCGCCTGCTCCGCGCGGCCGGCCCGCTCGCGGGCCGCCGGGTGCTGGTCACCGGCGCGAGCGGTGGAGTCGGCCACTACGTCACCGAGTTGGCGGCCGCGTCCGGCGCGGAGCTGACCGCCGTCACCGCCACCGCCGAACGCGGCGCCCGCCTGCTGCAGTTGGGCGCGGCGGAGCTGGTCAGCTCGGTGGACGGCGCGACCGGCCGGTACGACGTGGTGCTGGAGTCGGTCGGCGGCGCCAGCCTGCCCGCCGCGCTGGCCCGGCTGGCGCCCGGCGGGCTCCTGGTGTGGTTCGGCCAGGCGTCCCGCACGCCGGTCACGCTGGACTTCTTCGACTTCTTCGGCGGCCCGGACCAGGCGCGCATCGCGCACTTCGACTACACCGCGTCCGACCGGACGTACGGCCAGGACCTCGCGACCCTGGTGCGGCTGGTCGCCGCCGGCCGCCTGCACCCGGAGATCGGCACGGTGCGGGACTGGGCGCGCACCGCCGACGTCATCGCCGACCTGCGCGGGCGCCGGGTCCGCGGCAACGCGGTGCTGACCGTCGGCTGAGCGCCCGCGGCGGCCTCCTTCATGCGGCGCCGCCCCCGGTACGGGCTGACCGCGCCGTCGCACCGGCGAGGCGATGGAGATCGACCACTCCGGCACCCGGACGGTCTCGCGCGCCTTCGCACTCGTGCCGGCCCGCAACGGCGGCGGCGCCCTGGTGAACATGAGGACCGGTACGAGGTCTCGCCGACGAGCGGACCCGCCAGGTGGAGCAGGCCCTGTCGCAACCGCTCGGGCGGCGCGCCTGATCGGACGGCCGCCTGATCGGATCAGCGCTCCATCATGCCCATCTGGGCCTCGCTGTGGGTGTCCCCCGCCGCCGGGGGAAGGGCGGTGAGCTGCGCGAGCTGCTCGTCGGTCAGCCGGACGGAGTCGGCGGCGCAGTTCTCCTCGACGCGGGCCACCCGCCGGGTGCCGGGGATCGGCGCGATGTCGTCGCCCTGGGCCAGCAGCCAGGCGAGTGCGACCTGCGCCGGGGTGGCGCCGATCCGGTCGGCGACGGCGGCGACCTCGTCGGCCAGCCGGAGGTTGTGCCGGAAGTTCTCCTCGGCGAACCGGGGGTTGCCGGCCCGGAAGTCGTCCGGGTCGAACTGGTCGGTGGAGCGGATCGCGCCGGTCAGGAAACCGCGCCCCAGCGGGGAGAACGGCACGAAGCCGATGTTCAGCTCGCGCAGCACCGGCAGCACGCGGGCCTCGGGGTCGCGGGTGAAGAGCGAGTACTCGGACTGCACGGCGGTCACCGGGTGGACGGCGTGGGCGCGGCGGATGGTGTCGGGGCCGGCCTCGGACAGGCCGATGTGCCGGATCTTGCCCTCGGCGACCAGCTCGGCCAGCGCCCCGACGGTGTCCTCGATCGGAGTGCCGGGGTCGACGCGGTGCTGGTAGTACAGGTCGATCCGGTCGGTGCCCAGACGCGTGAGGGAGCCCTCGACGGCGGTGCGGATGCTCGCCGGGCTGCTGTCCGTGCCGCCCTGGCGTCCGCTGTGGGAGATCAGGCCGAACTTGGTGGCCAGCACGACCTGGTCGCGGCGTCCCTTCAGGGCGCGGCCGACGAGCTCCTCGTTGGTGTAGGGGCCGTAGACCTCCGCGGTGTCGATGAGGGTGACCCCCTGTTCGAGGGCGCGGTGCAGGGTACGGACGGACTCGGCGTCGTCGCTGCCGGCGCCGGTGTAGGCGTGGGACATGCCCATCGCGCCCAGGCCGATCCGGGCGACGTCCAGTCCGCCCAGCGTGACGTGCTGCATCTCTTCTTCTCTCCTCGTGGTCGCGGCGCGGCGGTGCGCCGCGTCGTGCTCGTACGCGTCGACGGCCGGCAGGTGGCCGGCAGGTGGGACGGCCGGCCGGTCAGGGCCGGATGAGGGCCTTCAGGGCCTCGCGGTCGTTCATCGCCCGGTACCCGTCGGCGACGTCCTCCAGGCCGAGGGTGCGGTCGAAGACGCGGCCCGGCCGGATCGAGCCGTCCAGCACGTGCGGCATCAGCTCCTCGATGTACGCGCGGGCCGGGGCGACGCCGCCGGTGAGGGTGATGTTGCGCAGGAAGTCGTCGAAGCCGAAGGGGACGTCGGTGAACTGCGGCGCGCCGACCCGGCTGACGGTGCCGCCGTCGCGGACCACGCCGAAGCTCTGCACGACGGCGTCCTTCAGACCGACGCACTCCAGGACCCGGCGGGTGCCCTCGCCGCCGGTCAGCTCCTTCACCCGGGCGACGCCCTCCTCGCCGCGGTCCGCGACCACGTCGGTCGCGCCGAAGTCGCGGCCCAGGTCGGTGCGGACCTGGTGGCGGCCCATGAGGATGATCTGCTCGGCGCCCAGGAGCTTGGCGGAGATCACCCCGGCGAGGCCCACCGCGCCGTCGCCGATCACCGTGACGCTGTCGCCGGGCGCGACGCCCGCGGTGAGCGCCGCGTGGTAGCCGGTGCACAGGACGTCGGACAGGGTCAGCAGGTCGGGCAGCAGCTCGGAGTCCTCGCCGACCGGCAGCCTGACCAGCGTGCCGTCGGCGTAGGGGACCCGCGCGGCCTGGCCCTGGCCGCCGTCGACGTCGCCGACGCCCCACTGCCCGCCGTGCACGCAGGACGTCTGCAGACCTTCGCGGCAGTAGGCGCACGTGTTGTCGGAGTAGACGAACGGGGCCACCACCACGTCACCGGCCTTGAGCCCGCGCACCTGCGAGCCGGTCTCCTCGACCACGCCGAGGAACTCGTGGCCCATCCGGCGGGGCTCGTCGGTGGCCGGCAGCGACTTGTAGGGCCACAGGTCGCTGCCGCAGACACAGGACAGCACGATCCGTACGACCGCGTCGGTGGGCTGGTGGATCTTCGGGTCGGCGACGTCCTCGACGCGGACGTCGCCGGCGGCGTACATCAGGGTGGCTCGCATGAACGGGGGCTCCTTCTGGCAGGTCATGGGGGTGTGGTGGGTGGGACGGGCCGCCGTGGCCGGCAGGGTGCGCGGCGGCCACGGGGCGGGCGGACGTCCGTCCGCCGCCGACCCCGTGGGGGGGTCCGGCGGCCGGGCCGCCCGGCCGGGCGGCGTGCTCCGGTGTACCGCGCCACACCCTCCAGCCTGCCGCGGCACGCCCGTGCCAAACAGGCCGGGATCTGCCGCGGAGCGGCCGGCGGGGGCGTGACAGGGCCCCCTCGCCGGGTGGGCGAGCCGCGTCAGCCGGGTCGTCCCGTGGTACGGCGGGGGTGGTCGTGGCCACATGTGTGGCACGGCGAGAGCCACGGCAAGGGGAAGATCGGGGGGCGATACTGGGTGGGACGGAGCGGTGCGGACGGCGCCGCGCCTGAGGGGTGGCACCGCGTTGTCCGGCGCTGTCACCACCGGAAGTCCTGGTCTGTCCGTGGGGTGGCCCCCATGGAGGAAGAGAGGACATCGTGCGTGAGATCCTGATCGTCGGCGGTGGATACGCGGGCTTCTACACCGCGTGGCGCCTGGAGAAGAAACTGCGGCACGGCGAGGCGCGCGTCACCGTCGTGGACCCGCGCCCGTACATGACGTACCAGCCTTTCCTGCCGGAGGTGCTGGCGGGCTCGATCGAGGCGCGCCACGCCGCCGTCTCGCTGCGACGGCATCTCCACCGCACGCGGCTGATCGCGGGGAGCGTGACGGAGATCCGCAACGCCTCCCGGACGGTCACCGTGCGGCAGGAGGGCCGGCCCGACTACGACCTCGGCTACGACGTCCTCGTGGTCACCGCCGGGGCGGTGACCCGCACGTTTCCCATCCCGGGGATCCAGGAGGAGGCGTTCGGGCTGAAGCACGTCGAGGAGGCCGTCGCCATCCGCGACCGCCTGCTGACCTCGTTCGACCGGGCCGCGGCGCTTCCGCCCGGACCGGAGCGCAGGAAACTGCTCACGGCCACCTTCGTCGGCGGCGGATTCTCCGGTGTGGAGGGCTTCGGCGAACTGATGTCCCTGGCGAAAAGCCTGCTGAAGCACTATCCGGAGTTGGACGCGCACGAACTGAATCTCCACCTGGTGGAGGCGCTGGGACGCATTCTCCCCGAAGTCGGCGACAAGCCGGGTTCCTGGGTGGTCAGGTCATTGGAGCGCAGAGGAGCGCAGGTCCATCTGAACACCCAGCTGCTCTCCGCCGCGGACGGGAACATCGTGCTCTCGAACGGGCAGGAATTCGCGTCCGGACTGCTCGTATGGACCGCGGGCAACGCGTCGAACCCGATTGTCCACAACCATACCGACCTCCCGGTCAATCAGCGCGGACTGGTGAGGGTACGGGCGGATCTCCGCGTCGGTACGGAAACGGCCGTGATTCCCGATGTGTGGGCCGCGGGAGACGACGCGGCGGTGCCCGATCTCGCGACGGGCAGAAGCGACACGTACACGGTGCCCAACGCGCAGCACGCGGTCCGGCAGGGAAAGCGCCTGGCGAAGAACATCGCGGCTTCCCTGCGCGGCCGGAATACCAAGGACTACGTGCACCACAGCCTCGGAGTCGTGGCCACGCTCGGTATCGGGCGCGGCATTTTCCAGTACCACGGCCTGGTCATCAAGGGACTGCCGGCCTGGCTCATGCACCGCGGCTACCACGTGCTCGCCATTCCGACCTGGGAGCGCAAGGCCCGCGTGTTCGCGGTCTGGGCCACCGCCGCGCTCTACGGGCGCGACATCGTCTCGCTGGCCTCGGTCCAGGACCCCAGGAAGGCGTTCGTGTCCGGCGGGCGCCCCGCCTCGCCGGTGGGGCTGCCGGACTGAGCAGCGGCCTACCCGCAGGGACTGGCCGCGCAGCCGCGGTCGGCGGAGTCGGCCGCCGCCGCCCGCGCCGCGATCGAGGACCGCTCGCCGCGGACGGGCCGGAGAACGTCAGGGCGCTGCAGCGGGCCGTCCGCACCACCATGACCGAGCACGCGGGAGCGGTACGCGACGAGGAGGCGCTGCGGGCGGGGCTCGTGGAGCTCGGCGCGATCGAGACGCGCAGGGAGGTGGTCCCGGTGGTGGGCAAGCTCGCGGAGTGACCCACCGCCCGCCGCGACCCGCGGCGCGAGGCCGAGGGCGGGGGCCGGCGCCGGCGCCCGCCTCCGGCGTGCCAGGCGCGGCATCGGCGCTCGTGTAGTCTTCAAGTGGCTGTCACTGTTCACCATCGCGCATGTCGTGCCTTCTCGCCGACATCCTGGTTTCGAGCGTTTCGCCGAAGGATCGAACTCCGGCCCCGTCGTGGACCGATGAGCGATCCCTGCTGGCTCCCCTCTCTGCGGATCGTCTTGTGCGCGGTCGGCCACCCGTGGGTCCGGTCGACGTCGCGTTTCCCGCGGACCTCGGTCGGCCGTCCGTTCTGGAGGTTCCTGGTGCTTCGGGTTCGAAGCAGCGGTTCACCGCAGTCGTCGTGTCCGAGACTGAAGTTACGAGACGTGAGGTAGGACAAGTTGATTTCGTTCATCTGGTCTCCCGGAAACCCGTTGCCCGCCGGCACCGGTGGCTCGGAGAACTACACCGTCGGACAGGTCCGGGAACTCAAACGCCGCGGACTGCCGGCACAGATCGTCACCATCGGCCTGGGCACCGACGACGGCAGGGACGAGTTCCTCGACATACCGTTCCTTTCCCTGCCGGCACTCGCCGATGTCGGCGAACTCGACGGCACCGTGGTCTTCGTCAACGAACCGCACATCGTGGCGACCAGGCGCCCCGCGTTCCTGATCCTGCACAATCCGCCTCCCATCCGGGAGTGGGAGAAGGAGTTCGCCGTCGAGGGGACCAGGGATCGCGCCCTGATCGTCACCAGCCAGTACGCGGCCACGCTGTGGTCGAGGTACCTGGACGTCGACGTCCTGACGATCAACGTGGTGTATCCGTTCGCCGAGCCGTGCTTCGCCGCGCAGTCCCGGCCCGACAACGACACCGGGACGACCCGCGTGCTGTTCGCCGGCCGGCTGAGCCCGGAGAAGGGCGTCTACACCCTGCTGGAGACGCTGCACATCGACATCGTCGAGAAGGACGCGGACCTGACGTTCACCGCGACGACCGCGGGGGCGGACAAGCCGCAGGGGAAGATCATCGAGCGGTTGCTGTCCGGGCACCCGGGTATCTCCGTGGTCGCCAGCTGCAAGACGCCGGCCACGATGGCGGCGCTGATGGCCGATCACGACATCGTCGTGATGCCGTCGAACAGCCAGTACTGGCACGAGACCTTCGGCATCGTCTCGATCGAGGCCCAGCACTCCGGCTGCCGGGTGATCGCGTCCGACGACGGCGGTCTGCCCGAGACCGACTGCGGCGGCGTGGCGCTCATCACGCCGGACAACGCCGAGGCGCTCGCCTGGGGCATCCGTGCGGCCGTGGACAGCGGACCGCTGTCACCGACCGCACGGAAGCAGGCCGGGACCAGGTTCACCGTCGAGCAGTCCGTGGACAGGCTGCTGGAGGTCTTCGCCCAGCCGATGTCGATCCCGCCGGCGACCATCGTCGCGGAGCTGGAGGAGCTGATCCTGGCGCCTTCCGCCGTGGTGCAGCCCGTCCCCCGCCCCACCGGACTGCGGACCGGACCCTCGCTGTGACCCGGGAACACACGGTGCGCTGACGGTCCTGCGGTGGCAGGTCTCGCCGACCAGGAAGGGCCAGTGGCCGGGAGAGGCCTCGCGCGTGTTCGTCTTCGCCCACTGGTACATGCCGGTGCGCCCGTTGAACCAGTCGGCGACCTGAAGTCCTTGCCCGGAGCGGGAGATGCGGCCGGAGCGGGAGATGCGGCCGGAGGGGGCGCGGATGCTGCGTCAGGCACGTGCCGCTCCCCCTTGAGGCCGCGGGGGGCCGCCGCCCTGTGAGGTCACGCGGCGCGGCCGGCGCCCGGCGCGCGGCGATCGGTCGACAGGCCCAGTGTGGGTTCCGCGCGGGGCGGGCCGGGCGCTGCCACGCCCACGCGCCGGACCGGTCCCCCACTGGGGCCAATCACGCGGCGCGGCCACCGAGCACGCGTCCGCGGGCGCGGCGCCCAGCTCCTCCGCGCCGCCTGCGTCGGCGCGGAGCCGGGCCCGCACGCGGGTCCGGCTCCGCACCGAGCGGGGGTCGGCCGGTTCAGGGGGCCTGCCAGTTCTGGGCGGTGCTCCCGTTGCAGGCGTAGAGCTGGAGTTGCGTGCCGTTGGCGGTGCTCCCGGCGGGGTCGTCCAGGCAGAGCCCGGAGGCGGTACCGGAGATGCCGGGCCCGCCGCCGGCGTTCCACTGCCACTGCTGGCCGGCGGTTCCGTCGCAGGTGGCGAGCTGGACCTTGGTGCCGCCGGCGGTGGCGCCGCCGGCGGCCGCGAGGCACTTGCCCAGGGACCGCAGGGTGCCGTCGTCGCCGATCACCCAGCGCTGGGCCGGGGTGCCGTTGCAGTCGTAGAGCGCCACGGGGGTCGCGTCGAGGGAGGTCCCACCGGTCACGTCCATGCACTTGCCGGCGATCTTGGAGGTCACCGGCCCGGAGGGACCGGTCCCGGCGGTCCCGGCCGGGGGCGCGAACCACTGCGCGCGGACGTCCGCGCAGTTGGCGATCTGCAGGGCGCCGCCGTCGGCCGGGGTGCCCGTGGAGACGTTCAGGCACCGTCCCGACTGCGGGTTGAGCAGGGTCCCGTTGCGCTGGGTCCACTTCTGGGCGGCGGTGCCGTTGCAGTCGTAGATCTGCACGGGCGTGCCGGCGGCGGTGCCGCCGGAGGCGACGTCCAGGCACTTGCCGAGGGCGCGTACGGTGCCGTCGGAGGCGATCGTCCACTGCTGGCCGCTGCCGCCGCCGCAGGTCCTGATCTCCACCGGCGTGCCGTTGGCCGCCGATCCTCCGGTGACGTCGACGCAGGTGCTGCCCTCCTGCGAGGTGATCGGGCCGGTGGGTCCGGTGGCGCCGACCGGCCAGGCGATCTGGCCGGAGTGGTAGTAGCGGGTGCCCTGCACGTCCCAGCGCGGCCCCTGCGCGGCCAGGCGCTGGGAGAAGGCGGTGACGTCGTGGCCGGACTGGGGCGACCAGCCCAGCTCGGCGACGACGGGGAGACGCGGGAACGCCAGGTAGTCGATGTCCTGGGTGCTGGTGGCGGTCTCGGACCACAGCGGCGCCTCGACCCCGGCCACGGCCGAGGCGGGCGCCCCCGACAGATAGCCGCCGGGGTCCCAGCCGTAGGTGGTCCGCACGTCGGTCCGCCCGGCCCAGGTCAGGCCGACGACGGTGCTCGCGGTGTACTTCTGGTCGATGTACGCCCGGTTGGCGGGGGCCATGATCAGGCCGGTTCCCTTGGACGCCGCGGCGGCCAGCGCCGGGTCGCTGCCCGAGGTGTCCCAGTCCTCGGCGATCGTGGACGGCTGGAGGGTGGAGCCGACGATCTGGTTCCAGCCGATCGCCTTCTTGCCGTGCCTGACGACGTCCTGCTGGGCCCAGGTCATGTACGTCGCGTAGTCGCTCGCACTGGTGCTGTGCGCCTCGTCGCCGCCGATCGAGAGGTACGGGCCGGGGGTCAGGGCGGCGAGCTGGCCGATGACGGCGTCGATGAAGGACTCCGCGGCCGGCAGCTGCGTCATGCACAGCGAGCTCTGTCCCACCTCGGTGCCGGTGTAGACCGGCGCGGACCGGCCGTCGCAGTTCAGCGAGGGGTACGAGGACAGAGCCGCGCCGACGTGCCCCGGCATGTCGATCTCCGGCACGACGGTCACGTACCGGGCGGCGGCGTAGGCGACCAGCGCCTGGTAGTCCGCCTGCGTGTAGAAGCCGCCCGAGCGGCCGCCGACGCCGGTGGCGCCGCCGATCGCGGTGAGGTCGGGCCAGCCGTTGACGGCGATCCGCCAGCCCTGGTCGTCCGTGAGGTGCAGGTGCAGGTAGTCGATCTTGTACTGGGACAGCTGGTCGATGTACCGCTCGACCTGGGCGACGGTGAAGAAGTGCCGTGCCACGTCCAGCATCGCGCCGCGGTAGCCGTAGCGCGGGTAGTCGAGGATGTGGCCGCCGGGCACCGACCAGGGACCCGGCTGGACGGAGGCCGCCTCGATCTGCGGGGGCAGGATCTGGCGCAGCGTCTGCACGCCGGCGAAGAGACCCGCGGGCTGCTGGGCGCGGATGACGACCTGCGTGGCCGTCACGTCGAGCTGGTACCCCTGGGCGCCCACCGAGGCGGGGGCCCCGGACAGCAGCAGCGAGATCCCGGAGGCCGGCGTCGTGGTGGTGGAACTCACCGGCAGGGCGTACCCGGTGGACGGGCGGAGCACCGCGGCGAGGGCGGCGCCGATCTGGGCGGCGGCGCCGGAGGCCGCGTCGGTGTGGATCGCGGTGGACGCGGTGAGGGGGTAGGCCACGGTGGTGTCCGGCTGGACGGTGACGGGCTGCGGCACGATCCCGCCCATCGTCGACCCCGTGACGGCCTGCGCGGACGGGGGCCCCGCGAGGACCTGAACGCCCGTCACGCCGAGCGCCATCGCGGCCACGGCCGCCGCCGCGGCCCTCGCGCCGCGGCGGCGCCGTCCTCGCGCCGGCGCTGCGGGGGCCGGCCCTCCGTGCCTGGTGCGGATACCTGATGGCTCTGGTGGGAAACGCACGATTCCTCCCATGCGAGGTGATGCCCCGGCGGCGGGCAGGGGCCACCGGGGACGACCGCCAGGCGCCGGTACCGCCCGGGTCGCGGCGGGACACTACTCCCGAACCGGCAAGAGGTATAGACCTCTTGTGCGCCGTTTTACGCGACGGAACGTCCGGCGAGAGATCCGATCTCTACCCATGGCCCACCGCGCTTGCAGCCGAGCCTGCGCCCAGAAGCGGGCACCATCACCGGTTCGCAACATCGTCCTTGACCGTCCATCACCAGAAAACCTCGCCGCGAGCCTGGACGCCACCGCGCGCAGCCTCTATACATTCATCCGATGTCCCTCGCGGCCGTGAGGATCGCTCCGCACCACCCCCACGACCTTCCAGGAGCCGCAGCATGTCAGCTGTCCCCCTGAGCAGACGTTCCCTCATCAAGGCCGCGGCGCTGGCCGGCGGCGCGGCGGCCTTCGGGCTGCCGCAGGCCCTGTGGCCCGACGCCGCGCAGGCGTACACCGTGCCCTCGAAGATGGACTGGTGGTATCAGGCCCGGTTCGGGATGTTCATCCACTTCGGGTCCTACTCCTACCGCGGTCACGGCGAATGGGCCTTCAGCAACGAGAACTGGGCCAAGGCCGACTACCAGGCCCAGGTCTCCGCGCCGTTCGACCCGGTGTCCTTCGACGCCGCCGCCATCGCCGAGCTGGCCGCGAACGCGGGCATGAAGTACCTGGTGATCACCTCCAAGCACCACGAGGGCTTCGCCCTGTGGGACTCCGGGGTCGCGGGCTTCACCGACACCACCGGCACCCGGCGGTACACCCTGCCCGGCTACACCGCCTACCGGGGCGACCTGCTGGCGGCGCTCAAGAGGGAGTGCGAGGCCCGCGGCGTCGCGTTCGGCCTCTACTACTCGATCATGGACTGGAACCACCCCTCGCAGACCATCCGGCACAACGGCACGACCTTCACCCGCATGTCGTCCCTGGACGCCCGCACCGCCTATGTCGCCGGCATGAAGGCCCATCTCCAGGAGCTGCTGGACCGCTACGACCCGGCGGTCCTGTGGTTCGACGGCGACTGGTGCGGCAACCCGTCCAGCCCCACCCTGGACGACTGGTGGACCGAGGCCGACGGCGCCGACCTCTACGCCTGGCTGATCGCCCGCAAGCCCGGCCTGGTCGTCAACGAACGCGTCAAGCGGGACTTCGGACTGGGCGACTTCATGTGCCCGGAGCAGACCGTGCCGGCCGCGCCGCTGCAGCGGCCGTGGGAGACCTGCGCCACCATGAACGGCGCCTGGGGCTACAACGCGGCCTCGGAGAACTCCTACCGGTCCGTCCAGGCCATCGTGCGGGAGATGGTCACCGTCGTCTCCCGGGACGGCAACTACCTGCTGAACATCGGCCCCAAGGGCGACGGCACGGTCACCGCCGGATCGGTCACCATCCTCAAGGGCCTGGCCGGATGGATGGCGGTGAACGGCGACAGCGTCCACGGGGCCACCGCGAGCCCGTACGCCACCGATCCCTCCTGGGGCACGGCGACGAAGAAGGACGGCAGGCTGTTCGCCCACGTCTTCACCTGGCCGCCCGACGGCGTGCTCCGGATACCGGCGCTCACCAACCCGGTCGACCGCGTCCACCTGATGAGCGATCCCTCGGCCGCCCTGGCGTACACCGTCAGCGGCGGTCTGATCGCCGTCAGCGTGCCGGCCGCCGCGCCGGACGCCGTGGACCCCGTGGTCTGCGTCGAGGTCAGCGGCGTCCCCGCGGCGGCGGGCGCCGGCGTGACCGCCTTCGCGGACGTCGGCTACGCGGGCGCCGCGGCGCTCCTGCCGCTCGGCGGCCACACCGCCGCCCAGCTGTCGGCCGCGGGGGTGGGGCCCTCCGCGATCTCCTCGCTGCGGGTGCCGCACGGCCTGAAGGTCACCGGCTACGCCGCCGACGGCTTCACCGGCACCGCCTGGACGTTCACCGCGGACACCGCCGACCTGCGGACGACCGGCAACAACGACGCCATCGTCTCGCTGCGGGTGGGCTTCGACCCCGCCGTCCACTTCAGCCTGCTGAACGTCACCGACGGCCTGGCCCTGGACAGCGGCGGCGCCGTCGCGGACGGCTCGAACCTCAAGCAGTGGACGCCGGTCGACAGCCCCAACCTCCAGTGGCAGGCGGTCGACCTCGGCACCGGCTTCCACAAGCTGGTCAACCGCACCAACGGCATGGCCGTCGACGGCTGGGGGTCCACCACGGCCGGCGCCCCGGCCCGGCAGTCCGCCTGGAACGGCGGCACCAGCCAGCAGTGGCAGATCACCGACCAAGGCGCCGGCCGCTACCGGATCGCCAACCGCGGCACCGGACTGGTCCTCGACGGCGGCGGAGTAGTCCCCTCCGGGTCCGTGGCCAAGCAGTGGACGCCGGTCGACAGCCCCAACCTGCTGTGGCGGATCCAGCCGGTCACCTGACCGCCCACCACCTGACCGCCGGCCGCCCCGCCACCCCGGCCCTCACGGCGAGCGGCTCGTCCGTCACACGCCGGACGGCCCCTCGCCGTGGGCCGCGCGGGCGCCGTGCCAGTCCAGCACCAGGACGGTCGCGTCGTCCCTCAGTTCGTCGCGGCACGCCTCGCGTACCGCGGTGGTCAGCGTCCTGACCACCTCCCGCGGATGCAGGGCGCCGGTGGCACGGACGAGCGCGGCGAGGTCGACCGCCTTCGCGCAGCGCTCCTGCATGCCGTCGGTGAGGAAGACCAGCCGGTCACCGGGGAGCAGGCGCATCCGCTGGAGCCGGAAAGGGCTGGGCGACGGGACGCCGAAGGGCAGGTTCACCGCCAGGCTCACCTCCTCGACGGCGCCGTCCCGCAGCCGCAGCGGCCAGGGGTGGCCGGCGTTGACCAGCTCGCACTCCCCCGACTCCAGGTTGATGCCGGCCAGTTGCCCCGTCGCCAGGCCGCGCCGGTGCTTCAGCAGCGCCTCGTGGGCCTCCTCGGCCTGGCGCAGGGCGTCGCAGTTGTCGCGGCGGGCCCGGCGCAGCGCGCCGACCAGCAGGGTGGCCAGCAGCGCGGAGTCGGCGTTGTGGCCCATCGCGTCGGTGATGGAGACGTGCAGCACCTCGCGGTCCAGGCTGTAGTCGTAGGTGTCGCCGCCGATGTCGTCGGCCGGCACCAGCCCCGCGGCCAGGGTGAACTGGGTCGCCTCGCAGCACGGCGACGAGGGCAGCAGCTGATGCTGGATCTCCGCGGCCAGGCTCGTCCTCGTCGTGCGCCGGCTCACGTGGTACAGGTCGGTGAAGCGGCGGTCGGTGATGAGTATGTACGCCAGCGCGTGCGCCGCCGCCGCGACCTGCTCCAGCGCGACGTCGTCGCCGTGCTGCAGCGTCATCTCCAGGACGCCGATGCAGTCGCCCCGGTTGGTGACCGGGGTGATGACGCGCTGTCCGCCCTGGCCGTCGGGCTCCACATGCTGGCGCTGGCTCTGCAGCACCCGATCGTACACGCTGCCCTGCAACTCCGTCGACTCGGCCCGGTGGGCTCCCTCGGCCGCCCCGCCCTCGTCGTCGGTGGCGGTCAGCCGGACCAGCCGCTGACCGACGAGGTCGACGAGCAGCAGCGACACGTGGTCAGCCCCGAACCGCTTCGCCAGGTCACGGGCGACCACGTCGACCGACTCCCCCGGCGGGGCGGCCTCCGCAGCCGCCAGGAGTTCACCCAGCTCAAGATCCGCACCCTCCACGGCAACCTCCTTCGTCACCCGGTACGCCTTCCCCGCACGCACACAACATCACCGCGCGATATCCGGCCCAGGCGGGGTATCCGTTCCTCGCGCGCGCACCGCGGCGCGTCCCTGTCCTGAGGAGAAGCATGTTCACACTCACGTCCCGCCGTCTGCGGCGCACCGCCCAGCAGGTGTTCGGCTGGGAACGGCTGCGCCCGGCCCAGCTGGAGGCGATGAAAGGCGTGATGAAGGGCCGGGACGTGCTCGCCGTGATGCCCACGGGGGCGGGGAAGTCCGCCGTCTACCAGGTGCCGGCCGTGCTGCTCGACGGCCCCGTGGTGGTGGTCTCCCCGCTGATCGCGCTCCAGCGCGACCAGATGCAGAGCCTGCTCGGCACGGGCGCGCTGCGCGCCGCCGCGGTCAACTCCGCGCAGCGGCGCGGCGACACCGAGGACGCCTGGGACCGGATCAGCGCCTCCACGGTCGATGTGGTCTTCCTCGCCCCCGAACAGCTCGCCAAGGACGACGTCGTCGAACGGCTCGCCGCGGTGCGCCCCCGCCTGCTCGTGGTCGACGAGGCGCACTGCGTCTCCTCCTGGGGGCACGACTTCCGCCCCGAGTACCTCAGGCTCGGCCACGCGCGGGAGAAGCTCGGCCGCCCGCCGGTGCTGGCGCTGACCGCGAACGCGGCTGCCCCGGTCCGCCGCGACATCGCCGAACGGCTCGGCATGCGCGACCCGGTACAGATCGTGGCGGGTTTCGACCGGCCCAACATCGGGCTTGAAGTGGTGGCGTTCCAGGACGAGGCGGCCAAGGACCGCTTCGTCCTGGAACGTTCGGCCGTCGAGGAGAAGCCGGGCATCGTCTACGCGGCGACCCGCAAGGCCGCCGACGCGCTCGCCGCCGAGCTGTCCGACCTCGGGCTGTCCGCCGCGAGCTACCACGCCGGCTGCGCGGCGGCCCGGCGCAGCGCCGTCCAGGACGGTTTCCTGGCCGGCGAGCTGGACGTGATCGTGGCGACGTCGGCCTTCGGGATGGGCATCGACAAGGCCAACGTGCGGTTCGTCCTGCACGCCTCGGTCCCCGGCTCCCTGGACGCGTACTACCAGGAGATCGGCCGGGCCGGGCGGGACGGCGCGCCGGCCCGCGCGATCCTGGCCTACCGGTCCAAGGACCTCGGCCTCCAGCGGTTCTTCGCCGCGGGGACGCCGGACGCCGAGTCCCTGCGCCGGGTCGCGGAGCAACTGCGCGACGCCGGGGGCGCCGTGGGCGCCACGAAGCTGCGGGCGGCGTGCGACCTGAGCGCGACCCGGCTGTCCTCGGTCCTGAACCTGCTGGAGGAGGCGGGAGCGGTTCGCACCGGGAAGGCGGGCAGCCGCTGGACCGGCGGTGCTGACGACAGGGCCAGGGACGGGAACGGGGACGGCACGGCCGGACGCGGCGCTGCCGACGCCGCAGACGCCGCAGACGCCGTCGACGCCGAGGCCGCCGCCGATCCTGTCGACGCCGCGGTGCAGGGCGCGCTCGCCGTCGACGCCACGCACCGCAGCCTGGAGAAGTCCCGGGTCGAGATGATGCGCGGCTACGCCGAGACGCTCGACTGCCGGCGCCGCTTCCTGCTCGGCTACTTCGGCGAGGCCGCGCCCGACAGGTGCGGGGCCTGCGACGTCTGCACCGGCCGGGCCCCCGGCGCGGCCGCCGAGGCCCCCGGGCCCGCCGGCGCGCGCGACGCCCGCGAACCGGCCCGCCCGCAGCGGGCCTTCGTCCCGCGCCGGCGCGGACCGCGCCGCGGCGCCGACGCCGCCGCGGGCGCGGGCACCGCCGCGGCCGCGGCCGCCCACCCCTACCCGCCGGGCGCGCGGGTGCGCCACGAGCGCTGGGGCGAGGGCGAGGTGATGAGCGACGGCGACGGGAAGCTGACGGTGCTCTTCGAATCCGTCGGCTACCGGACCCTGTCGCTGGCCGTGGTGACCGACAAGCGCCTGCTCGCCGCCCTGTCCGATCCGGCGGCCTGACGCCCCCGCGTGCGGACCGGCCCCCGCGGGTGCGGGGGCCGGCCCGCCCGGTGGGCGCCGGCGGCGGCCGCGACGGCGATCGGCCCGCCGGTGGGGCGCCGGCTCGGTATCGTCGTCTCCGGCCGGGCACGCACGCCGCGGTGAAGGCCGGGCGCGGGCCGGGGGGCGGCGCGCGCGGCCGGCACGACCTGTGGGGGGACGATGGTACGGGCGCCACTGCACGCGGAGTTCCGCTACATCCACGAGCCGCTGCCGGCCGGCGACCCGGCCATTCCGACGCTGGGCCACGAACCGCTGGTCACGACGCTGCAGGAGCGGCTCGCCCACTCGCACGGCGGCGCGTTCCTCATCACCGGCTTCCGCGGGGTGGGCAAGTCGACGCTGGTGCTGCGCGCGCTGGCGCAGACCGCCGCGGGCTGGGGCCGCGAGGAGCACCTGCTGCTGGTGCACCTCAACGTGGCCAGGACCATGACGGCCGACCAGCTGCTGTTCGCCGTCGTGCGCCGGATGTTCGAGGCGCTGGACGACAGCGGCCTGCTCCCCCTGCTGCCTCCCGACATCCTGAACTCCCTCGTCATGGCGTACACGCGCACGTCGCTGTCGTTCAAGCAGACCCAGAGCGACAGCAGCGAGCGCGGCGGGACCGTGGGCGTCGGCCCCGGTGGCGGCCTGCTGTCCGGCCTCGCGCCCACTCTGAGCCTGACCGGGCGGCGGACCGAGTCGCAGGCGATGGAGGCGGCCTTCCTCGCGTACTCCGAGACGGACGTGGAGCACGACCTCCTGCGGATCGTCGGCCTGCTCAACGGCGACGGGGGCCGGCCGCGGCCCGCGCCCCGCGGGCTGCGGCGGTTCGGCCGGCGCGCGCGCCAGCGGGGTGAGGCACGGCTGCGGGTGCACCCGGTCGTCGTGCTGGACGAGGTCGACAAGCTCACCGACAGCCGGGACGAGGCGATAGCGGAGTTCGAGGAGCTGCTCGGGAAGCTCAAGAACGTCCTCACCATGCGCGGAGCGCACTTCCTGGTGGTCGCGGGACCCGACCTGCACGACCGGGCGCTGCGCGACGGCGACCGTGGCAACGGTGTGTACGAGAGCGTCTTCAGCTGGCGCGCCTACGTGCCCTGCCTGTGGCAGGCGCCGCGCCGGCTGGTGGAAGGGCTCATCGACGGCTCGCGCCTCCAGGCCGAGGACCAGGGCGCGCACCCCGACGCGGGCGCGGACCCCGCCCCCGCCCCCGAGGCGAACGGGGGCGTTGACGGGGGCGTGGGCACGGACCCGGCCCTGCTGGACGACCTGGTGCGCTACTTCGAGTTCAAGGCGCGGGGGGTGCCGCGCCGGCTGCTGCACGAGTTCAACGCGCTGGTCGCGTGGGACGGCGGAGCGCCGTACATGACCCTCGGGCCCGACGACGGCGCGCGGGTGCGCTTCTACCGGGAGCTCCAGGAGGTCGTCGCCGCCATCGACAGCGGCGGCACGACACGCGGCATCGCGTCCCTCGCCATCGACGAGGACCGCAGGCGGCTGGGCGACTACCACGTGACCGACTGGGCGCTGCGCAGCCAGGGGCGCCCCTTCACCTCGGCCGACGTCACGAGCGCCACCGGCGACCAGCGGATCGACCCGCTGCTCCAGGTGACGGCCGTGCGGGTGGAGCGGGTGCTGCGCCACCTGGCGCGCGGCGGGGTGCTCGTCGCGGTGGACACCTCCGTGCAGATCACCCGGTTCGGGCAGCAGGACGAGGGCCTGCTGCCCAGCTACCGGCTGTCGGACGAGTACCGCCGCGCGCTGGCCGGCTTCGCCCGCAGCAACGAGCGGGAGCGCGCCGACCAGGGCGTGTCCTGGTCGGAGCCGGTGTCGGTGGCGGGGGTCGGCTCCGCCGCCGACGCGGCCTTCCCGATCAGCGAGGTGTCGGTGGCCGGCCGGTTCCCGCTGGTCGGGACGCTCGACGACGGCCGCTTCGAGATCCGGGAGCTGATCGGGCACGGCGGGATGGGCTCGGTCTACCTCGGCCGCGACCGGCTCACCGGCGACGACGTCGCGATCAAGATGATGCACTCCCGGCTGGCCGAGGACGCCGACATGCGCCGCCGCTTCCAGCGGGAGGCGGAGGCCGGGCAGCGCCTCCACCACCTGCACATCGTCCAGATCCGGCAGCTGGTCACGTCGGGCTCCGGAGAGTCGGCGCTGATCATGGACCTGGTCGACGGCCCGTCGCTGAGCGCGTACGTCGAACGGCGCGGTCCGCTCCCCGCCGAGGCGGTGGCCACGCTCGCCCGCCACCTCGGCTCCGCCCTGCAGGCGATCGACCGGGCCGGCCTGGCGCGCATCGACCTCAAACCGGGCAACATCCTCCTCCACCCGCGCCGCGGCGCCGTCGTCATCGACCTGGGACTGGCCCGCATGACGGGCACCCGCGAGGACTCCATCACCAAGCGGGGCGTCCTCGTCGGCACCGTGGGCTACATGGCGCCGGAACACGTCTCCGGAGGGCCCTTCACCATCCGGACGGACCTCTACACGCTCGGCCTGGTGATGATCTTCGCGCTCACCGGGAGCACGGTCTGGAACTCCGAGTCGACAGGCGACGTGGCGGCCGTGCTGTACCGCATCGTCAACGAGGACGTGCCCGTCGACGAGCTGCCGGTCTCCGCGCGGTTGCGGGCGCTGCTCCGGTCCATCACGGCGCGCGACCCGGGCGACCGGCCGACCGTCCCGGAGTTCCTGGCCGCCCTGGACGGCACGCCCGAGGGCCAGGCGACGGAGGTTCCGTTCACCGAGGGGTGACGCGGGGGCGCGCGCGTGCCCCGGCACGGAGGTGGGGCGCGCTCGAACAGCTCCTCCGCCCCTGCCCCGAGCGCGCCCCGCTGTGACCCCCGCGCACCCGTGGCCGGCGCCGTCCCCGCCCGAGGTGAATCCCGTCAGCGCGCGGACGAGAATGGGACGCGCGCAGCCCGGTGGTCACCCCCCGCGCGACCCAAGGAGCCGCTCATGAGGGCACTCGTCCTGAACCAGTACGGCACGCCGATGGAGCTGACCGAGATCCCGACCCCGGTCGCCGGACCCGGCCAGGTCCTGGTCGCCGTCCACGCCAGCGGCGTGAACCCCCTGGACACCAAGATCCGGGCGGGCAAGGCCGCCCACGCCCAGCGGGTGCTGCCCGCCGTGCTCGGCCTGGACCTCGCCGGCGTCGTCCGGACCGTCGGCGAGGGCGTGCAGGGCTTCGCCCCCGGCGACGAGGTCTACGGCCTCACCGGCGGCGTCGGCGACCTCCAAGGCTCCCTCGCCCAGTACGCGGCCGTCGACGCCCGACTCCTCGCCCCCAAACCCACCTCCCTGACCATGCGCCAAGCCGCCGCCCTGCCACTGGCCACCATCACCGCCTGGGAAGGCCTCATCGACCGCGCCGCCGTCACAGACGGCGACCGCGTCCTGATCCACGGCGGCGCCGGCGGCATCGGCCACATCGCCATCCAGATCGCCCGCCACCACGGCGCCCAGGTCTTCGCCACCGGCTCACCCCGCAGCCTGGCCACCATCCAGGAACTCGGCGCCACCCCCATCGACCACACCACCACCGACGTCCCCCACTACGTCGCCCAGCACACCGGCGGCCAGGGCTTCGACATCATCTTCGACACCGTCGGCGGCACCACCCTCGACGCCTCCTTCGCCGCCGCCCGCACCTACACCGGCCACGTCGTCAGCGCCCTCGGCTGGGGCACCCACAGCCTCGCACCACTGTCCTTCCGCGGCGCCACCTACTCCGGCGTCTTCACCCTGCTCCCCCTGCTCACCGGCAACGGCCGAACCCACCACGGCGAGATCATGACCCACGCCACCACCCTCGCCGACAACGGCGCACTCACCCCACGCCTCGACCCCCGCCACTACACCCTCGAAACCGCCACCGACGCCCACACCGCCGTCGAAACCGGCACCGCCCAGGGCAAGATCGTCATCGACGTCACCGACACCACGGACGACACGGACGACACGGACGTCACCGGGTGAGCCGCTCCGCATCCGGGCGCCCGCCCGGATCGGGGTCGGAGGCGGCCGCCGGGCCCGCGGGCGGGGTCATCGCCCAGCGGATCGCGCGGGTCACCCCGTGGCCGGCCAGCCGCACGCCCGTCTCCTCCACGGCCGGCAGGTACGGCAGCCGCAGCGGCACCCGCGTCCACAGCGGCAGCAGGGCCACCGCGGTCGAGGCCAGCACCGCGTACGGCGGGCGCGCCACCCACGGCAGCGGCGGGTGGAGCAGCAGGAAACGCGCCGCGGCCCGCGCCTGCGGGGTGCCGCGCAGCTCCGGGCGGTAACCGTCCAGGCACGCCGCGAGCTCGGCCAGGCTGCGCGGCGGGTCCAGCACGCCGAGCGCCTCGGCCACCCGCGCGGCGTCGGCCACGTACCCGTCGTATCCGGCGTCGTCGAGCGGGTGGGCGCCGTAGCGGCGGTGGGCGCGCAGGAAGCTGTCGACCTCGGCGGCGTGCACCCAGCCCAGCAGGTGCGGATCGGACGCGGCGTACGCCGCCCCGTCCGCGGTGGTCCCCCGGACCCGCGCGTGCACCGCTCGGACCTGGTCGACCGCCGCCTGCGCGTCGGCGGCAGCGCCGAAGGTCGTCACGGCGAGGAAGGTACTGGTGCGCTGCAGCCGCCCCCAGGGATCGCCCCGGTATCCCGAGTGCGCCGCGACCGCGGCCATCGCCAGTGGGTGCAGGGACTGCAGGAGCAGCGCCCGCAGACCGCCCACGAACATCGACGCGTCGCCGTGCACCGCCCGGATCGGCCGGTCGGGCCCGAACCACCGGGGTCCTGGGCCACCGTGGATCCTCGCCCGGTTCGCCGGCCCCTCAGGCCCCGCCACCCGGGCGAACAGCTCCCTGCCCAGACGCTCCCGCACCGCGCCCAGGCCCGGCGTCTGCGCCGGCGAATCCGCCATGCCGCCACCCTACGACTCCGCGCCCGGTCAGCACGACCGGTCCGGCCGGGAGGCAGCCGCCCGACGGCCGCGATCGGCGGGCAGCGGCCGGCGGGCGGCGGTACGGGAGAATCACGTCATGCCCACGACGTCCTGGCCCGCGCTGGATGCTCTCGACACGCTGCTCGGCCGGCTCCCGGCCGGGCCCTCCCGGCGGCGGCAGCTGGGCATGGTGCGCGCGGAACTCGCCCAGGCCCTGACCCTCGGCACGCTGCCCGTCGCCGCCCAGGGCGGCCTGGCCCGGCTCCTCGCCGACGACACCCTGCGCACCTACGTCCGCGTCGCCGGGACAGGATCGCTCCGCACCCGCACGGTACGGGGGGCGCGCCCGCCGACGGCCGCCGCGACCAACGCCGCCCGGCTGGCCTGCCTCGACCAGATCCGCCGGGCCGCCGGGCTGCCGCCGATCGGCTGGGGGCAGGCCGTCCCGGTCGCGCCCCGGCCGACGCCGCTCGCCGCGCAGATCACCGATCTGCGCGAGCAGTTGGGCCACGCGCTGATCACACGGGCCTCCACACCCGGCCAGATCCGGCTGCACGCGGTGGTCGCCCTGGTACTCGACACCGCCGCCCGCTCAGGGGAACTGGCCGACCGGCGGCTGACCGACCTCGACCTGGCCACACGGCAGTTGCGGCTGCTGCGCCAGCCCCAGCACGGCACCCACGCGCCGCCCCGGCACGAGTCCGTGCCCCTCACCCACCTGAGCGTGGCCGCACTGGAACGGTGGCTGCCGGTGCGCGACCGCCTCGTCCAGCGCGCGCACGGCACCTCCCGCCTGTGGGTCTCCCTCACGCCCAACCACTCCGGCGTCGTCGACCCGGCCGTCCCCCTCGTACGCCGGCCGGCCGGAATGCCCCTGGAGGAACGCGGGTTGCTCCGCAGCTACCAGCAGGGCCGCGCCGCCCACGGCCTCACGGCCCTGCTCCCGCCCAAGCTCGAACAACTGCGCCGCGCGGTCGTCGCGACGCTGGACATGTCGTAACTCCTGTCAGCCCGCTGGTAGTTGTCGGTGTGGGGTGCTCAACCGCCGCCATTGGGCCTGTTATTGAGAGAGGAACAGCAGAGAGGACGACGACGGCCCGAGCCGCTCGCGGCGGCTCGGGCCGGTGGCCGGGAACTGCCCTGGTTCGGGCCGTTCAGGGTCGGATCAGGATGGGTTCGGGTCGTTTCCGGTGCTGTCCGGGGTCAGTTCAGCCGCCACTGCTGGTTGGCGCCGCCGTTGCAGTTCCACAGTTCGAGCGCGGTGCCGTTCACGTTGCCGGCCGGCTGGTCGCCGCCGGTGACGTCCAGGCACAGCCCGGACTGCGCGCCGGTGACCGTGCCGTCGGGGTTCAGGCGCCACTGCTGGTTGGCGCCGCCGTTGCAGGTCCACAGCTCCACCGCGGTCCCGGCGTTGGTGGCGCCACCGGTGGCGTCCAGGCACTGGGTGCCCCCGTACAGCCGCAGTTCACCCGCGGCGGTGGGCGTCACCTGCTGGTTCGTGCCGCCGTTGCAGTCCCAGATCTCGATCTTGGTGCCGGGTGCGGTCTGGTTGTTGTAGGCGTCCAGACAGCGGTTGGAGGAGGCCCCGGCGAGCGGGTGCGTGGTGCCGGTGGTGGTGGCGGAGCCGGTGGAGACCCGGTACATCACGGAGCCGTGGCCCGGGACGGTGGCCGAGATGGCGCCGCCGGTCGTGCTCTTCACGTGGGACCAGAGGTTGTTGAGGGTGTAGGAGGAGGCCGCGGGCAGTCCGGCCGCGGCGGCCGTGGTGGAGATGGTGGCGGCGCCGGCGTTCTCGTTGAACAGGACCACGGCCCGGTCGCCGTTCGCCAGCGGCTTGGTGAGGACGTCCAGGCCGCCGCCGGAGGAGATCTCGGTGCCCTGCTTGCCGAGGGAGTCCTGGTCGACGGCGACGACGTCCCGGTTGCCGAGGATGGACAGGGTCGCGGCGGAGGAGCCGGGCAGGTCGTTGCCCGCGATCAGCGGGGCGGCCATCTCGGCCCAGAGGCTGAACTCGCTGCGGTCCTCGGTGAAGGACATCCCGCCGTTGCCGACCTCCAGCATGTCGGGGTCGTTCCAGCCGCCGGGACCCGCGTACCCGGCGAGCGTGACGTTGGTGTGGAAGTTGGAGAGCAGCGATCCGAAGCTGTCGTTGATGTCCCCGGTGGTGCGCCACATGTTGCCGACGCCCGCGCCCCAGGTCCACACGCTGTCCTGGCCCCACTCGCAGAGGCTGTACAGGATCGGCCGGCCGGTCCTGGCCAGGGCGTCCCGCATGGTGGTGTCGCGCTGCTGCGGCGAGGTGCCGTCGCTGTTGCAGTTGTCGTACTTGAGCAGGTCGACGCCCCACGACGCGAAGCTGTTCGCGTCGGTCTGCTCGTGGCCGAGGCTGCCGGGGTAGCCGGCGCAGGTCTTGGTGCCCGCGCTCTCGTAGATGCCGAGCTTCAGCCCCTTGCCGTGGACGTACGCGGCAGTGCCGCTGATGCCGTCGGGGAACTTGCCCGGGTCCGGCACGAGATGGCCGCCGCTGTCACGGCTGCCGGACATCCAGCAGTCGTCGATGTCGACATAGCTGTATCCGGCGGCGGCGAGTCCTGAGGAGACGATGTAGTCCGCGACGGACTTGACCTTCTGCTCGGTGACGTTGCAGCCGAAGGAGTTCCAGTCGTTCCAGCCCATCGGCGGGGTGACGGCCAGCCCGTTGGACAGCGCCTCGGCCTGCGGGGCCGGCCCCAGCAGGACGAGCGCGGGCGCGGTGACGGCGGCGAGACCGAGGACGGTCGCCGCCGCCGCGAGCCGCGAGGACAGGGAACGGGGGCCGCCCCGGGAGGGCCGTGGCGGCCGGGCGGGACGACGCAGGCTGAGGGGCATGATCGTGCTCCTTCGGTGGGGGAACGGAGGTGCGTCGGGCAGGAGGCGCGTCGATCGACGGCTCAGGCGGTGTGGGGGCCGTCACCAGATGCGTACCAGGTGGAGCGTCGGCTGTCCCGCCCCCCGGGCCCGCCGTTTGCACGAACGGGCCGCCGGCCGCCGGCCGGACGGCGCGCGTCCGGTGGCGGCCCGGTGGGCGCGGGGCCCCGCCGGGCCGCCGCAGGAGTGGGCCTGCGGCGTGCCCGGCGGGGAGCGGAGGTGCGGTCAGGCGCGTCGCCAGACCTGGTTGGCGCCGCCGGTGCAGGTCCAGATGTCCAGGGCCGTGCTGTCGGCGGTGCCGTGTCCGACGGCGTCGAGGCACTTGCCCGAGCCGGTGTTGACGATCGTGCCGTCGTCGCGGACCCGCCACTGCTGGGCCGCGGTGCCGTTGCAGTCGTAGATCTCCACCGGGCTGCCGTCGGCGGTGGCGCCGCCGGTGACGTCCAGGCACTTGGTGTCGTAGACGCTCAGCTGGTTGGTGGAGGTGGAGGTCCACGTCTGGTTGCCGGCGCCGTTGCAGTCCCACAGCGCGGGCTGGGCGCCGTTGCTCTGGCTGCCGGCGGGGACGTCGACGCAGCGGCCGGACTCCTGGCCCCTGACCGGGCCGGCGACGCTGCCGCGGGCCCACGCCTGGTTCGGGCCGCCGTTGCAGGTCCAGATCTCCAGCAGGGTGCCGGGGGCGGTGGCGTTGGCGGTGGCGTCGAGGCACTTGCCGGAGTTCGGGTTGGTCACGGTGCCGTCGGCGCCGACCGTCCAGGCCTGCGCGGCGGTGTTGTTGCAGTCCCAGATCTGGACCGCGGTTCCGTCGGCGGTGCCGCCGCCGTTGACGTCCAGGCACTTCGCGCCGCCGTAGACGGTGAGCCGGCCGGCGGGCGTGAGCGTCCAGGACTGGTTGGCCGCGCCGTTGCAGTCCCACAGCGCGACCTGGGTGCCGTTGGTCTGGGAGGCGGCCGGTACGTCCGCGCACAACCCGGAGGCGCGGCCCTTGAGGATGCCGCCGTGGTTGCCGGGCGCGTTGGCGGTGACGGACAGGTTGTCGAACTCGTCCGTCTGGTAGCCGACGACGCCGATGCCGACCTGGCCGGCGCTGTAGGTGCTGTCGGTCGCCGTGCCGAGGGTCGCGCCGTCGACCGACGCGGTGATCTGGTCGCCGGAGAAGCCGAGGGCGAGGGTGTGCCAGGAGCGGGTGCCGAGCGCGGCGTGACCGCCCGAGGCCAGTGTGGTGGCGCTGCCCCCGGCCGAGGTCCGCACGATGGACCAGGCGCCGGTGTCGGCGACGCGCAGCTCGTACGCCGCCTGGTGGCTCTGCGGGCGGTTCTGGGTGTTGGCCCTGCCGAGCAGTTCGGCGGTGCCGGCCTGCTGGAGGTCGACGTCGGCCTTGACCGTGTAGTCCGTCCAGGTCGGGTCGCCGGCCAGCGAGAAGGCGTCGGAGTCGTCCTGCCATTCGATCGGCTTGACCGGCGCCACCTGCTGCACGCACTGTCCGGAGCGGCCGTCGGTGCACGCCCGCGCCTCGAACGCGCCCTGCATGTCGGAGAGGTACCGGGCCTCCGTACCGCTGGTGTCGTTGTCGAAGCCGTCGGTGTAGGGCAGCGCGAGGGCGTGGGCGGCCGGGCCCGCGGCGGTGCCCTTGCCCTGGCCGGTGGTCGTGCTGACGGTGTAGATCCAGCCGGGCTGGAGCGTCAGCGTGTACGAGCCGCCGGAGGGGGTGATGTCCTGCGTGTGGACGAAGTCCGTCGCGGCGCTGGGGCTGTTCACCCGGGTCGCCCACACGTGCGCGGTGCCGGTGGACAGGCCGCCCTGGACGTGGAAGCCGACCGTCTGCGCGGCGGTGGCGGTGGTGGTCTCCAGCACGGTGGAGTAGTCGGACCCGCCCGGCGACTTCAAGGTGGCGTACGTGCCGTTGGACTCGGCGCCGCCGAGGTAGCCGGAGGCGGAGTCGACGAACTTCCAGCCGGGCTGCGCGAACTGGGTGATCTGGGCGGTGGCCCAGGTGTCCTCGCCGATCGAGTAGCTGCCCGACCAGGGCGAGTTGGCGGTGGCGAGCCCGACGGTGTTGTACGGCAGGTTGGGGTAGATCGCGGCCACCAGCGGCCAGTTGAGGTAGGCGGTCATGCGGGCGTCGACGTATCCGCGGACGATCGAGCGGATCAGCGCGGGCGCTCCGGAGTTCATGTCCAGCGAGCCGTTCTCCGACGCCCACAGCGGCTTGCCGTTGTTCTTCGCCGCGGTGGTGGACGAGCAGGTGTCGGCGTTGCCGCCGTCGCCGCCCTGGCACGGGTAGTGCGCGCCGATGACGGACACGGCGTTGTTGAAGGCGGAGTTGGACGCCATGTCGTCCGCGACGCCCCACCCGGAGTCGTCACCGACGATCTGGACGCTGCCGTAGCCGGCGTTGTTCAGCGCGGACCGCAGCTGGATGTACCAGTTGACGTCGTGGCCGCGTTCGTTCCAGCCGCCGAGGTAGCTGATCGGCAGGCCGTGCTGCTTGGCGCAACCGAGCCAGGAAATGAGGTAGTTGATGGTGTCGGTGGACCAGAAGCCGCCGTTGATCCAGCCGGGGGCCGCCCAGGCGAGCCCGTAGAGCTTGATGTTCGGGTTGCGGGCCTTGGCCTGCTCGCCGAGCCAGAATTCGTAGCCGGCGTCGCAGTTGACCTGGCCGCGGGTGTGCTCGATCGACGGCTCGGCGCCGTCGGTGGAGTTGGCGTCGCCGCCGATCTCCAGCTTCAGCAACTGCAGGTTCGCGCCGTAGCCCGGCTTGAAGAGGTAGTCCAGGATCTGCGACTGCTGGGCCGCCGGATAGTCGCGCAGCAGGCGGGAGTTGCCACCGCCGCCGCTGATCGCGCCGATGCCGTCGAAGGTGCGGCCTCCTTGCGATCCGTCCACGGTGACGGTGGTGGTGGTCGCGGCCTGTGCGGGGCCCGCGCCGACGGAGAGCGCGGTGGCCAGGAGGGCGAGCAGCCACAGGGGCAGGAGGAATCTCAGGTGTCGATGCACGGCATGGTCCTTCGCCAGTGGGGGGCGGGACAGCGAACGAGGGTTTCCCGGTCCGCGGGCGCGTGCCGAAGCCGTGTGCCGAGCGGTCCGGGAGACTGCGCGACAGTGTGAAGTCGTGTTCGTTTGAGCGTCAAGGTCCGTACCAAAAAAACATGTTCCAACGAAAGGCAAAGCCTTCTCGACCGACGCCCCGCGGCTCACCGTGCCGGGTGGGCGCCTCCCATCCGGCGCGGGACGGTGCGGGCCGCGGACGGGGGCGGCGACGGTGGTGAACGGCCCGGGGGCGGGTCGCCCGGCGAGGGCGTGGCCGCCGGTCCGTGGCCGCGAGGGGCCGGCGACGCGATCTCCCGCAGGCCCGCCCCGATGAGCGCTCGCGGGGGAAGCGGGTGCGGCACGGCGGCGACACGGCCGTGCCGCACCCTTGCTGTTATCACATATAGCGCCTAGGCTCGCGTCCACCCGGTGACGGGCGGCCCGCGGGCATCCCGGCGTGGAGCGCAAGCAATCCCACCTCTCTCAGGAGGCCGCAGATGGCCAATCAGCGCGGTGCCGCGACCTTCGAGGTCGACGGGCACACGATCACCGCGATCACCGCCGACCCCGCCACCCCCGCGGACCGTGGCGACCCCGCCGCACCGAGCGGCAAGCCCCTGATCGCGGCGCTGCCGGGCGGCACGTACACCGCGCGGTACTTCGACGTCGCCGGGTCGCCCGAGGGATCGTTCATGGACGTGGCCGCCGCCAACGGCTACCGGGTCGTGGCCTTCGACCGCCCCGGCTACGGCGGCAGCACGCCGCTCGAACCGGACGCCAACACCTTCACCCGCCACGCCGAGCTGCTCTCCGCGGCGGTGGCCCAGGCCGCCGAGCGGGCCGGCGCGGACGGCGTGATCCTGGCCGGCCACTCGATCGGCGGCATGATCGCGCTGATGATCGCCGCCGCCGGTCCCGGCTTTCCGCTGATCGGCGTCTCGGCGACCGGGATGGGCGCCGTCATCCCGCCCGGCGGCGCGGCCGAGGCGCTCGCCGCGCTCCCGCCGGACGCGACGGTCGACCTGCCGTACGGGGAGCGGGACAAGGTGATGTTCGGACCGGCGTCCACCTACCGGGCCGAAGGGCTGCGGCAGGCCCACGGCTCGTACGCGCCCGTCCCGGTGCGGGAGTTGATCCAGGCCCCGCGGTGGCCCGAGGAGCACCTGCCCCAAGTGGCGCCGCGCGTCGGGGTACCCGTGCACAACGCCCTCGGCGAGTACGACGCCCTGTGGGACAGCGCCCCGGAGAACGTGGCCAGGTTCGCCGCGATGTTCACCGCGGCCCCCTTCGTCGACGCCGCCGTCGCCCGCGGCACGGGTCACTGCATCGACCACCACACCCTCGGCTTCGCGCTGCACCTGCGGCAGTTGGCGTTCGCCGAGGAGTGCGCCGTCTGGGCGGCGGGGCTGCGGTGAGCCGGGCGCGGGGGCCGGCGCCCGCCTCCGGGGAGCGCCTGCCGCGCAGGGTCCAGGTGCTGGTCGCCGGCGGCGGCCCGGTGGGGCTGGCGGCCGCCGTCGAACTCGGGCGGCGCGGCGTCCGCTGCCTGGTGGTCGAGCCGCGCCCGACGGTCTCCCGGGCCCGGCCGCGGTGCAAGACGCTCAACGTCCGCACCATGGAGCACCTGCGCCGCTGGGGCCTGGCCGACCGGCTCCGCGCCCGCGCTCCGCTTCCGGTGTCCTGGTCGCGGGACGTCGTCTTCTGCACCTCGCTGACCGGCTGGGAGCTCTCCCGCTTCACCGGCGTGCTCGGCCTCGCGCCGGACGGCGACCGTTTCCCCGAGACCGGTCAGCAGGCGCCGCAGTACGTGCTGGAGGAGGTCCTCCGCGAGGCCGTCGGGGAGATCGACGCCTGCCACCTCGCGCTCGGGTCACGGGTCGTCGCCCTGGACCAGGACGACGAGCAGGTGACCGTCGCGGTGGAGGACGGGCACGGCGGGCGCACCCTCGTCACCGCCGACTACGTGATCGGCTGCGACGGCCCCCGCAGCGCGGTGCGGGACCTGATCGGCTCCTCGTACCTGGGCGAGCACGCGCTGCGCCCGAACTTCGGCTTCGTCTTCCGCAGCCCCGGGCTGGGGGACCTGGTGCGGCACGGCCCCGCCGTCCAGTACTGGATCGTCAACGCCTCCGCCCCGGCGCTGGTCGGACCGCTGGACCGGGAGGACACCTGGTGGGCGATCGCCTTCGGTGTCGACCGGGAGAGCGGGGAGCGGGAGGCGCAGCGGCTGATCGACGGTGTCGCCGGCCGCCCGGTGCGGGCCGCGGTGCTGTCCACCGACCCGTGGACGGCCCGGATGCAGATCGTGGACCGCATGCGCGGCGGCCGGGTGTTCCTCGCGGGCGACGCCGCGCACCTCAACCCGCCGTTCGGCGGCCACGGGCTCAACACCGGGATCGGCGACGCGGTCGACCTCGGCTGGAAGCTCGCGGCGGTCCTGGCCGGATGGGGCGGCGCGGCCCTGCTCGACAGCTACGAGACCGAACGGCGGCCGGTCCAGGAGCGGGTCATCCGCGAGGCGACCGCCAACATGCGGGTGCTCTCCACCGAACTGCTCGCCGACAACCTCGACGACGCCGACCGGGCGGGCGCCGAGGCGCGCCGGGTGGCGGGGGCGCGCATCCAGCAGACCAAGGCCGCCGAGTTCCACTCCCTGGACCTCGTCCTCGGGCTGCGCGTCTCCACCTCTCCGGTGCTGCCCGAGGACGAGGTCCAGGGAGGGGACGGGCCGGAATCCGCGGGCCGTACCGGCGCCCGTCTCCCGCACCTCTTCCTGGCCGACGGCCGCTCCCTCTACGACCTGCTCGGGCCCGGTCTGACGCTGCTGACCTTCGGGCGCGGTGCGCCGGACCGCGCCGTCGAGGACGCGGCGCGGGCCCGCGGCGTCCCGCTGACGGTCGTCGACCTGCACGAGCTGACCGGCCGCGACCGGGACCGGGCGGCGCGCCTCGGCGCCCGGCGGCTGCTGGTCAGGCCCGACCAGGTCGTCGGCTGGCGGGGTGACGGCCTCCCGCAGGACGTCCCCGCGCTGATCGACACCCTGAGCGGCGCCGCGCAGGCGCCCCGGCGCCCCCCGGCGCTCCCGGCCGCCCCGCGGCCGCGCGCCGGCCGGAACGGAGACGGAGCCGATGCCGCACACCCGCGTTGACGTCCACGCCCACCACCTCGGCGGCACCGTGGAAGCCCTGCTCGCCTCGGGGTCCACCCTGGCCGGCGGATACCGGGTTCCCGCGGGCCGGTCCGCCGGGGGCGCGCCGGCGTTCGTGGACCGCCGGGGGCTCCGCGCGCGGAGCCTCTCGGCGCCCCCGACGACCTCGCCTTCGCCACGCGTTCCTGCCGCGACGCCAACCGCGAGCACGCCGAGCTGACCGCGGTGGAGGGCGGCAACGCCCGACGCCTCTTCCCCCGTCTCGGCCCGGACCAGGTCCGGCCGTAAGGAGGTCCGTCCCGTATGACCACCGTCCCCACCGGCAGCGTCCCCGCCGGCGCCGTCCCGGCCGGCATCTCCGCCGCCGGCGCCGCCGCCTGGCTCGACGTGCTCGGCGAGGTCGAGGAGCGCGTGCTGTGGCTGTCCACGGCGATCGTGCACCACGCCAACCGGGTGCGCCCCAACCCCTCCGGGCTCAAGGTGGGCGGCCACCAGGCGTCGTCCGCCTCGATGGTCTCGATCATGACCGCGCTGTGGTTCCGCCATCTGCGGGCGGAGGACCGCGTCTCGGTCAAGCCGCACGCCTCACCGGTCCTGCACGCCGTCAACTACCTCCAGGGGCGGCTCGACGCCGCCTACCTGCCGACCCTGCGGGCCTTCGGAGGGCTGCAGAGCTATCCGAGCCGGACCAAGGACCCCGACCCGGTCGACTACTCGACCGGCTCGGTCGGCATCGGGGCCACCGCCACCGTCTGGGGCGCCCTGGCACGCCGTTACGCCTGCCCGGGTGAGGCCGGCGGCCGCCAGTACGCGCTGGTCGGCGACGCCGAACTGGACGAGGGCGCGGTCTGGGAGGCCGTGCTCGACCCGCAGGTCGCGGGCCTCGGCGAACTGGTGTGGATCGTCGACCTGAACCGGCAGTCCCTCGACCGGGTCGTGCCGGGGCCGGCCGCGACCCGCCTGCACGGCATGTTCGCCGCGGCGGGCTGGCAGGTGATCACACTCAAGTACGGCACGCTGCTGCGGGAGTTGTTCACCCGCCCCGGCGGTGAGCGGCTGCGGGAGCGCATCGACGCGATGTCCAACCCCGAGTACCAGCGGCTGCTGCGCTGCACGGCCGCCGAGCTGCGCGAGCGCCTCCCCGGCGACGGTCCGGGCGCGGCGCACGTGGCGGCGCTGCTGGACGGGCTGGACGACGCGGACCTGCTCCGAGTGCTGCGCAACCTCGGGGGCCACGACCTCGCCGCGCTCGACGGCGCCCTGGCCGCCGTCGACGACCACCGGCCCACCGTGATCCTCGCCTACACCGTGAAGGGCTACGGACTGCCCACCCAGGGCCACCCGCAGAACCACTCCTCGCTGCTGACCGAGGCGCAGCTCGGCGAACTCGCCGCGCGCACCGGAGCCGACCCGGAGCTGCCCTGGGCGGCGTTCCCCGCCGGTTCCGCGGCGGGGAGGCTGTGCGCCGAGGCGGCGGCGCGGCTGCGGCGGGATGCGGTGCCGCTCACGCCTCCTCCCCCGGTGCCCGCGGACCTCGGGCGTACGCCCGCGGGTGCCGCGACGACGCAGGCCGCGCTCGGCCGGGTGCTGCTGGACCTGACGCGCGCGGCGCCGCAGACCGCCGCCCGGGTCGTCACCGTCAGCCCCGACGTGAGTTCGTCCACCAACCTCGGCGGCTGGGTCAACAAGGTCGGCGTCTGGGCCCCCGCCGAGCGCGTCGACTGGTTCCACGACGACCGCGAGACCCTGCTGCACTGGCGCGAGCAACCGACCGGCCAGCACATCGAACTGGGCATCGCCGAGACCAACCTGGTGGGCCTCCTCGGCGAGTTGGGCGCGACCTGGAGCCGCTGGGGGCAGCCGCTGCTGCCGATCGGCGTGCTGTACGACCCCTTCGTCCAACGCGCCCTGGAGCCTTGGTCGTTCGGCATCTACGCGGGAGGCAGGTCGATCCTGGTGGGCACCCCCTCGGGGGTCACCCTCGCTCCCGAGGGCGGCGCGCACCAGTCCGTCACGACGCCGTCCCTCGGCATCGAGCAGCCCGGCTGCACGACCTGGGAGCCGGCCTTCGCCCTCGACACCGAGTGGACGCTGCTGCACGCGCTGGCCCGGCTGGGCAGGCCGGACGGCGGCTCCGCCTATCTGCGGCTGTCCACCCGGCCCGTCGACCAGTCGCTGGCCGCGGTGCCCGCCGACCCCGCGGCCCGCGAGCGGCGCCGCCGCCAGGTGGTCGCGGGCGGGTATCCGCTGCGCCGCGTCGAGAGCCCCCGGGTGACCATCGCCGCCATGGGCGCCATGGTCACCGAGGCGCTGGCGGCGGCCGACCGGCTGCAGGGGCTCGGGACCGCCGCGGACGTCGTCTGCGTCACCAGTCCCGGGCTGCTCTTCCGGGCCCTGGACGCCCGTGCGGGCCACGGGGAGGCCGACACCTGGATCCTCGACCAGGTCTTCCCCGCCGCGCGCGCCGCACCGCTGGTCACCGTCCTGGACGGGCACCCGCACACCCTGGCGTTCCTGGCGGCCGTCCACCGGGTGCCGCTGAGCACGCTGGGCGTGACCCGCTTCGGGCAGTCCGGCTCGCTGGAGGAGGTCTACCGGCATCACGGCATCGACGCCGACGCCGTCGTCGCCGCCGCGCTCGACCTGACCGACTGATCGACGCGCGGGCGGCGCCGCCGGGGTCAGCCGACCTCGGTGCCCGCGAGCCGCAGGTACGCCTCGCGCACCGCGGGCAGCAGCCGGGCCGCGGCCTCGGGGTCGCGCCGCTCGGCGCGCAGCCTGAGGATGTCGCCGCCCCGCCGGTCGGCGGGGACGTCGGCGCCGCGCGCGGTGACCAGCGTGTGGAAGTGCCGGTAGTTCTCGCCGAAGGCCAGCAGGTACGTGGCCGGCGCGCCGGTCGCCTCGGTGACGGCCGCGACCAGGTCCCGCGCGCGCCGGGCGAAACCGGCCAGTTCCGCGCCGTCCAGTCCGGTGATCAGCTCGGCGTGGCGCCGGGCCCGCAGGATGAACCAGCCGGGCACCTCGTAGCCGGGCACGATCTCGGCCGCCCACAGGGAGTCGCCGAAGACACGCGCCGTCTCGTCCGCGTCCTCCATGGCGCACATGAGGCATGCGGAGTGGTTGCCGTCGTTGCTCACGGTCGTCGTCCCTTTCGCCGTCGCCGGTGACCGGCGTCGTCCGGGCCGGCCCGGGACGGAACGCGCCCCGGGCCGAGTGTGTGTTATCACATATATCGTACTCACCGAGGAGGGGCCGTCGCTATAGTTGATATCGACAGGTCGGACGGCCGAAGCGAGGAAGACAACGTGGCGACACCCCGGGACGCCGTCCAGCCGATCACGTCCCGGTCGGTGGTCGAGCAGGCCACCGACGAGCTGCGCCGCTCGATCCTGGCGGGCGTGCTGGCCCCCGGCGAGCAGTACTCGCTGCGGGAACTGGCCGGCATGCTCGACGTCAGCTTCATCCCGATCCGGGAGGCCCTGCGCAGCCTGGAGGGCGAGGGCCTGGTCATCACGCGCCCGGGGCGCAGCGCCGTCATCACCCCGCTCAACCTGGACGACCTGCACGGGATCTACCGGCTGCGCCGCACTCTGGAGCCGGAGATCGCGGGCCGCGCCTGCGGTCTGCTGACCGAGCAGGAACTGGACCGGCTCGACGCGCAGGCCGCGGGCTTCGGCCTGCGGGAACGCGGCATGGCCGACATCTACGACGGCCACGACGCGTTCCATCTGGCGCTTCTGGCGCCGGCCGCGACGGCCTGGGACATCCGCGTCCTGACCCTGCTGTGGCGGGCCGGGGAGCGCTACATCCGGATCGGGTTCGGCCGGCTTGACCCCGACCCGGCCGAGCACGAGCGGCGCCGGAAGGCCCACGTGGACCTCGTCGCGGCCTTCCGCACCCGCCGGGCCGCGACCGCCGCCGCCGCCGTGGAGCAGCACCTCGCGCGCAACGAGAAGATCGCGATCGGCGCCCTGTCGGCGGCGTCCGGCGCCTGACGCGCACCGCGGGCCGGGCCGGGTCAGGCGGCGGCCGGGACTTCGACGCCGCCGGCCCACACGCGCCGGACGGCGCGCGTCGCGGTGATGTCGGCGAGCGGGTCGCCGTCGATCAGGACCAGGTCGGCGCGGTAGCCGGGGCGGATCGCGCCGCGGTCGCGCAGGCCGAAGGACTGCGCGGGCAGGTACGTCGCGGCTCCCAGCGCCTCACGGGTGGTCAGGCCGGCCGCCACCAGCAGCTCCAGCTCGTGGTGGAGGCTGAGGCCGAAGGCCGGCTGCACGGGTATCCCCGGGGTGAGGTTGGAGTCCGTCCCGGCCAGGATCCGCACGCCTGCCCGGTGCAGCGCGGCGACGCTGTCCTCGGCCGCCGCGTAGCTCAGCCCGGGAATGCCCAGCGCGCCGAACCCTTCCATCATGGTCAGCGTCGGCACGGAGATCGCGCCGCCGGCCACATAGCGCGCCGCGGCCGCGGCGGTCAGGGCGGTGTCCAGCGGCACGTGGTGGACCATGTCCACGCCCGCGTCGAGCGCCTCGTCCACGGTGGCGGCGTAGGTCGCGTGGGCCATCACGGCCTTGCCGAACGCGTGGGCCGTCGTGGTCAGGGCGCGGACGGTCTCCTCGCTCAGGCCGGGCACGTCCACGATGATCTTGATGTAGTCCGATCCCTCGGCGATCCGCTGCTGCACGAACCGCAGCGCCTGGTCCGGTCCGTTCACCACACCCGAGGCGGGGAAGGTCGGCAGCCGGCTCTGCGGGCTGCCGGGGGCGACGGCCGGGGTGCCCGCGCTGCGGATGTCGGTCAGGCCCCGCCGGCGCCGCAGCGAGGTGACGAGCGACGGGGGGAAGCAGGCCATGTCCAGGCCCGTGGTCACGCCGTGGCCGGCAAGGGCCGCCAGGGTGTCCACGTCCTGCAGGTGGATGTGCGCGTCGATGAGTCCGGGCAGCAGGACCGCGCCCTCGCAGTCGATCGTGCGGGCGCCGAGGGCGCTGACGCCGATCAGCCCGTTGTCGATGACGACGGTACGCGCGGCGGTGAGGTTCTGTCCGTCGAAGACCCGGACGTCGGTCAGGGCCACCTTCTCGCCGAAGCCGGCGGTGGCCTCCTGGGCGTGGGCGGCGCTCGGCGCCGCGAGCGCCTGCACGCCGGTGAGGGCGGCTCCGGCCGCCGCGGCCGTCTTGAAGAAGTCGCGTCTGGTCCTGTCGTCGATGCACATCGTGGTGGGCCCTTCTGTGAGGTGAGCACGGAAGTGGGGGGTGGGCGTCGGGGCGCGCCGGACCCGCCCGGAGGGGCGGTGCGGGCAGGCGCGTGGGAGGCCGGCGGTCAGCCGGCGGCCGCGGTGCGCGGACCGGCGACGAACGTCTGCCGCAGTTCGCCGATCCCCTCGACCCGGCTGACGAGTTCGTCGCCGGGCGTGAGCCAGCGCTGGGGGTCGCGCCCCAGACCCACGCCGCCGGGCGTGCCGGTGAACAGGATGTCGCCGGCCAGCAGCGGCAGGACGGCCGACAGCTCCGCGACGAGGCGGGGCACGGAGAAGATGAGGTTGGCGGTGCGGCTCTTCTGCATCTGCTCCCCGTTGATCGCGCAGCTCAGCTGGAGGTCGTCAGGGTCGGCGAACTCGTCCGGCGTGACCAGCCAGGGACCCGTCGGCGTGAAGCCGGGGAGGGATTTGCCGAGGCTGAACTGCGGCGCGGGCCCCTGCAGTTGGGTCAGCCGCTCGGAGATGTCCTGACCGACGGTGAGGCCGGCGACGTACGCCCAGGCCTCGCTCTCCCGCACGTGCCGGGCGTCGGCCCCGATGACCGCGACCAGTTCGACCTCCCAGTCGGTGTGCCCTCCGTCCGGCAGCACGACCTCGGAGACCGGTCCTGAGATGCTCGTGGCGAACTTGGTGAAGACCGGCGGCATCGTGTCCGGCACGCCGAGCCCCGACTCGGCGGCGTGGTCACGGTAGTTGAGGCCGACCGCCAGCACCTGGCGCGGCTCGGGCGCGGGCGCCCCCAGGTCCCGGGGGTCGAACGGCTCGCCGGCCGGCAGGTCGGCGCCCTGCGCCCAGGCCCGGAACTCCCGCCACCGGGCGTACACCGCCTGGGGCGCGGCAGGGAAGCGGCCGCCGCTCGCCTTCTCCACGTCGACGGCCCGGTCGTGGGAGTCGAGCAGCACGAGCCGTCCGGCGAGGTTGGCACTACGCATCGGGTACTCCAGCGGTAGGGGACGGTGGCTGCGGGCCGCGGTGCGGGGCGGCGCCCGCGCGGCCCGGCGGTGGCCGGCTCAGGGCGAGCCGAGCAGGACGCCCATCGGGTCGGGCAGCTCGGCCCGGAGCGACCAGGCGCGTGCGGTGAGTTCGTCCACGGACGCCCCCGCCTCGCGGGCCAGCAGCATGCGCTGGGGGTCGAAGGCCGGGCCGACCGAGTCCGCGGCGTACTCCGGACCCCGCATGTAGCCGGTGGCCAGGTCGGGTTCGGCGAAGTTGTCGATCTGCATCTCGACGAAGTTGCCGTCGGGGTCCTGGTAGTACATCGAGGTCGTGACGCCGTGGGCGATGCACACCGCGGGGGCGATGCCCTTGTCGCGCAGCGTCACGTACCGGTCGAGAAGGTCGTCGAGGCCGTCGAAGGTGTAGGCGACGTGGTGCATGGCGGCCGTGGTCGGCGCTTTGCGCTGCAGCGCGCCCGGTGGATTGAGCAGGGCGATCCGGTGGTGCTCCTCGTCGAACGTGATGAAGGTCAGCGCCGCGTCCTCGTAGACGACGTGGCCCTCGAGCACCGCGCAGTACCAGTCCCTCATCGCGGCCGGCTGGCTGGTCTGGAAGACGACGTGGGCGAACTTCGGAGTGGCCATCGGAGGGCTCCTCGGTGACGGACGGTTGTCGCTGCCGATCTTGTTCTGACCTTTCGCCGACGATAGTCAATATATGTGATAACAGCAAGGCTTCCGACAGCCGCCGGCCGGGTCGACGCGGACCCCGGCGCCGGCGCCGCCCGTCCGCCCGTCCGCCGCACCCTGTGAGCAGAGTCTCCCCTCCGCCCGGCGCCACCCGCGCGCCACCCGTACGCCACGGCAACTCGGCCTGGGGGGTGGGCGATGCGGCGGCGCGGCCCTCCCGCGATCACCGACGCAGGCCGTCCGAACGGGCGCCGAACGGGCGGCTCGGCGCGTCCCGGCTCGCTGACCTGGGATGACCGCGCTACGCTAATCGAACTCACGTACGAGGATCATTTCGGTCTAATAGTATGAATGGGGTGTATCGGGTGAGGGAGGTGCGACGTGGCCGGATTCGCGCATCTGCATGTCGCCACCGGTTACTCCCCGCGGTACGGCGCCGCGCACCCCGAGCAGCTGGTGCTGCGGGCCGCCGAGCGCGGCATGGACGCGCTCGCGATCACCGACCGGGACACCGTCACCGGCGCGGTGCGGTTCGCGCAGTCCTGCGCGCAGGCCGGCGTCCGGCCGCTCTTCGGCGTCGACCTCGCCGTCGAAGCGCTCGCTCCGCCTCCCCCTGCGGAGCGCCGCAGGACCCCGGTGCGCGGCGGGGCGCACGTCAGCGAGCCGCCGCTGCGGGTGGTGCTGCTGGCGCAGGACCGGGCCGGGTGGGCGCGCCTGTGCCGCCTGGTGTCGGCCGCGCACGCGGGCACCGCGGGCGGGAGCGGGATCAGCCCGGTCGTCTCCTGGGAGGCGCTGCGGGAGCACGGCGGGGACGGCCTGGCCGTCCTGCTGGGCCCGGCGTCCGAGCCGGTGCGCGCCCTGGCTGCCGACCGCGCGGACGTGGCGCGGCAGTTGCTGGCGCCCTGGCAGGAGGTCTTCGGGGCGGGGGTGCGCCTGGAGGCCGTCTGGCACGGCCGGGAGGGCACCGGTCCCGGCTCGCTGCGGCTCGCCGCACGGACCCTGTCGCTGGCCGACCGCACCGGTACGACCGCGGTGATCGCCAACGCGGTCCGGTACGCGGACCCGGAGCAGCACCGCCTCGCCGACGTGCTGGACGCCGCGCGGCTGCTGCGGCCGATCGACCGGCGGCGCCTGGACGGCGGCGAACGCTGGCTGAAGGACCCGCAGGCCATGGCGGCGGCCGCGCGACAGATCGCGGACTGCGCGGGCCTGGGCGCCCGGCGGGCGGCCCGGCTGATCGCGGACACCGCGGCCACCGCGGACGCCTGCCGGGTCGACCCGGTGCGCGACCTCGGGCTGGGCGTCCCGCACTTCCCCGAGCCGGAGGTGGTGGGGGCCAGGCCGGGGGACGGCAGCGCGGCGCGGCTGCTGCGCGAGCGGTGCGAGGCCGGCCTGGCCGACCGCGGCCTGGACCGCGACCGCGCCGCCGTGCACCGGCTGGACCAGGAGCTGCGGGTCATCGGCGCGCTGGACTACGACGCGTACTTCCTCGCCGTCGGGCAGGCCGTCGCGGACATCCGCGCGCTGGGGGTACGGGTCGCGGCGCGCGGTTCCGGGGCCGGCTCGATGGTCTGCCACGCCCTGCGGATCGCCACGGCGAATCCGCTGGACCACCGGCTGCTGTTCGAGCGGTTCCTGTCGGTGCGGCGGGCCGGGCTGCCGGACATCGACATCGACGTGGAGAGCGCGCGGCGGCTGGAGTGCTACGACGCGATCATCGCCCGCTTCGGCCGCGAGCGGGTCGCGGTGACCGCGATGCCGGAGACGTACCGGGCCCGGCACGCGCTGCGCGACACCGGCCTGGCGCTGGGCATCGCCCCGCACGAGGTCGACCGGATCGCGAAGTCGTTTCCGCACCTGCGGGCGGCGGACATCACCAGCGCGCTGGCGGAGCTGCCCGAGCTGCGCGGGCTGGCCGCCGAGGCGGCGGCCGGCCGGTGGGGGCCGCTGTTCGAGCTCGCCGAGGGCCTGGACGCCCTGGTGCGCGGCATGGCGATGCACCCGTGCGGGGTGATCATCAGCAACCGTTCGCTGCTGGACCGGCTGCCGGTGCAGCCCACGCCGAACGACCAGTACCCGATGGTGCAGGCCGCCAAGGAGGAGGTGGAGGCGCTCGGGCTGATCAAGCTGGACGTGCTGGGCGTGCGGATGCAGTCCGCGATGGCCCACGCCGTCGACGAGATCGAGCGGACCTCGGGCGAGCACATCGACCTCGACGACGGGGCGCAGGTGCCGCTGGACGACTTCTTCGCGTTCAAGCTCATCCAGAACAGCGACACGATCGGGATGTTCCAGCTCGAGTCACCCGGACAGCAGGACCTGCTGTCGCGGCTGCAGCCCCGCGACCCGCAGGACGTCATCGCCGACATCAGCCTGTTCCGGCCGGGACCGGTCCGCTCGGGCATGCCGGAGCAGTACATCGCCGCGCGGCACGGCGCCGCCCCCGCGTACGCCCATCCCGACCTGGAGCCGGTCCTGTCCGACACCTACGGCGTGACGATCTGGCACGAGCAGATCATCGAGACCTTCGCGGTGATGACCGGCTGCGACCGGGCGCTGGCCGAGATCGCCAGAAGGGCGCTCGGCGACAAGGGCCGGCTGCCCGGCCTCCGGGACTGGTTCGACCGCACGGCCGCGGCCCGCGGCTACGGCGCGCAGGTCCGCGGGCGGGTGTGGGAGGTGGTCGAGGCGTTCGGCGCGTACGGGTTCTGCCGCGCGCACGCCGTCGCCTTCGCTGTGCCGGCGCTGCAGTCGGCCTGGCTCAAGGCGCACCATCCGGCCGCCCTGTACGCGGGTCTGCTGGAGCACGACCCCGGGATGTGGCCCAAGCGGGTCATCGTCGCCGACGCCCGCCGCCACGGCGTGCCGGTGCTGCCCGTCGAGGTCAACCGCTCCCGCACCAGGCACGTCATCGAGGCCACCGGACCCGACGGCCGGTGGGGTGTGCGCCTGGCGCTGGCCGGGGTGCGCGGCATCAGCGAGGCCGAGTCCGCGCGGGTCGAGGCCGGGCAGCCCTACGCCTCGCTGTCGGACTTCTGGCAGCGGGCCCGGCCCTCGCGCCCGCTGGCCGAACGCCTCGCCGAGATCGGCGCGCTGGACTCCCTGCACGACGGATCGCTGACCCGGCGGGACCTGCTCCTGCAGATCGTCGAGCTGCACCGGCAGTCCCGCACCCGCACCGCCGCGGACGGCCAGGTCCCCCTCGACGCGGGCGCGGTGGGGGCGGCGGAGCCCAGCGGGCTGAAGGAGCTGACCGGCCGCGAGGCGCTCGGCGCCGAGCTGCAGATCCTCGGCATCGACGTCTCGCAGCACCTGATGGTCCACCACCACCGGCTGCTGCGGGAGGTCGGCGCGTTCGACGCCGCCCACCTGGCCGCGGTCCGGCCGGGGCGGCAGGTGCTGGTCGCCGGGGTCAAGGCGTCGACCCAGACGCCGCCCATCGCCAGCGGCAAGCGGATCATCTTCGTCACCCTCGAGGACGGGTCGGGGCTGGTCGACCTGGCGTTCTTCGAGGACTCCCACGAGGCCTGCGCCCACACCGTCTTCCACAGCGGGCTGCTGCTGGTGCGCGGCACCGTCCAGGTCCGCGGCGGCCGCCGCACCGTCGTCGGCAGCATGGCCTGGGACCTGGACGAGGTCGCCGCCGCCCGCCGCGACGGCGGCCCCGAGGCCGCCCTCGCGCTGCTCGGCGCCGACCGGCCGCGACCCGCAGCCACCGCCACGCAGCCGGAACAGGCAGAGCAGCCGGAACAGGCAGAGCAGGGGGCGCAGGCAGAGCAGGGGGCGCAGCCGGCCCGGCCGGAACGGACGCTGGCCAACGGGACCGCCGGCGCCCGGCTCCACCCGTACGCGGACCTGCAGCCCGCCGGCACCCGCGCGGCCGATCTGAGGAAGCTCGGCCACCGCAGTCCCGGGAGCGCCGGATGAGCGCCCGCCCCCGGAGCATCGCCCACCTCCACCTGCACGCCGACCTGGACGACGAGGGTTACGAGGACGTGCTGGACCTGCTGGCCGGCATCACGCCCCGCGTGCAGCCCTTCCCGCCCGACGCCGTCCAGCTCGACCTCACCGGCGCGCTCAGGTTCTTCGACCTCGGCCCCTACGCCCTGGTCCAGCTCGTCAAGCTCCGGCTCGCCGCCCTCTACGGCATCCGGACCACCGCGGGCCTGGCCGGCAACCGGATGCTCGCCGCCATGGCGGCCGCCGCCACGCCGCCCGGCGGCACCACCCACGTCCCCGGCGACCAGGCCGCCGTCGACGCCTGGCTGCGGCCCCGTCCGGTCACCGCCCTGCCCGGCATCGGCCGCGCCACCGCCACCACGCTCGGCCGCTTCGGCCTGCACACTGTCGCCGACGTGGCCGACGTCGCGCCGGCCACCCTCCAGCGCCTGCTCGGCGCCGCGCCCGCCCGCCTGCTCGCCGAACGCGCCCGCGGCCACGACCCCCGCCCGGTCACGCCCCAGCCCACCGCCCTGCACCTGACCGCGGACCGCATCCTGGAGCGCGACTGCCTCGATTCCGCCGAACACCACCGGGCCGTCCTGCACCTCACCGAGCAGCTCGGCATCCGGCTGCGCGGCGACCACCAGGCCGCCGGCCGGCTCAGCCTCACCGTCCGCTACGCCGACCGCTCCTCCTCCACCCGCACCCGCACCCTCCCCGAGGCGACCGCGCACTCCCCCGCCCTCGCCGCCACCGCTCTCGCCCTGCTCGACTCCCTCGGCCTGCAACGCGCCCGCGTCCGCGCCTACGCCCTGCGCGCCGACCAGCTCCGGCCGCAGGGGGAGGCCCACCACCAGCTGACCCTCGACCCGGACGGCGACCGCGGCCGCGCCGCGGAGGCCGCGAGCGACCGGGCGCGCAAACGCTTCGGCGCGGACGCCGTGCGGCCGGCGAGCCTCGCCCGCCACGCCGGGACGCAGGCGGCCGAGGACGCGCATGGGCGCGCGCGGCGGGGGAAAAGCAGTGGACGGTGATCGCCCGATCGGGAGACTGGTGCGATGAACGGATCAGACGCGAAGGCGGATCTCCGCCTCTACCTGCAGGACGCCCGCGACGCGCTGTTGTGGAAGCTGGAGGGCCTGTCAGAGTACCACGTCCGCCGGCCCATGACCCCGACGGGCACCAACCTGCTGGGCCTGGTCAAGCACCTGACCGGCGCCGAAGCGGCGTACTTCGGCGAGGCCTTCGGCCGGCCGGTCGAGGCGCCGCCGCTCTGGATCGCCGGCGCCGCCGAGCCGAACGCCGACCTGTGGGCGACCGCCGAGGAGACGCGCGAGCAGATCGTCGACGGCTACCGCCGGGTCTGCGCGCACGCGGACACGACGATCGAGTCGCTGCCCCTCGACGCAGTCGGGCGGGTGCCGTGGGGGCAGCGGGCCGAACTGCCGCTCCGCCGGATCCTCGTCCACATGATCGCCGAGACCCAGCGGCACGCCGGGCACGCCGACATCGTCCGTGAACTCGTCGACGGGGCCGCGGGGCAGCGTCCCGGCAGCGCCAACACGGCGCCGGGCGACCCGGCGTGGTGGGCGGCGCACCGAAGCCGGCTGGAGCAGGTGGCCAAGGAGGCGGCCGCGGGCGGGTAGACCAACGCGGGGTGGCGCGCGTCCCGGCCGGGACGCG
>NZ_JAZEWV010000005.1:0-343861 GCF_036353415.1 Actinacidiphila polyblastidii
GCCCCCGGGGGGGCCGGGCCGGGGGGGGGGCCCCCCGGGGGGGGGCCCCCCGCCCCTGAGGGAACTACTCGGCCGAGGTGGCGGCCTTCTTCGTGGCGGGCTTCTTCGCCGTCGTCTTCTTGGCGGCGGCCGCCTTCTTCGTCGCGGCCTTCTTGGCCGTCTTCTTGGCGGCGGCCTTGCGCGGCGCACGCTTCTTCGGCTCGGCGGCGTCGTCGCCGGGCACCGCACCGGACTCGGCGCCGGCCGGCGCGGACTCCTCCGCGGCGGCAGAGGTGGCGACGACCACCACGGCGGCGTCCTCGCCCCCGCCGGGCGAGCCCGCGGGAGCGGTCACCTTGCGGGTGGCCCGCCGCCGGGTCCGGGCCGGCGGCTCCGCCGACACCGCGGGCTCGGCCTCCACCGCGGCCGCCACGGCCGCCACGGCCTCCGCGGCGGCAGCCGGCTCGGCTGCGACCACCACGACCTCCGCGTCCTGCGACGCGGTCGGCGAACCCGCGGGCGCGGTGGCCTTGCGGGTGGCGCGGCGGCGCGTCCGGGCGGGCGGCTCGGCGGAGACCACCGGCTGCAGCTCCTGCAGGGCCGTCGGCTCCACGTCCGGCTCGCTCACCGGCACGACGACCACCGCGGGCTCGGGCTCGCGGCTCGCCGCGGCCGGCGCTCCGGCCGGCGCGGTCGCCTTGCGGGCGCCACGCCGACGGCCGCGTCCGCGACCGGAGTTGGCGGCGGCCTCGGCCTCGGCGGCGCTGCCGAACCACTCCTCCTCCGGATCGCCGACCGCCGGCACCAGGTCGGACTCGCCGACCTCGATCGGCTCCAGCTCGGGCAGCTCGTCGGCGTCCACACCGGCCTCGGCCGCCTCGGCGGCCTCCGTGCCGGACGGCTCCTCGTGCTCGTGCACGTGCTCGTGGGTGTGCTCGTGCTCCGCGCCCTCGGCGCCGGTCCCGCGACCGCCCCGGCGCTTGCGCTTGCCGCCGCCTCCGACGGTCGTGGCCTGGTCCATGTGGACGATCACGCCGCGGCCGTTGCAGTGCACGCAGGTCTCGGAGAAGGACTCCAGCAGTCCCTGGCCGACCCGCTTGCGGGTCATCTGGACCAGGCCCAGCGAGGTGACCTCGGCCACCTGGTGCTTGGTCCGGTCGCGGCCCAGGCACTCCAGCAGCCGGCGCATGACGAGGTCCCGGTTGGATTCGAGCACCATGTCGATGAAGTCGATCACGACGATGCCGCCGAGGTCCCGCAGCCGCAGCTGGCGGACGATCTCCTCGGCCGCCTCCAGGTTGTTGCGGGTGACCGTCTCCTCCAGGTTGCCGCCCTGGCCGGTGAACTTGCCGGTGTTGACGTCGACCACGACCATCGCCTCGGTCTTGTCGATCACCAGCGAACCGCCGGACGGCAGCCAGACCTTGCGGTCCAGCGCCTTCAGCAGCTGCTCGTCGATCCGGTAGGTCGCGAAGACGTCCACCTCGGAGGTCCAGCGCGAGAGCCGGTCGGCGAGGTCGGGCGCGACGTGGGTGACGTACTCGTGGATCGTCTGCCACGCGTCGTCGCCGCTGACGATGACCTTGGAGAAGTCCTCGTTGAAGATGTCCCGGACGACCCGGACGGTCATGTCCGGCTCGCCGTAGAGGAGGGTGGGCGCGTTGCCGCCACCGCCGCCGCTCTTGGCCTTCTTCTGGATGTCCTCCCACTGCGACTGCAGCCGGTCGACGTCGCGGCGCAGCTCGTCCTCGCTCGCGCCCTCCGCCGCGGTGCGCACGATGACGCCCGCGTCCTCGGGGACGATCTTCTTCAGGATCGACTTCAGCCGGGCCCGCTCGGTGTCGGGCAGCTTGCGGCTGATGCCGGTCATCGAGCCCTCGGGCACGTAGACCAGGTAGCGGCCGGGCAGCGAGACCTGGCTGGTGAGCCGGGCGCCCTTGTGGCCGATCGGGTCCTTGGTGACCTGGACCAGCACGGACTGGCCGGACTTCAGCGCGGACTCGATGCGGCGCGGGCCGCCGGACATGCCGAGCGACTCGAAGTTGACCTCGCCCGCGTACAGCACGGCGTTGCGGCCCTTGCCGATGTCGACGAACGCGGCCTCCATGGACGGCAGCACGTTCTGCACCTTGCCCAGGTACACGTTGCCGACGTAGCTGGTGGCCTGCTCCTTGTTGACGTAGTGCTCGACGAGGACGTTGTCCTCCAGCACGCCGATCTGGGTGCGGTCGCCGTTCTGCCGGACGACCATCACCCGCTCGACGGCCTCACGGCGGGCCAGGAACTCGGCCTCGGTGATGATCGGCACCCGGCGGCGGCCCTGCTCACGGCCCTCACGGCGGCGCTGCTTCTTCGCCTCCAGACGCGTCGAGCCCTTGATGGACTGCACCTCGTCGACGCCGGTGCCCTCGGACTTCGGGCGCGGCTCGCGGACCTTGACGACGGTGCGCTCGGGGTCGTCCACGGCGTTGCCGTCGTCGCCGCCCCCGTCGGAGCCGCGACGGCGGCGGCGACGGCGGCGACGGCTGCTGGTGCTGGAGCCGGCCGGGCCGTGCCCGTCCTCGGACTCCTCGCCCTCGTGGTCGTCGTGCTCGTCCTGCTCGTCGTGGTCGTCCTGCTCGTTGGGGTCGTCGGGGTCGTGCTCGTCAGAGCCGGACTCGTCGTGGTCGGCTGCGTCGCCCCGGCGACGGCGGCGGCCGCCGCGGCGGCGACGGCGCGAAGGACGGTCGTCGTCCGCGCCCTGCTCGTCCTGATCGTCCTCGGGCTCGGCTTCGGCGTCCTGCGGCTCGGCGGCCTCCGCCTCCGGCTCGTCGGCGATCGCGGCGGCGGCGGTCTGCTCGACCGGTCCCCCGCGGCGACGGCGGCGACGGCGCGGCGAGCGGTCCTCCTCGGCCTCCGCCTCGTCCTCGTCCTGCTCCTGGACGGGGACCTGCGCGGGGGCCGCGGCGGGCGCGCCGGGCTCGGGGGCCTGGAAGACCGGGGCCTGGAAGACGGCCACGGCGGGCCGGGTGGCGCGGCGCCGGCCACGGCCGGAGCGCGGCTCCTGCGCCTCGGGCTCGTCGGTGCGCACCTCCAGCCGTACGGAGGCGGCGGGCACGCCGAACGCCTCGGCGACCGCGGTGACGGCCTCCTCGGTCGCGTCCTCCAGCGTCTCGCCGTAGCCGCGGATCTCGTACGCGTCGTCGATCTCGACGCCCCAGCCGTCACCGTCGCGGAAGCCGCGGCCGGTGTACGCGCGGGCCTCGGGTGCGGCGCCCTTGGGCGCCGTGGTCTCGGGCGCGGCGGCCTCTGCGGCCGCCTCTTCCCTGGGCGCGAGCGATCCGGGGCGCAGGCGGCGCGAGCCGTCGCCCGCGGAGAAGGTCGCCGCGGGCGCGGCCTTGCGGCCACGGCCACCCCGGCGTCCCGCGCCGCTCTCGGGCGCGTCGGCGGCCCTGCGGCGGGAACGGGCGGGCGCGGCCTGAGGCGCCTGCGGTGCGGGAGCCGCCTCGGCGGCGGGCTGCGCGGCGGCCGGTACGGCCTGCGTCGGCTCGGCGGGCTCAGCGGCGGCGGGCGCACCGGCGGGGGCGGTCGCCTTACGGGTGGCGCGGCGGCGCGGCCTGGCGGGCGCACCGGACTCCGCGGACTCCTCAGCGACGGCAGTCTCCGCAACAGGCGCGGCCTCGGTGGCCGGAGCCGCGGCGGCCTGCGCGGGCTCGGCGGCGGCGGGCGCACCGGCCGGCTCGGTCGCCTTACGGGTCGCGCGGCGGCGGGCCGGCGCAGGCGCGGCCTGCGGCTCGTCCTGCACGGCCTCGGCGACGGTCTCCGCGGCGGCGGCCTGCGGCGTGTCCACGACGATCTCGGCGGGCTCGGCGGCGGCGGGCGCACCGGCGGGGGCGGTCGCCTTACGGGTGGCGCGGCGGCGCGGCCTGGCGGGCGCACCGGACTCCGCGGACTCCTCAGCGACGGCGGGCGCGGCCTCAGCCGGAGCGACCGGCTCGGCCAGGGTCTCGGGTGTGTGCGCGGCCTCGGCGGGCGCACCGGCCGGCGCGGTCGCCTTACGGGTGGCGCGGCGGCGCGGCCGGGCCGGCTCCGCGGACTCCGCGGACTCCTCAGCGGCGGCAGGCACCGCCTCGGCGGCGGGCACGGCCTCGGCGGCCGGCGCGGTGGCCTTGCGGGTGGCGCGGCGGCGGACCGGCGCGGCGGCGGGCTCGTCGCCCGTGGCGGCGACGGCAGGCGCGGCCTCGGCGGCCGGCGCGGGCTCGGCGGTCTTGCGGGTGGCGCGGCGGCGCTTGGGCGCCTCCTCGGCGCTCTCGCCGGTGTCCGCCGGTGCGGCGGCGGCCGGCGCGGGCTCCGCGGTCTTGCGGGTGGCGCGGCGGCGCTTCGGCGCCTCCTCGGCGCCCTCGCCGGCGTCCGCCGGTGCGGCGGCGCCTGTCTCGTCGGGGGCGCCCGCGGGGGATCCCGCCGGGCGGGACGCGGCGCGGCGACGGCGGCGCGGCGCGGCGGAGTCGTCCGCCGGGGTCGATGTGTCGGGCTGGGTGGTCGGATCGGTCTGGTCGGGCATTCGGGCAGTGCTCCCGTCATGCTCCCGGGCGCCGCGCCCTGTTCGGGGCCGGCAGCCGCTTGGATCGCGGGGCCGGCCTCCGGGGCGCGGGCGCCGCACGGGAGCTGCTGTGTCGCTCGCCGGCCCGCCCGCAGGGGGCCGGCGAAAGTCTCAAGTGGTCAGCGGCGCCGGCTCCGGGTGGCTCCCGGTGTCCTCGGCGTCGCGTCGACGCCATACCTAGGCGGTACCGGCAGGTACCGCCACGGCGTCGCGATCGGGCGCGAGCGGGTCGGTGACCGTGCCGGACTCCTCGTCGAGCGGCCCCTGCGCCAGCCTGGTCACCGCTGCGGGGACCGGCGGCGCGAGGTCAGCCACCGCATGGAGGCCGGACAGTACGTCGTCGGGCCGTACGGCAGGTGTCAGGTGCCGCACAACCAGGCGCAGTATCGCACAGGCGGCGTCCCGCGGCCCATCGGCACCCTGTTCCCGCGTCGGCGTGTCCTCGGCGGCCGCGCTCTCCTCGACCTCGAGTCGCGTCACCGCGGCCCGGCAGTCGAAGGTGCGGACGCCGTTCTTCGTGCCGCGCTGTACTTCCACGGCGTCCGCGGCGAGGAACGCCGCGACCGCCTGACGTGCTGTTTCCGGCTCGACGCCGTCGAGCCGGAGCTGCCACACCGACGCCTCAAGGCGCTCGGCCAGACCTGAGGTCCTGACCTCGACCGCGTCGACGACGTCCAGTCCGGCCGGCAGCGACTCGTCCAGCAGCAGCCGCAGCTCCTCCGGGTCCCGGTGCCGGGCGAGCGCGATCTCCAGGTACTCGGCCTCGCTGCCGACGCCGGTGGGTGCGGCGTTGGCGTACGACACCTTGGGGTGCGGGGTGAAGCCCGCCGAGTACGCCATGGGCACCTCGGCGCGGCGCAGCGCCCGCTCGAAGGCGCGCTGGAAGTCGCGGTGGCTGGTGAACCGGAGGCGGCCGCGCTTGGTGTAGCGCAGTCGGATGCGCTGCACCGTCGGTGCGGGCGGCGGGCCTTCGGGCTGTCGCTTGCCCAGTGTCGCTCAGTCCTTCGTACGGATGCGGGTGGCGATGCGCCACGGGCGGGGGCCGCCGGATGCGACCGTCCCGCCGCGGATACGTACACAAGGTTACGCCGCCGCGCGCGGGCCCGGCGCCGCCCGGTTCCCGGCCTGTGGACGGGCTCCCGGCCTGTGGACGGGACGAGCCGCGCCGCCCGCGCCGCCGGGGCGTCCCCGGGTGGCGCGGGCGGTGGCGGGTCGTGGGCGCCGTCCCGGGCCGTGGACGGCGTCGGACCGCGGGGATCTGGACCGCGGGGACGTCGGCGGGAACCTCAGACCGCGACCGGCTCCGCGTCCGGGTCGGCGCCCTCCAGGTACTCCTCGTCGATCTCCTTGGGGCCGAACGGCCACACCTTCTCGTAGCGCGACCACAGCACGAAGGCGACGCCGCCGAGCGCGACCCAGGCCAGCGACCACTCGATGGGGTGACGGCCGGGGGAGTTCTTGTCCGCGTAGCCGTAGATGACCAGCCAGCCGACCAGCGCGACCACCGCGGGCACCGGGTAGAGCCACATCCGGTAGGGGCGGCGCAGCCCCGGCTGGCGGCGGCGCAGCACGCCGACGGCGAGCACCTGGGCGAGCGCCTGCACGATGACCATGACGGTGGTGAGCAGCTGGATCAGCGTCTGCAGGTCGGTGTGCCGGCCGATCAGGAAGCCGGCCGCGGTGATCAGGCCCATGGTGGCCAGCCCCCACACCGGGAAGCGGTGCCGCTCGTGCAGCCTGCCGTAGGGGCGGAAGAACACCCGCTCGCGCGCGGCGTCGTAAGGCACCCGGGAGCCGCCGAGCAGCCCGGCGAAGACCGAGGCGAAGGCGGTGACGAGGATGAGCACGGTGACGGTGTCCGCGGCGCCCTTGCCCCAGGTCTTCTCCAGCACCGCCGAGGCGACCGAGGTCGAGGCGATGTCGTGCGGATCGGTCATCCGGTGCCAGTCGATGACGCCCAGCGTGCCGATCTGCAGCAGCAGGTAGATCGCCATGATCCCGACGATCGAGAAGACGATGGAGCGGGGCAGCACCCGGCCCGGCCGCTTGATCTCCGCGCCCATGTACGCGGTGGTGTTGTAGCCGAGGTAGTCGTAGATGCCGATGGTCAGGCCCGCCGCGAAGCCCGTCCAGAAGTGCCCGGTGGTGAGCGCGAAGGCGTGCGGCGGGTAGGTGAAGGCGAGGTGGCCGGAGAAGTGGGTGGCCGAGGCGGCGATCACCAGCAGCACCGAGACGATCATCACCGCCCACATCACCGCGGTCAGCCGCGCGATGTGCTCCACGCCCCGCCACAGCAGCGCGATCACCAGCACGATCACCGCCAGGCCGACCAGGTCGCCGGTGGTCCTGCCCATGTGCGGGGCGAGATAGCCGAGGTACTGCACGAAGCCGACCACGCCGGTGGACATGATCAGCGGGATGAAGAGCATGGCCGTCCACACGAACAGGAACGGCATCAGCCTGCCGGACCGGTACTGGAACGCCTGCCGCAGATAGACGTAGCTGCCGCCGGAGCCGGGCATCGCGGCGCCGAGTTCGGCCCACACCAGGCCGTCGGCCAGGGCGAGCAGCGCACCGGCGACGAAGCCGATGACGGCCTGCGGGCCGCCGAACGCGCCGACCATCAGCGGGATGGTGACGAAGGGACCGATGCCGCACATCTGGCTCATGTTGATGGCGGTGGCCTGGAACAGGCCGATGCGGCGGACGAAGCCGCCCTGGGGACGCGGGGTGCCGGACATGCGGTTCAAGTTAAGTTCCCTTACTAATACCGTCAAGGGTTCGGACCGACTCCGCGCGGGGCCCGCCCCGACCGTGCAGGGCATACGGGACAATGACCGGATGACCAGCAGCGAGGCCGGCTCGAACCAGCCCTGGAACCAGCAGCGACTGCGCAGTTCCAACGAGCGCCTGCTGCTGGAACGCCTGCGCGCCGCGCCCGCCTCCCGCGCCCAGCTCGCCCGCGAGACCGGCCTGTCCAAACCCACCGTGTCCAGCGCGCTGGCCTCCCTCGAAGCCGCGGGACTGGTCGTCGAGGCCGGCCACCACACCCCCGAGCGCGGCCGCGCCGCCGTCCTCTACACCCCCGACCCGTCAGCCGGCTACGCCCTCGGCATCGACATCGGCAGGACCTGGCTGCGCACCGCCCTCGCCGACCTCGACGGCACCATCGTGGCCCGCGCCGACGTCCGCAACCGGGCCCGCACCTCCGGCGCCATGGCCGACCTCGTGGTGGCCACCGCGCACGGCGTCGTCGCCGCATCCGGCGTCGACGCCGCCAAGGTCGTGCACGCCGTCGTCGGCACCCCCGGCGTCTACGACCCGCACGCCCGCCGCGTCCGCTACGCCCTGCACCTTCCCGGCTGGGGCCGCGCCGGACTCTTCGACCGCATGCGTGACGAACTCGGCGTGCCCCTCGCCGTCCACAACGACGCGAACCTCGCCGCCCTCGGCGAGCACACCTTCGGCATCGGCGCCGGCAGCAGGCTCTTCGTCTACGTGATGATCGGCACCGGCCTGGGCATGGGCATCGTCGCCGACGGCCGGCCCTTCACCGGCGCGAACGGCGCCGCCGGCGAGATCGGCTTCCTGCCCTGGTCGTGGTCGGGACGCGAACCCGACACCCTGGAGGACGCCGTCTCCGGCGTGGCCGTGGTCCGCGCCGCCCGCGCGCTCGGCATGACCGGGCCGCTCACCGCCAAGGCGGTCTTCGAGGCCGCCCGCGCCGGCACCCGGCCCGCCGTCGCCGCCGTCCGCCAGGAAGGCGAGCGGCTCGCCCACACCGTCGCCGCCGTCGCCGCCGTGCTCGACCCCGAACTCGTCGTGCTGGGCGGCGGCGTCGGCCACAGCGCCGACCTGCTGCTGGAGACCGTCGGCGACACCCTGCGGCGGCTCACCCCACTGCGGCCGAAGGTCGCCGCCAGCGCGCTCGGCGAGGACGCGGTGCTGCTCGGCGCCGTCGCCACGGCCCGCGGCGCCGCCCGCGACGTGGTGTTCGCCCGCCGGCCCTGACCGTACGCCGCTCCCCCGCGTCAGCCGCCGCAACCTCGGTCGGAGGCCACCGCGTCCGCGATCAGGCCCAGCCCGATGCCGACCATCCAGGAGTCCTTCGCCAGCGGGACACCGTCCTGCGTCGGCCAGACCGTCCCCGGCTCGCGCATCCCCGGCGTCCGCGCGTACAACCCGAGCAGCCCACCGGAGAACCCGGTCAGCGCCGCGCCCGCGACCAGCGTCGGGACCACGGGAGTCAGCAGCAGCGTGCCCACGGTGAGCTCACTGACCGCCAGCAGCCGCATGAACCGCCGCGGCTCCAGCTTCCCCAGAAACGGGTACGTGCCCGTCGCGAAACCGTGCAGACCCCGCGCCGTCTCCTCGTCGCCCTTCCACTTCTGCCACCCGGACCGCAGGATGAACGCCCCCGTCGCGGCCCTCGTCGGGACCTCCCGCAACTTCATCATCTCCGGCTCCTCACCGTGCGTCCGCAGGACCTCACTCCCGCCAGGATGCCCGCCGGCCCGGGTCCGGCCCACTCATGAGCCGCCGAACGCGTGCCCCGCCGCCCGCCCGAGCGCGTAGCATCCGCAGCAGGGGAGGGTGCGACATGGTGGCGGCCTGGGTGATGTTCGTCAGCGGATGCACGATCGCGGGACTGGGGGTACGGGCGCTCGCCGCGGGCGGCGACCGGCAACCGCGCACCCCGCTGCGGGGCGGGATCGGACGCGTCCTCATGGGAGCCGGGCTCGCGGCCGACGGCGTGCCCATGATCGCGGGGTGGTCCACCGCCGTCGGCGCCTCGGTCGCCGCCGCCGGACTGCTCGCCGTGCTCGTCGGAGCCGCTCTCCAACTGCGGCTCAGGACCTGACGCCCCCTGCCCCGGCCCCGGAGGACGCGTCCCGCGTCACACGGCCGGCGGACCCGAGGACCACACGCCGAACCACTGCTCGGCGCCGTACTCCTGGAACCGCTCCACCTCGGTGAACCCCAACTTCGCCGCGACCCGCAGCGAACGCGCGTTGGCGGTCTGGGTGCAGAGCACCACCGGCTCGCCGGGAAGCGCCCGCGCGAACCAGCCGAGCGCCGCCGCGCACGCCTCCCCCGCGTACCCCCGCCCCCACGCCCCGGGCAGGAACATGTAGCCCAGCTCGGCCTCCCCCGCGTCCGGTCGCACATGCCCGGGACGCTCCGCGCCGCGCCGATCGAGCGTGACCATGCCGATCATCGCCCCGTCGAGAGCGGTCACGAACAGCCCGGCCCGCCGCCCCGGCACCACCGGCATCGAGCGCTCCAGCTCCTCACGCGCCCGGGACCCGCCGATGAAGGCGCCCACCTCCGGCGAGGCGAACAACGCGATGAACGCCTCACGGTCCCCCGCCTCGGGCTCGCGCAGCACCAGCCGCTCGGTGCTGATCGGGGCGGGCGGCCAGGCGGGGGCTCCGAGCGCGGTCATGGCGCGCAAACTACCGCACCCGCCCGGCCCGCCGGCCCCCGCGGAGAGCCCCCCGACGGCCGCCCCCGGAACGCCGTGTGGGACTTCAGGAAGACGCGTCCGCGCCCGTCGCGGGAGCGGCGACCGACAGGGGCAGCAACTTGCGGCCGGTCGGGCCGATCTGAATATGCGTGTCGAGCTGCGGACACACCCCGCAGTCGAAGCACGGCGTCCACCGGCAGTCGTCGACCTCGGTCTCGTCGAGGGCGTCCTGCCAGTCGTCCCAGAGCCAGTCCTTGTCCAGGCCGGAGTCGAGGTGGTCCCAGGGCAGGACCTCCTCGACGGTGCGCTCGCGGGTGGTGTACCAGGCGAGGTCCAGGCCGGCGGCCGGGAGGGCGGTGTCGCAGGCGCGCATCCAGCGGTCGTAGGAGAAGTGCTCGCGCCAGCCGTCGAAGCGGCCGCCGTCCTCGTAGACGGCGCGGATGACGGCGGCGACGCGGCGGTCGCCGCGGGACAGCAGGCCCTCGATGATGCCGGGCTTGCCGTCGTGGTAGCGGAAGCCGATGTTGCGGGCGTACTTGCGGTCGCTGCGGATGGCGTCGCGGAGCTTCTCCAGGCGGGCGTCGGTCTCGGCGACGCCGAGTTGCGGGGCCCACTGGAAGGGGGTGTGCGGCTTGGGGACGAAGCCGCCGATGGAGACGGTGCAGCGGATGTCGTTCTGCCCGGTGACCTCGCGGCCCTTCTGGATGACCCGCTTGGCCATCTCCGCGATCTGCAGGACGTCCTCGTCGGTCTCGGTGGGCAGGCCGCACATGAAGTACAGCTTGACCTGGCGCCAGCCGTTGCCGTAGGCGGTGGCGACGGTACGGATCAGGTCCTCTTCGGAGACCATCTTGTTGATGACCTTGCGGATGCGCTCGGAGCCGCCTTCGGGGGCGAAGGTCAGGCCGGAGCGGCGGCCGTTGCGGGTCAGCTCGTTGGCGAGGTCGATGTTGAAGGCGTCGACGCGGGTGGAGGGCAGCGACAGGCCGATCTTGTCCTCCTCGTAGCGGTCGGCGAGGCCCTTGGCGACGTCCGCGATCTCGGTGTGGTCGGCGGAGGACAGCGAGAGCAGGCCGACCTCTTCGAAGCCGGTGGCCTTCAGGCCCTTCTCGACCATCTCGCCGATGCCGGTGATGGAGCGCTCGCGGACCGGGCGGGTGATCATGCCGGCCTGGCAGAAGCGGCAGCCGCGGGTGCAGCCGCGGAAGATCTCCACCGACATGCGCTCGTGCACGGTCTCGGCGAGCGGGACGAGCGGCTGCTTGGGGTAGGGCCACTCGTCGAGGTCCATGACGGTGTGCTTGGAGACGCGCCACGGGACGCCGGAGCGGTTGGGGACGACGCGGGCGATGCGGCCGTCGGGCAGGTACTCCACGTCGTAGAAGCGCGGTACGTACACGCCGCCGGTCCTGGCCAGCCGCAGCAGCACCTCGTCGCGGCCGCCGGGGCGGCCCTCGGCCTTCCAGGCGCGGACGACCTCGGTGATCTCCAGGACGGCCTGCTCGCCGTCGCCGATGACCGCGGCGTCCAGGAACTCGGCGATCGGCTCGGGGTTGAAGGCGGCGTGGCCGCCGGCCAGCACGATCGGGTCGTCGAGGCCGCGGTCGGCGGCGGCCAGCGGGATGCCGGCCAGGTCGAGGGCGGTGAGCATGTTGGTGTAGCCGAGCTCGGTGGAGAAGCTCAGGCCGAACACGTCGAAGGCGCGGACCGGGCGGTGGGCGTCCACGGTGAACTGGGGCACGCCGTGTTCGCGCATCAGCGCCTCAAGGTCGGGCCAGACGCTGTAGGTGCGTTCGGCGAGGACGCCGTCACGCTCGTTGAGCACCTCGTAGAGGATCATGACGCCCTGGTTGGGCAGGCCCACCTCGTAGGCGTCGGGGTACATCAGCGCCCAGCGGACCTCGGCGCTGTCCCAGTCCTTGACGGTGGAGTTCAGTTCTCCTCCGACGTACTGGATGGGCTTCTGGACGTGCGGGAGAAGCGCTTCCAGGCGAGGGAAGACCGACTCGACAGGCATCTCGGCGACTTTCATCAGCGGGTGCGGGCGCGGGCCCGGTGCGGGCCGCGGTGGTGATGACGACCCTCAACGGTACCGGAGTCGCGCGGTGGGTCCGGCGCCTCACAGCGGGTGGTCGGCGGACCGCCAGAGGTCGGGCAGCGCTGCTTCGGTGTCGGCGGCGGTCCGGCGTTCGCGGTCGATGATCGCGTCGTAGGGCGCGGGGTCCTCGCCGGCGGCGAGCGCGGCGGTCCGGACGGCGGCGACGGCGGTGCGGCACATCACGGCGTCCTGGTGCTCGCCGAGGAGTTGCTGGACGCTCTTCATCCGGCCGGTGTGGGCGGCGGCGCGCGGGCCGAGGACGGTCTCGGCGGCTTCGCCGGAGTAGCGGGCGCGTTTGGCGTCCTTGCGGGCCTCGTGCAGGGCCGTGTCGCGGGTGTCGCCGGGGGGCAGCGCGAGGGCGGCCTCGACGGCGTGGCGCAGCCGGGTGTGGTCGCGCCGGACGGTCGCTTCGGCGGCGCGGGGGGCGGGGGCGGTGGCCCGCGGGGTGTACGGGGGGTGGGCGAGGAGCGCTTCCAGGGCGTCGAGGAGGGCGAAGTAGCGGGCGTCGTCGAGTTCGGGGGGCGCGCCCGCGGTGTGCGGCGGTCCGGCGGTGGCGGTGCCGCCGGTGGCGGCGGTGAGGCGGCGTCGTGCGGCTTCCTGGGCGGCGGTTCCCGCCGTCCCGGCCGTCCCGGCGCCTTCGGGGCGGGGGATCTCGGCGAGGCGGCGGGCGAGGCGTTCGGCGAGGACCTCGCGGTCGCGTTCGGCGCCGAGTGCGGCGGCGAGCCACTTCAGCTCCGCGCCCAGCGGTGCGGTGGCGGCGCGGTCCAGTTCCGCACGGAAGCTCTTGAGGGCGCTGCGGGCGCGGCGGGTGGCGACGCGCATCCGGTGCACGGCGTCCTCCTCGGTGCGGCGCACGGCGGGGTCGAGGTCGAGGATCGCGGTGTACTGCGCGTGCAGGTACGCGGTGGCGGTCTCTCCCGCGGTCCGCACCGGGTCGGGGCCGCGGGGCGCGGGGACCAGCCGGGCGCCGAGCGCGCGGGCGAGTTTGGAGCCGGAGCCGGAGCGGCGGGCACCCGCGGCGAGCAGGCGTTCCTCGACGGCGTCCAGCAGCCGCGGTGCGCCGTGGCCGAGTTCGACCTCGATCTCGGCCCAGGCGGCGCCGCCGGGCTCGGCGACGACCTCGTCGTAGGCGATCTCGGCGAGGGTGCGGCCTGCGGCGTCCAGCAGCAGCACCCGGCGGCGGGTGGTGCGCAGTCTGACGACGGGCTCCAGCGGGCGGCCGCGGACCAGTGCGGCGATCTCGGTGCGCAGTTCGTCCGGCGGCCCGCCGCCGGGCCGCCCGAGCGGCGCGTGCACCTCGGTGCGGGTGTCGGCGTTCGCGGCGGCGCCGGCGCCGAACCCGCCGGCGGGGAGTTTCAGGTGCCAGCCCTCGTCGTCCCCGCCGGTGCGGCGGCGCAGGGTCACCCGGTGCGCGGCGAGGGTGAGGCGCGGCGTGTCGTGGTAGAGGGCGTCCAGCCGTACGGGGTCCAGGTCGCGGGTGCGGGCGGCCAGCCCGTCGAGGTCGGGGCGGACGCTGCCCTGACCGTGCCCGGCCTCGTACTTCCGCTCGGTCTCGCTGAAGCGTCGGCCCATGCTGGGACGGTAACCCGGGTCGGTGCGGGGGGCAATGATCCGGGCCGGACCGGTCACGGCCGCCCTGCCGACCGGGCCGCTGAGGCGGACCTGAGCGGCTCAGGCGGACATGGGGCGCTGCATCTTCACGGACTGCAGCATCCCTATGGCGATGCAGTTGGCGAACATCGACGATCCGCCGTAGGAGACGAACGGCAACGGGATGCCGGTGACCGGCATGATGCCGAGCGTCATGCCGATGTTCTCGAAGGACTGGAAGGCGAACCAGGCGACGATCCCGGCGGCGACGATCGTGCCGTAGAGGTCGGTGGCGTTGCGGGCGATGGCGCAGGCGCGCCACAGGATGACGCCGATCAGCACGATGATCAGGAGCGCGCCGACGAAGCCCAGCTCCTCGCCGGCCACCGAGAAGACGAAGTCGGTCTGCTGCTCGGGCACGAACTGGCCGGTGGTCTGGCTGCCGTGGAAGAGGCCCTTGCCGAGCAGCCCGCCGGAGCCGATGGCGATCCGGGCCTGGCTGGTGTTGTAGCCGACGCCGGAGGGGTCGAGGGCGGGGTTGGCGAAGGCGGCGAACCGGTCGATCTGGTACTTGTCGAGGATGCCGAGCTGCCAGACCAGCAGCGAGCCGACGACGCCCGCGCCGATCAGGCCGAACACCCAGCGGTTGGACGCGCCGGAGGCGAGCAGCACGCCGAGGATGATGACGCCGAGCACCATGATCGAGCCGAGGTCGGGCATCAGCATGATGATCAGCACCGGCGGCACCGCCAGGCCGATCGCCTGGAGGACGGTGCGGTGGTCCGGGTGCGCCTTGTCGCCGGCGTCGACCCGCGCGGACAGCACCATGGCCATGCCGATGATCAGCGCGACCTTGACGAACTCCGACGGCTGGATCGAGAAGCCGCCGCCGATCACGATCCAGGCGTGGGCGCCGTTGACGGTGGAGCCGAGCGGGCTGAGCACGGCGAGGATGCCGAGGATCGACAGGGCGTAGAGGAACGGCACGATCGTGCGCATCCTGCGGTGCCCTATGGCGACCGCGCCGGCGGCCAGGCCGAACCCGATGCCGGCGTTCATCAGGTGCCGGATCAGGAAGTAGTACTGGTCGCCGTGGGTGAGGTTGGTGCGGTTGCGGGTGGCGGAGTAGACGAGCATGGTGCCGAGGCCGCACAGCAGCAGGGTGGCGAAGAGCAGCAGCCAGTCCATCCGGCGGGCCACCGAGTCGCGGGCGAAGAGCTTGCCGAGGGTGGACTTCTCCGGGGAGAAGCGCCGGACGGAGTAGGTGTGGGCGCTCATGCCGTGTACTTCCTGCCGTACATCAGCCGGCCGGTGCGGGTCGGGGTGAGGGCGGCGAGCACCGGGCCGTCGAAGCCCGCGGTGCGCGGGGAGTCCGGCAGCTGGAGCACGCCGGGCGCGGGCAGCGACGCGGAGGTGTGCTCGACGGCGCCGTCCGCGGAGATCTTCGGCAGCGCGGTGACCGGCCGGGGCATGATGCCCTTGCGCGGATCGATGGTCGCGCTGTCCTTCTTGATGCCGTACATCGCCTCGTAGATCCGCCGGACCGCCTCACCGGAGCCGCCGGAGCCGGTGCCGCCCTGGGAGATCGTCATGACGATCGTGTAGTCCTTGGTGTACGTGTCGAACCAGGACGTGGTCTGCTTGCCCTCGACCTCGGCGGTACCGGTCTTGGCGTGCAGCGCGATCTTGTTCTGCGGCCAGCCGCCGAACTTCCAGTCGGCGGTGCCCTCGGTGACCACGCCGGCCAGCGCCTTGTCGATGTACTTCAGGGTGGTCCTGGTGTCCGGCAGCTTCCCCGCGACCTTGGGCTTGATGGGCGTGACGGTCCTGCCGTCGGCGCTTATCACGGCCTTGCCGACGGTCGGCTGGTAGAGCGTGCCGCCGTTGGCGAGGGCGGCGTAGATCCGGGCCATCTGCACCGGGGTGACCAGCGTGTCGCCCTGCCCGATCGCGTAGTTGACCGAGTCACCGGCGCGCACCACGTAGCCGTCGGGGCAGTTCTCGATGGCGATCTGGGTGTCGAGGTCGGGGTCCGTGTCGTTCTTGTGGGCCTTGGCGGTACGGCACCAGTAGCCCTTCATCTGGTCGTAGTAGTCCTGCTTCCACTTGCGGTCCGGCACCCGGCCGGTGACCTCGCCGGGCAGGTCCACGCCGGTCTTCGCGCCGAGGCCGAACTGGTGGGCGGTCTTGAAGAAGAAGTCCCTGGGGTGCTTGGGGTCGGTGCCGCCGTCCTTCTTCCACTCGTTGTAGGCGATGCCGTAGAAGACGGTGTCGCAGGAGACCTCCAGCGCGCGGCCCAGCGAGATGTCGCCGAAGCTCTCGTTCTCGAAGTTCTTGAAGACGCGGTTGCCGATGGTCATCGACGAGGTGCAGGGGTAGCCGCCGTCCTCCGGGTAGCCGGCGTTGATCGCGGCCGAGGTGGAGATCACCTTGAAGGTCGAGCCCGGCGCGGACTGGCCCTGGATGGCCCGGTTCAGCAGCGGGTAGTCGGACTTCTTGTCGGTGAGCGCGGCGTAGTCCTTGGCGGAGATGCCGCCGACCCACTCGTTGGGGTCGTAGCTGGGCAGGCTCGCCATGGCGATGATCTGGCCGGTGCGGTTGTCCATGACGACCGCGGCGCCCGAGTCCGCCTTGTAGTTCTCGTGGCTGACCGTGTCGTACGTCTTGCGGGCGGCCACCATCGCGTCGTTGAGCTCCTTCTCGGTCACCGCCTGGACGCGGGCGTCGATGCTGGTGACGAGGTCGCTGCCGGGCTGCGCGGGGGTGTCGCCGGCCTGGCCGATGACCCGGCCGAGGTTGTCGACCTCGTAGCGGGTGACGCCGGCCTTGCCGCGCAGTTGCTCGTCGTACACGCTCTCCAGGCCGGAGCGGCCGATCTGGTCGGCGCGCAGCAGCGGGGTGTCGGTCTTCTCGGAGGCGGCGACCTCGTCGTCGGTGACCGGGCCGAGGTAGCCGAGCACCTGCGCGGAGTTCGACTTGTACGGTCCCGCGTAGCGGCGCACCGCGGTGGGCTCCGCGGTGATGCCGGGGAAGTCCTCCCGGCGCTCCATGATCTGGAGCGCCTGCTGGGTGGTGGCGCTGTCGGTGATCGGGATCGGCTGGTAAGGCGAACCGTTCCAGCAGGGCTTGGGCGTCTGGGAGTCGCAGAGCCGGACCTTGTCCAGGACCTCCTGCGGCTTCATGCCGAGCACCCCGGCCAGCCGGGTCAGCACGGCCTTGCCGTCGTCGGCCTGCTTGAGCAGGTCGGTGCGGCTGGCGGAGACCACCAGGCGGGTCTCGTTGTCGGCGAGCGGCACGCCGCGGTCGTCGAGGATCGCGCCGCGCACCGCGGGCGTGACGACCTGCTGGATGTGGTTGTTCGCGGCCTTCTGGTCGTACTCCTGGCCGTTGCGGATCTGGAGGTACCACAGCCGCCCGCCGAGGGTGAGCAGCAGCGAGACCACCAGGACCTGGAGGATGACGAGCCGGATGGTGACCCGAGTGGTCCTGCCGGTCTCCGGGATGTTGCTCAACGCCGTGCCCCCCTGGGCATCGTCACCAGCTTGCCGGCGCGGCCGAACATGCCGCGCTGCGGAGCCATGCCGCCGCGGCTGCCGCGCGCCCGGCCGCCGCCGAGGCGTCCGCCGCCGATCCGGCCGCCGTAGCCGCCGGCGGTGTCCTCGGTGAGCGGGTCGCGGTCGAATCTGCGGGCCAGCGCCATCACCAGCGGCACCACGAACGGCGCGAGCAGCAGGTCGTAGAGCGCCGCGGTGAAGACCAGCTTGGCCAGTCCCACATGGGCGCCCGCGGTGTCGCCGACGAGGCTGCCCACGCCGGCGTAGAGCAGTGTGGTGCCGATGGCGGCGCCGATGACGACCATCATCGGCCCGGCGGCGGTGCGCAGTTGGCCGGTCTCGGGCTTGGCGAGGCCGGCGGCGTAGCCGATCACCGAGAGCACCAGGGCGTAGCGGCCCACCGCGTGGTCGGCGGGCGGTGCGACGTCGGCGAGCAGGCCGGCGAAGAAGCCGACGAGGCAGCCGCCGACGTGGCCGTAGGTGAGGGCCAGTCCGAGCACGGTGAGCAGCAGCAGGTCGGGGACGGCCCCCGGCAGATGCAGCCGGGCCAGCACGCTGACCTGGGCGACCATGGCGATGACCACCAAGACGGTGGAGAGCACGATCCGGTTGAGGCGCATGGGTCAGCCCCCGCTGTTCGTCGGGGTGGGTTCGAGGCCCGGGGTGTCCTGCGCGCCGGGACTCGCTTCGTCCTGCGGGGTGGAGGCGCCGTCCCCGGTGAGGGTCTGGCCGCCGTCCTGGGTGCTCTGGGTGTTCTGGGTGTTCGGGCTGTCCTGCGTTCCCGGGCTGCTCTGCGTTCCCGGGCTGCTCTGCGTCCCCGGGCTGTGCGGGCCGCTCGGGGTGGTCTTCGGGGTGGGCCGGGGCGACGGGGTGGGCCGGGTCGGCAGCACGCTGTCGCGCGGGTCGCTGCGCGGCCCGACCACGACGACGCCGACGACGTCCAGCCGGCTGAAGCCGACGAACGGCTGCACCTGGATGGTCTTGGTGAGGTTGCCCGCCGACGGCGAGATCCCGATGACCTTGCCGACCGGGACGCCGGGCACGAACGGCTTGCCCGCCTGCGACCCGAAGGTGACCAGGCGGTCGCCGTCGCGCACGTCGGCCTTGCCGTTGAGGAGCTGGACCTGCATCGGCCGGTCGCCCTGGCCGGTCGCGAAGCCCAGCTCCATCGAACCCTCCAGGCGGGTGCCGACGGTGAAGTCCGGGTCGTTGGCGAGCAGCACCGTGGAGGTGGAGGGGCCGACGGTGGTGACCCGGCCGACCAGGCCGTCGCCGTTGATGACGGTCATGTCGCGGGTGATGCCGTCGTGGCTGCCCGCGTCGATGGTGACCGTCCAGGAGAAGCCCTGGGCCGCTCCTATGGCGATGACCTGGGCGCCCTTGATGGTGTACTGCCCGGCGCCGGCGGTCTTCAGCAGCTTGTCGAGCTCCCGCGCGCGGTTGCGGGTGATGTCCTTGCTGCCGAGCTGCTCCTTGAGCGCCTCGTTCTCGCGCCGCAGCCGGTTGATGGTGCTGCTGCGGCCGTTCGAGTCGCGCACCGCGTCTATGGCGTTGCCCACCGGGTCGACGGCTCCGGCCACCGAGTTCTCCACCGGCCCGAAGACGGACTGCGCCGCCTGCCGGGGCCGGTCGAGCGGTGAGTTCTCGCCGCCTCGGATGTCCACGGTGATCAGCGCGAACGCCACCACCACCAGCAGCACCAGCAGCAGCCGGCTCTCCTTTGTGTCCCTCACGGGCGCCAGTCCGTGCCTTCCCTGTCGGACCCGCCGCCGCTGAGGGGCCGCAGCCGGTCGGAACTACTGTGCGGGGTAATGCCGGTGCCGCCGTGCGCGGCGGGTCATCTGCGGGGAGCGGCGTCGAGGACCTGCTGGAGCGCCTCGAACTCCTCGACGCACTTGCCGGCGCCCAGGGCGACACAGTCCAGCGGGGACTCCGCGATGTGGATCGGCATGCCCGTCTCGTGCTTGAGCCGGTCGTCCAGGCCGCGCAGCAGCGCGCCGCCGCCGGCCAGCACGATGCCGCGGTCCATGATGTCGCCGGACAGCTCCGGCGGGCACTTGTCGAGGGTCGTCTTGACCGCGTCGACGATCGCGTTGACCGGTTCCTCGATGGCCTTGCGGACCTCGCCCGCGGAGATGACCACGGTCTTGGGGAGCCCGCTGACCAGGTCGCGGCCGCGGATCTCGGTGTGCTCCTCCTGCTCCGGCTTGGGGTCGAAGGCGGAGCCGATGGTGAGCTTGATCTGCTCGGCGGTCCGCTCCCCCAGCAGGAGGCTGTACTCCTTCTTGATGTGCTGGATGATCGCGTTGTCCAGCTCGTCGCCGGCGACCCGGATGGACTGCGCGGTGACGATGCCGCCGAGGCTGATCACCGCGACCTCGGTGGTGCCGCCGCCGATGTCCACCACCATGTTGCCGGTGGCCTCGTGCACGGGGAGCCCGGCGCCGATCGCGGCGGCCATCGGCTCCTCGATGATGTGCACGGTACGGGCGCCGGCCTGCGTCGCGGCCTCGATGACGGCGCGGCGCTCCACTCCGGTGATGCCGGAGGGCACGCAGATCACCACGCGCGGGCGGACCATGTAGCGGCGGCGGTGGATCTTGAGGATGAAGTAGCGCAGCATGCGCTCGGTGATCTCGAAGTCGGCGATGACGCCGTCCTTCAGGGGGCGCACCGCGACGATGTTGCCGGGTGTGCGGCCGATCATCTTCTTGGCCTCGGAGCCGACCGCGAGGATGCCCCCGGTGTTGGTGTTGACCGCGACGACCGACGGCTCGTTCAGGACGATCCCGCGGCCCCTGACGTACACCAGCGTGTTGGCCGTCCCGAGGTCGACAGCCATGTCACGGCCGATGAACGACATGTTGTTCGCCATGTGGATACGTCTGGCCTTCCCGAGCGTGGGCGGAGGTTCCATCGTAGTCGCGCCCGGACGAGCGCGGTGTCGGGGTTCCGACGCCATTGTCATCAGAACACACAGCGGACCTCAGTAATGGTGACGCCGTGTCGGTGTGTTTGGTTCCCGTGGGCCCCGGGCGTTACGCCAGACCGGGGAAGAAGATCGTGATCTCGCGCTCCGCGGACTCCTCGGAGTCCGAGGCGTGCACCAGGTTCTCCCGCACGATGGTGCCGAAGTCCCCCCGGATGGACCCGGGCGCCGCGGCGATCGGGTCGGTCGGACCGGCCAGCGCGCGTACACCCTCGATCACCCGCTCGCCCTCGACGACCAGTGCCACCGCGGGACCTGACGCCATGAACTCCACCAGCGGCTCGTAGAACGGGCGGCCGACGTGCTCGGCGTAGTGCTGTTCGAGGGTGGCGCGGTCCAGCGTGCGCAGCTCCAGGGCGCCGATGGTCCAGCCCGCCTTGCGCTCGATCCGGCCGAGGATCTCGCCGACGAGGCCGCGGCGGACGGCGTCCGGCTTGAGAAGGACGAGGGTGCGCTGGGACACGGTGAGGCTCCTGGGGCGTGGGACAGGCGACAGCCGGAACGAGGCGGTACGGGACGGTGAGAGCAGACGAGGCGGAACGGTGGAAGTACGACGAGCCTACAAGGCGCGCGTCAGGTGGCCTGCGGCGCGTTGCGGGCCCTGATCTCGTCGACCTTGCGGCCGTAGTGGATGGAGGCCCACCACAACCCGGCGAAGATCACACCGAGGAAGAACATCGTACCGACCACGAACCCGCCGGCGACCAGGCCCGCCTGCAGCGCCCAGCCGACCGCGAGCGCGCCGGGCCGCGACAGCATCCCGCACAGCAGCACGCAGACCGCCATGGCGACACCGCACACGATCCAGACGGTGCCCATCGACAGGTCGGGCTGCTTCATCGCGACCAGCCCCGCGAAGCCGATGACGAAGAACTCGCCGATCAGCGTGGACGAACACAGCGTGCGCATGGCGCGGTACCTCTCACTTGCGGCCCAGCAGCAGCCGGGCCTCTCCCACGGTGATGACCGAACCGGTGACGAGCACCCCGGCGCCGGAGAACTCCCCCTCCTCCTCGGCCAGGGTGATCGCGGCCTCCAGGGCGTCGTCGAGCCGCGGCTCGACCTGCACCCGGTCCTCGCCGAACACCTCGACGGCCAGCGCGGCCAGCGCGTCCACGTCCATCGCCCGGGTGGTGGAGTTGCGGGTCACCACCACCTCGGCGAAGACCGGTTCGAACGCCTCCAGCAGACCGCGCACGTCCTTGTCGGCGCTGGGCCCGACCACGCCCACCAGCCGGCTGAAGCCGAAGGCCTCGCCGACCGCGGCCGCGGTGACCTGCGCGCCGGCCGGGTTGTGGGCGGCGTCCAGCACCACGGTCGGGCTGCGGCGGACCACCTCCATCCGGCCCGGCGAGGTGACCGCGGCGAACGCGGTGCGCACGGTGTCCTGGTCCAGGGTGCGCTGGTGCGTGCTGCCGATGCCGAAGAACGCCTCGACGGCGGCGAGCGCCACCACGGCGTTGCGCGCCTGGTGCTCGCCGTGCAGCGGAAGGAAGACCTGCTCGTACTCGCCGCCCAGGCCCCTGAGGGTGAGCAGCTGTCCGCCGACGGCGACCTCGCGGTGCACCACGCCGAACTCCGCGCCCTCGCGGGCGACCGTCGCACCGGTGTCCGCGGCGTGCCGCAGCAGGGTGCGGGCGGCGTCGGCGGGCTGCTGGGCGAGGATCGCGACGGCGTCCTTCTTGATGATCCCGGCCTTCTCCACCGCGATCTCGCCGGGTGTGCCGCCCAGCCGGTCGGTGTGGTCCAGGGCGATCGGGGCGACCACGGCGACCTGGCCGTCGATCACGTTGGTGGCGTCCCAGCTGCCGCCCATGCCGACCTCGACCACCGCCACGTCGACGGGCGCGTCCGCGAACGCCGCGTAGGCCATCGCGGTGAGCACCTCGAAGAAGGACATCCGGTGCGGCTGCGCGGCGTCCACCATCCCGATGTACGGCTGCAGGTCGCGGTGGACCTCGATGAACCGCTCCGGGTCGATGGGGCGGCCGTCCAGGCTGATCCGCTCGGTCACCGCCTGCACGTGCGGGCTGGTGTAGCGGCCGGTGCGCAGCTCGAAGGCGAGCAGCAGCCGTTCGATCATCCGGGCGGTGCTGGTCTTGCCGTTGGTGCCGGTGATGTGGATCGAGGGATAGCTGCGCTGCGGGTCGCCGAGGATGTCCATCAGCGCGTTCATCCGGTCGAGCGACGGGTCGAGCTTCGTCTCGGGCCAGCGGGCGAGCAGCTCCTCCTCCACGGCGCGCAGCTCCCGGTCGACCTCGGGATCGGCGGGCCGGGACGGCACGTCGTCCTCGGGCGCGGGCGGCGCGACGTTGGCGCGCAGCGTCCTGCTGCCGGCCTCGATCACCGCCATGTCGGCTTCGCGCGGACCGGCGTCGTCCCGGTCGTCGTCGAAGGCGTCGTCCCCGTCGTCGTCGAAGGGGCGGTCGAAGGGTCCGTCGAGGGGGTCGTTCGAGGGGGGCTGGCTCACGGCGTCCAGTCTACGGAACGGGCCGGGGCCCGAAGGCCCCGGCCCGTGCGCGTGGCGGTCACGCCTCGGGAAGCGCCGCGAGCTGCCCGGTGATCCGTGCGATGTCCGCCTCGGCGGCCGCCAGCCGGGTGCGGATCTTCGCCACCACCGGCTCGGGCGCCTTGGCCAGGAAGGCGTCGTTGCCGAGCTTCCCCTCGGCCTGCGCCTTCTCCTTCTCGGCCAGGCCCAGGTCCTTGCCGAGCCGCTTGCGCTCGGCGGCCACGTCGATGGTGCCGGACAGGTCGAGCGCCACGGTGGCGCCGGCCACCGGCAGCGTCGCGGTGGCGTGGAACTCCTCGCCCCCCGGCTGCAGCCGCAGCAGCTGGCGGATGGCGTCCTCGTGCGGGGCGAGCAGCGTGCCGTCCAGCGTGAGGCGCGCCGGGACCCGCTGGCCGGGCTGCAGCCCCTGGTCGCTGCGGAACCGGCGGACCTCGGTGACGACCCGCTGGACCTCGGCGATCTCCGCCTCGGCGGCCGCGTCGTGGAAGCCGCCGGGTGCGTCGGCGGGGCGGACGAGCACGGCCGTCGGCCAGTCCGCGATCACCACGGACTCACGGCCGGTCAGGGTGGTCCACAGCGTCTCGGTGACGAACGGCACGATCGGGTGCAGCAGCCGCAGCACCACGTCCAGGACCTCGCCGAGGACGCGGCCGGAGACGCGGGCGCCGTCGCCGCCCTTGAAGAAGCTGGTCTTGGACAGCTCGACGTACCAGTCGAAGACCTCGTCCCAGGCGAAGTGGTAGAGCGCGTCGCTGAGCTTGGCGAACTGGTAGTCGTCGTAGAAGCGGTCCGCGTCGGCGACCACGGTGTTCAGCCGGGACAGGATCCAGCGGTCGGCGGCCGACATCTCCTCGGGGGCCGGCAGCGGGCCCTCGACGGTCGCGCCGTTCATCAGCGCGAAGCGGGTCGCGTTCCAGATCTTGTTGGCGAAGTTGCGGGACGCCTTGACCCAGTCCTCGCCGATCGGCACGTCCGCGCCCGGGTTCGCGCCGGTGGCCAGGGTGAAGCGGACGGCGTCGGAGCCGTAGGCGTCCATCCAGTCCAGCGGGTCGACCGAGTTGGGGTTGGACTTCGACATCTTCTTGCCGAACTCGTCGCGGACCAGGCCGGTCAGCGCGATGGTGTGGAAGGGCGCGACGCCGTCCATCGCGTACAGGCCGAACATCATCATCCGGGCGACCCAGAAGAAGATGATGTCGTGGCCGGTCAGCAGGACGTCGGTGGGGTAGAACTTCTCCAGCTCGCGGGTCCGCTCGGGCCAGCCCAGCGTGGAGAAGGGCCACAGGCCCGAGGAGAACCAGGTGTCCAGGACGTCGGAGTCCTGCGTCCAGCCCTCGCCCGCCGGCGGTTCCTGGTCCGGTCCGACGCAGACCTGCTCGCCGTTCGGCCCGTACCAGACCGGGATGCGGTGACCCCACCACAGCTGGCGCGAGATGCACCAGTCGTGCATGTTGTCGACCCAGTCGAAGTACCGCTTCTCCATCTCCTGCGGGTGGATCTTCACCCGGCCGTCGCGGACCGCATCGCCCGCGGCCCGGGCGAGCGGGGCGACCTTGACCCACCACTGCAGCGACAGCCGCGGCTCGATGGTGGTGTGGCAGCGCGAGCAGTGGCCGACGGAGTGGACGTACGGGCGCTTCTCCGCGACGATCCGCCCCTGCTCGCGCAGCGCGGCCACGATCGCGGACCTGGCCTCGAAGCGGTCGAGTCCCTGGAAGGGGCCCGGCACGGTGATGACCGCGCGCTCGTCCATGACCGTCAGCGATTCCAGGCCGTGCCGCTGGCCGATGGCGAAGTCGTTGGGGTCGTGCGCCGGGGTCACCTTGACCGCGCCGGTGCCGAACTCCGGGTCGACGTGGGCGTCCGCGACGACGGGGATCGTACGGTCGGTGAGCGGCAGCTTGATCCGCTTGCCGATCAGGTGGCGGTAGCGCGCGTCGTCGGGGTGGACGGCGACCGCGGTGTCGCCGAGCATCGTCTCGACGCGGGTGGTCGCGACGACGACGGTGTCCTCGCCCTCGCCGTACCGCAGCGAGACCAGCTCGCCGTCGTCGTCCTGGTAGTCCACCTCGATGTCGGAGATGGCGGTCAGGCAGCGCGGGCACCAGTTGATGATCCGCTCGGCGCGGTAGATCAGCTCGTCGTCGTACAGCTTCTTGAAGATGGTCTGGACGGCCCGGGACAGGCCCTCGTCCATGGTGAAGCGTTCCCTGGACCAGTCGACGCCGTCGCCGAGGCGCCGCATCTGGCCGAGGATCCTGCCGCCGTACTCCTCCTTCCACTGCCAGACGCGCTCGACGAACGCCTCGCGGCCGATGTCCTGCCGCGACTTGCCCTCCTCGGCGAGCTGCTGCTCGACCTTGTTCTGGGTGGCGATGCCGGCGTGGTCCATGCCGGGCAGCCACAGGGACTCGTAGCCCTGCATGCGCTTGCGGCGGGTCAGTGCGTCCATCAGCGTGTGCTGGAAGGCGTGCCCCAGGTGGAGCGAGCCGGTGACGTTCGGCGGCGGGATGACGATGGTGTACGGGGGCTTCTCGCTCTTCGCGTCGACCTCGAAGTAACCGCGCTCTACCCAGCGCTCGTACAGCGCACCCTCCACGTCGGCCGGCGCGTACTGGGTCGGCAGTTCGGGGTTGCTGTCGTGGCGCTGCTGAGTGTTGTCGGTCACGCACCGATTCTACGGGGGCGGACAGGGCTGTTACGAACCAGTTGCGCCCCCGCCGTGGGGAACCGCCCCGTCCTACGGGAGGATGAGCGGACTCGTTGACGGAGGGGACGAATTCCATGAGCTACAACCAGCCGCCGCCGGACCCGTACGGCCAGCAGCCGCAGGGCGGCGGCTACGGTCAGCCGCAGCAGGGCGGCGGCTACGGCCAGCCCCAGCCGCCGCAGCAAGGTGGCTACGGCCAGCCCCAGCCGCCGCAGCAGGGCGGCTACGGCCAGCCCCAGCCGGGGTACGGCCAGCAGCAGCCGCAGCCCGGCTACGGGTACCCGCAGCAGGCGCCGCCCGCCCAGGCCCCTTACGGCCAGGCGCCGCAGCAGCCCGCCTACGGCCAGCAGCCCCCGTACGGCCAGCCCCCGCAGCAGCCGGGGTACGGCGGCTACCCGCAGCAGCGCCCGCAGGGCGGCGGCAGCGGCAAGCGCACCGGTGTGATCATCGGCGTCGTGGTGGCGCTGGTGGCGGTGGGCGCCGGCGTCTTCCTCCTCACCAAGGGCGACGGCGGCAGCGGCAGCGCGCTGAAGGACGACGGTAAGAAGTACAAGCTCATCACGCCGGACACGGTCGCCGCCGACTACAAGAAGAGCGACGACGCGATGAGCGGCAGCGACGACGGCTTCGACGACAGCGACGTGGCCAAGATGAAGGCGCTCGGCGTCACCGGCCCCACCAAGGTCACCGCCGGCTACATGAAGGGCAGTCAGCTGACCGGCTCGCTGCTGCAGTTCAGCGGCGTGTACGGCACCGTCAAGGACCCGCAGAAGGTCGTCGACGGCATGTTCACCGAACTGCGGGCGCAGGCGAGCCAGGACAAGAGCAGCGACGGCTCGAAGACCGAACTCATCGGCGGCGCGCAGACGGTGCACCCGGCCGGCGCGGACGACGCCGTCATGGAGTGCCAGCAGGCGAAGTCCACCGACGGCTCGTCCGGCAAGTCCTTCCCCACCACGATCTGCCTGTGGGCGGACTACAGCACGGTCGGCTACGTGCTGCCGGTCGACCTCGCGTCGATCGTCGCCGGGGGCGGCAAGGCCACCTCGGTCGCCGACGCGGCGGACCTGACCGCCAAGGTCCGCAAGGACGTGCGGGTGCCGCTGTCCTGACCGGGCGGCGCACACCGCGCCACCCCGGACACGCAGAAGGGGGCGCCCGGTTCGAGTGAACCGGGCGCCCCCCTCTGTGTTGTCCGCCGTCGGGCGCTACGCGCTCTTCTGCTCGCCCTTGCCGACGATCCGCGGCTCACGCGGCACCAGCGTGGGGTTGACGTTGGAGTGGACGACGTCGGCGGTGATGACCACACGGGCCACGTCCTGGCGCGACGGCACCTCGTACATCACGGACTGCAGGACCTCTTCCATGATGGCGCGCAGGCCGCGGGCGCCGGTCTGCCGCAGGATCGCCTGGTCGGCGATGGCCTCCAGCGCGCCGCGCTCGAACTCCAACTCCACGCCGTCGAGTTCGAAGAGCTTCTGGTACTGCTTGACCAGCGCGTTGCGCGGCTCGACGAGGATCTGCAGCAGCGCCTCGCGGTCCAGGTTGTGGACGCTGGTGATGACCGGCAGGCGGCCGATGAACTCGGGGATCATGCCGAACTTGACCAGGTCCTCCGGCATGATCTCGGAGAACCGGTCGGCCATGTCCAGCTCGCGCTTGGAGCGGATCGTCGCGCCGAAGCCGATGCCCTTGGCGCCGGCACGCGACTCGATGATCTTCTCCAGGCCGGCGAACGCGCCGCCCACGATGAACAGCACGTTCGTGGTGTCGATCTGGATGAACTCCTGGTGCGGGTGCTTGCGTCCGCCCTGCGGCGGGACGCTCGCGGTGGTGCCCTCCAGGATCTTCAGCAGCGCCTGCTGCACGCCCTCGCCGGAGACGTCCCGGGTGATCGACGGGTTCTCGCTCTTGCGGGCGACCTTGTCGATCTCGTCGATGTAGATGATCCCGGTCTCGGCCTTCTTGACGTCGTAGTCGGCCGCCTGGATCAGCTTCAGCAGGATGTTCTCCACGTCCTCGCCGACATACCCGGCCTCGGTGAGGGCGGTGGCGTCGGCGATCGCGAAGGGCACGTTCAGCATCCGGGCCAGGGTCTGCGCCAGCAGCGTCTTGCCCGAGCCGGTGGGACCGAGCAGCAGGATGTTGGACTTGGCCAGCTCGATCGCGTCGTCGTGGCCGGGCCGGCCGTTCTCACCCGCCTGGACGCGCTTGTAGTGGTTGTAGACCGCCACCGAGAGAGCCTTCTTGGCGGGCGTCTGCCCGACCACGTAGCTCTCCAGGAACTCGTAGATCTCCCGCGGTTTCGGGAGGTCCTCCCAGCGCACCTCGGAGGACTCGGCCAGCTCCTCCTCGATGATCTCGTTGCAGAGGTCGATGCACTCGTCGCAGATGTACACACCAGGGCCTGCGATGAGCTTCTTCACCTGCTTCTGGCTCTTTCCGCAGAACGAGCACTTCAGCAGGTCTCCGCCGTCACCGATGCGTGCCACGAGGTCTTTCCCCTTCGCCTGGGATCCGCCGGCCTTCAACGGAGCCTGGTGCTTCTCTCATCGACGGTACCTTGCCGCGCCCCCCGTGTGGGCCCCCCTTGGACGTACTCGCGTTCCGAGTCCGAGGGAGGCCGCCCCGCGCGGGCACGACCGGAACCGGCCGGAACCGGTCGGTTCCGGTCGGCGCGGCCCTGCCGGACCGAACCGGCCGGGCCGCCACATCCGTCAGACGCTCACGGAACTCTTACGGGTGGACACGATCTGGTCGATCAGGCCGTACGTCAGCGACTCCTCGGCGGTCAGGATCTTGTCCCGCTCGATGTCGTCGCGGATCTGCTCGATCGGCGTGGTGGAGTGCTTGGCCAGCATCTCCTCCAGCTGCTGCCGCATCCGGATGATCTCGTTGGCCGCGATCTCCAGGTCGGAGACCTGGCCCCGGCCGGTCTCGCTGTACGGCTGGTGGATCAGCACCCGGGCGTTCGGCAGCGCCATCCGCTTGCCGGGGCTGCCGGCCGCCAGCAGCACCGCGGCGGCGGAGGCCGCCTGGCCCATGCAGACCGTCTGGATGTCGGGCTTCACGAACTGCATGGTGTCGTAGATCGCAGTCAGCGCGGTGAAGGAGCCGCCGGGGCTGTTGATGTAGACCGAGATGTCCCGGTCGGGGTCCATCGACTCCAGGCAGAGCAGCTGCGCCATCACGTCGTTCGCCGACGCGTCGTCGATCTGCACGCCGAGGAAGATCACCCGCTCCTCGAAGAGCTTGGCGTACGGGTCGTACTCCCGCACACCCTGCGAGGTGCGCTCGACGAATCGCGGGATGACGTAGCGGGCCTCGGCGCCGAACACGCCAGGACGCTCGGCCTCGGTGCGCTCGTACAGGCCGCTGCCGGGGAAGTTCAAGGGGTTCATGGGATTCAGACCACCGTCCTGGTGATGGGGAGCTTCGAGAGGATCTGGGAGGCGCAGGACCGGGAGCGGGCGGCCGTCACGCGGCCGGGCCGCCGGCGCCGGTGCCGCCGCCGCCGGGAACGTGCGCGGCGGAGAGCATGACGCCGTCCAGCAGGCCGTACTCCTTCGCCTCCTCGGCGGAGAACCAGCGGTCGCGGTCGGAGTCCTTGGTGATCTGCTCGAAGGTCTGGCCGGAGTGCTGGGCGATCAGCTCGGCCATCCGGCGCTTGGTGTGCAGCAGCTGCTCGGCCTGGATCTTGATGTCGGTGGCGGAGCCGCCGAGGCCCGCGGAGGGCTGGTGCATCAGGATGCGGGTGTTCGGCAGCGCGAACCGCTTGCCGGGGGTGCCCGCGGTCAGCAGGAACTGACCCATCGAGGCGGCCATGCCCATGGCGATCGTGACGACGTCGTTCTTGATGAACTGCATCGTGTCGTAGATGGCCATGCCGGCGGTCACGGAGCCGCCGGGGCTGTTGATGTAGAGGTAGACGTCCTTGTCCGGGTCCGCGGCAAGGAGGAGCAGCTGCGCGGTGATCTTGTTCGCGATCTCGTCGTCGACCGCCTGGCCGAGGAAGATGATGCGCTCGCCGAGCAGTCGGTTGTAGACCTGGTCGCCGAGGCCACCGAGATTCGGCTCGCCGGCGGCGGAAGGCATCGGAGTCGTCACGTATCCACCTGCTCGTTGTCGGACGGTAGACAGACCGTCACAGGGTCTTCTTCGTCTTCGTCAGGGCCGGGATGCGGCCCGCGCGATCACGTCGCGCTGCTGCACCTCTGCCCTCCTACTTGTGGACCCTAACGCGCAGGTGGGGCCCAGCAATCCCCTACGCGGAACTGTTCGCTGTGAGCGCAGGGTGGGCGGGCGCAGGCGTGGGGGCGGGCCGCGGCGGGTACGGGGCGGGCCGGCGGACGGCCGCCGAGCGCCCGCAGGCGGGGCCTGGCGGCCCCGGCGGCCGCGACGGGCACGGGCCCGAACGCGGATGGCGTTCGGGCCCGTGACACGGCGTGCGGGGCTTTCGGCTCAGCCCTTGTCGGCGTCGGCGTCCGCGCTGCCGGCGTCGGCGGCCTCGACCGTCTCGGCGGTCTCGTCCTCGTCGTCGTCCGAGAGGTCGACCTCTTCACCGTTGGTGTCGGTGACCTTGGACGACTCCACGACGACCGCGAGGGCCTTGCCGCGGGCGACCTCGCCGACGAGCACCGGCACCTGGCCGCCCTCGACGACGGCCTGGGCGAACTGGTCGGGGGTCATGCCGGAGGTGGCGGCGCGGCGCATGAGGTGCTCGGTGAGCTCCTCCTGGTTGACCGACAGCTTCTCCTTGTTGACCAGTTCGTCGAGGATGAACTGGGTCTTGATGCCCTTGACGGCCTGGGACTCGACCTCCGCGTCGTGCTCCTCGCGGGTCTTGCCCTCGCGCTCCAGGTAGGTGTCCCAGGTCAGCCCGAGCGACGGGAACTGGTGGTGCTCCAGGTTGTGCGTCCTGGTCTCGATCTCGTCCTTGAGGAGCTTCTCCGGGATCGGCACCTCGGTCAGCTCGATGAGGGCGTCGAGCACCTTCTCCTGGGCCTGGGTGGCCTGGTCGTAGGACTTCACCCGCTCCAGCCGCTTGCGGCTGTCCTCGCGCAGCTCCTCCAGGGTGTCGAACTCCGACGCGAGCTGGGCGAACTCGTCGTCCAGCGCGGGGAGTTCGCGCTCCTGCACATCGGAGACCTCGACCTTGACGGTCGCTTCCCGGCCGGCCGCGGAGCCGCCCTTCAGCTCGGAGGTGAAGGTGGCGGAGCCGCCCTTCTCCAGGCCGGTGACGGCCTCGTCGATGCCGTCGAGGAGCTGGCCGGAGCCGATGGTGTAGCTGACGCCGCTGGCGACGCCGTCCTCCAGCACCTCGCCGTCGACGGACGCCTCGAGGTCGACCACGACGACGTCGCCGTCGGCGGCCGCGCGCTCCACCGCGGTGGTGGACGCGAAGCGGTCGCGCAGCTGCTCCAGCGACTTCTCGACGTCCTCGTCCGACACCTCGATGGCGTCGACGGTGACCTCGATGCCGGAGTAGTCCGGGATCTCGATGACCGGGCGGATGTCCACCTCCGCGGTGAACTTCAGCTCGTCGCCGTCGTTGAACTCGGTGATGTCGACGTCGGGCTGGCCGAGCACGTTCAGCTCGCCCTCGTTGACCGCCTCCGTGTAGAACTTCGGCAGCGCGTCGTTGATGGCCTCTTCGAGGACCGCGCCGCGCCCGAACCGCTGGTCGATGACGCGCGCAGGGATCTTGCCCTTGCGGAAGCCCGGCACCGTGACCTGCTGGTTGATCTTCTTGTACGCCGCGTCGAGGCTGGGCTTGAGCTCCTCGAAGGGCACCTCGACAGTGAGTCGAACCCGGGTCGGGTTCAGAGTCTCGACGGCGCTCTTCACGGTTGGGTCTCCTTGGGGGCTTTACGTTGATGGGGGCGACGCGCTGGGTGCGGACCGGGCCGCGGCATCGGTCGCCGACGGCCCATCCTACCGGTACCCCAAACGTCCCGGACTGGCTCGTGCCGTACGGGCCACGACAGCAGAGAACTCCTGGTCGGGGTGGCCGGATTCGAACCGACGGCCTTCCGCTCCCAAAGCGGACGCGCTACCAAGCTGCGCCACACCCCGCTGGTGCGACACGTAGAGTACATGCCCCCGTACGCGTGGGCAGCCGGTATTCCGCCCGCCACCGAACCGGTTCGACCGGCTACTATGCGATGTGCCAGAATCACTGGCGCTGCGGGCGTAGCTCAATGGTAGAGCCCTAGTCTTCCAAACTAGCTACGCGGGTTCGATTCCCGTCGCCCGCTCCACAGCACTGCGGCCCAGGCAGCGGACGAAATCCGCTCCCCGGGCCGCAGTCGTTCTCGGCCCCGTCCCGTCGTCGGTCCGGTCCTCGGCCCCGCCCCCCGTCCGGTCCGCGGTTCCGTCCGCGCGCCGGGCGCGTGCTCCCGTGCGCGTCCCCGCGCGCCGCCACGGTGCGTCCGCCGCCCTCACTCTCCGTGCACCTCGGGATGCGATTCCGGCGCCGGGAGGCTCAGGCCGTCTGCCAGGAGCGGCGGTCGCGGGCCACGGCGTAGGCGGACTCGATCTGCCCGGCCGTGAGGACGCCGGCCAGCGGTGCCAAGGCGGCCAGCTCGCGGTCGCGCAGCACCCGCACGTCCTGGAGGGTCGGCACGGTCCTGAGGTCGGCCGGCGCGACGAACACCAGGACCGGGTACACCCGGACGGGGAACGGGCATCCCCGCGAGAGCACCCGGCTCACCCGATCCGCCTCGCGGCGGATCTTCCGCACGTACGGGTACGGGTCGCCGTGGTCCACCCGCACCGAGTCGTCGCCCACCCAGACCTTCTTGTCGCGGTGGTTCTTGGTGTTGATCGTGAACACGCCGCCGGGGCCGATCAGGAGGTGGTCGATGTCCGCGCCGAGCCGCGGCAGCGGAATCGAGTGCAGGGTGCGCCAGCCGTGGCGGGCGAGCCGGTCGAGCTCCCTGCCCACGACGCGCTCCCCCGCGAGGCCCGTGCGCCACGGGTCGGCCTCGGTGCGCAGCCGCAGCAGCCGTGCGAGAGCGCGGCCCAGCACGCCGGGCGACAGCTCGTCGACCTTGTCGCGCAGCGCCTCGCCGGGGCGGTTGGCGGCGAGGTCGAATGCGGGCGGGAGGGGGACGGCCGGCGCCGGCGCGGTGGCCAGGTACGGGGCCAGCGCGTCGAGCGCGGCATCTCGGAGCGCGTCGACGTGGACTTCGAGACGGCCGGTGCTCCGGTCGAACCAGGCGACCGCTTCTCCGGTCGCCCGGTTCACGTAGAGCCGGTCCTTGCCGTACCGCTTCCACACCGACACCCGTAAGTCGTCCATGCCCGCCCCCAGCAGCCGTGATCCCGCCTCGGGTCCATCGGAGCAGGCCGCCGACCCGCCGCACAAGGACGCGTCTTCGGCCGACGGCGCGGGGGGCCGCACCCGGCTTCAGAACCGGCTGGGCCGGTGGGGTCAGTCGACGGGGACGCCCCGGGGGGACTTGATGCGCTTCATGATCATCTGGGAGTTGACGTCGGTGACGCCCGGCAGGGCGATGAGGCGGTCGGTCCAGAAGCGCTCGTAGGCGTCGGAGTCGGCCACGGCGATACGCAGCAGGCTGCCGGGGGCGCCGTATAGGCGGTACGCCTCGACGACGTCGGGGGTGGACTGGAGCTCGGCCTCGAAGGCGGCGACGGAGTCGCGGTCGCGGCGGACCTCGACGGAGGCGAAGACCTCGAAGCCGCGGCCGACGGCGACCGGGTCGACGACGGCGCGGTAGGTCTGGATCACCCCGTCGTCCTCCAGCTGGCGGACCCTGCGCAGGCAGGGGGACGGGGTCAGCCCGACCCGGGCGGCCAGTTCCTGGTTGGACAGGCGGCCGTCCGCCTGGAGCTCGCGCAAGATACTTCTGTCGATGGCGTCCATGCGAGCATTTCCTAGCACGATCGGGCCGTACCCCGATCGACATTCGCAATCCCCTGGCAGGTCTACGCGCATATCATTGTGCGAGGAGTGCAGACCGCGCAGCGGAAAGAGGCGAAGGCATCGTGCGACACGTCGTGGTCATCAGCACCGGGGGCACCATCGCCAGCCGCTGGCAGGGCGACGGCTACGCGGCCGAGGCCGCCGGGCAGGAGGTCCTCGCCGCCGGGGCGGTCCCGGAGGGCGTGGACGTCCGGGTGGTGGACCTGTTCACCGTCAACAGCTCGCGGCTGACCACCGCCCACCAGCTGCGCCTGCTGCACGCGGTGCACGACGTGCTGGCCGACCCCGAGGTCGACGGCGTGGTCGTCACCCACGGCACGGACACCCTGGAGGAGTCCGCCTTCCTCCTCGACCTCTTCCACGCCGACCGCCGCCCCGTGGTCTTCACGGGTGCCCAGAAGCCGCTGGACGCCGCCGACGGCGACGCCGCGGGCAATCTGTACGACGCGCTGCTGACCGCCGCCACCGGCCGCGACATCGGCGCGGTGATCGTCTTCGCCGGCCAGGTCTTCGCCGCCCGCGGCACCGTCAAGAAGCACACCGTGGACCCGCGGGCCTTCGGCGACCCGGACGGACTGCCGCTGGGACGCGTGGAGTTCGGCCGGGTCAGCTGGGGCCGCAGCCGCCGCCGCCCGGAGGCGCTGCCGCTGCCGCCGCGCGACGCGGCCGTCCCCCGGGTGGACGTCGTGATGCACCACAGCGACGGCGACACCGTCCTGCTGGACGCCTCGCTGGCGGCCGGCGCGCGCGGCCTGGTGCTGGTCGGCACCGGCGCGGGCAACGCCACCCCGCAGATCGCCGAGGCGGTGGCCGCGGCGGTGCGGGACGGGGTGCTGGTCGCGGTCAGCACCCGCGTCGCGGCCGGCGCGGTCGCCCCGCTCTACACCGGCGGCGGCGCGGTGGACCTGGCGGCCGGCGGCGCGCTGCTGGCCGGGACGCTGCGCCCCGGCCAGGCCCGGATCGCGGTGCTCGCGGCGCTGCTGTCCGCGCCCGCGACGCAGCGCCCGGCGCCCGGCGGCGTGGCGGTACCGGGCGGCGCGGCCGGGGACGCCCTGGCGCACGCCCCCGTGACGGTGCCGGAGCCCGCGGCGGCCCGGCGCGCGCTGGAGCGGATTCTCGCCGCCCCCGCGCGCAACGTGCCGGCGTCAGAGCTTTATCTGGTTGATCGTGTCGGCAAGTGAGGTCAGGAAGCGGTTGACGGACGGCGCCATGTTCGTCGACGCGAGGAAGAAGCCGAAGAGGGCGGCCACTATCGCCGGGCCCACCTTGATGGACTTGCTCCGGATCATCACCACCAGGACGATCGCCAGCAACAGCACGGCGGACAGGGAGATAACCACAGCGGATCACTTCCTCTTTCGGATTCCTTGCCGGTCCGGGGACCACGCCGCCGCCCCCGCCTCGCCCGTTCTCATGGTGCCATCAGCCACTGACGGTTGACGCCCCTGTGACCCATAGTCCCATTCCCGTGGGCTAGTTCCGGCACACCACCAGCAGTGCCCGGTCGTCGTTGACGTCCTTGGCGACCGCTTCGATCAACCGCCAGGCGGAGCCGCGGAACCCGGTCGCCACGAACCGGTCCGCCTCGCCCATCAGCCGGTCCACGCCCTCGGACAGGTCCCGGCCCGGCGCCTCCACCATGCCGTCGGAGAACAGCAGCAGGACGTCGCCGGTGCGCAACGTGCCCTTGACGCCGTGGAATTCGGCGCTGTCGTAGACGCCCAGCAGCGGCCCCTCGGCCGCCTTCTCCTCCCACCGGCCGCTGCCGGCGTGCAGTTGGACGCCCGGCAGGTGCCCGGCGGACAGCAGTTCGTAGTCGCCGCTCTCCAGGTCCAGCACCAGGTGCACCGATGTGGCGAATCCCTCATCCCAGTTCTGCCGCAGCAGATAGCCGTTGGCGGCGGCGAGGAAGGCGTGCGGCGGCAGCGAGCCGAGCAGCCCGCCGAAGGCGCCGGACAGCAGCAGCGAACGCGAGGCGGCGTCCATCCCCTTGCCGGAGACGTCGGTCAGCACCGCCTCCAGGATGCGGCCGTCGGAGCTGCGGGTGGCCACCACGAAGTCGCCGGAGAAGGACTGGCCGCCGGCCGGGCGCAGCGCCATCTCGGCGTGCCAGCCGGCGGGCAGCCGCGGCAGCCTGCTCTGCACCCGGATGCGTTCCCGGAGGTCGAAGAGCATCGTGTGGCCGCGCCGCCAGGGCACCCCGACCCGCGCCCGGAACTGGGCGATGACCAGGCCGGTCAGCGCGACCGCGGTGACCACCAGCACGCTGCCCGGGGTGACCCGGGCCGGCCCCTCGCGGTAGGGGCCGAGCGCCGCGGACTCCGCGACGAGCGCGACCGCGGAGGCCGCGTAGAGCAGCAGCAGGCTGGCCGGGCGCAGCAGCAGGCCGCCGGCCAGGATCGGCAGCGCCAGCGCGCTGGGCGGGCACCACACCGGCATCTCGACGGTGGTCCAGCCGAGCACCGGGATGGTGAGCGCGATGACCGCGAGGCCCGCCCAGTCGGAGGCGTCGCCGCGGAAGTAGTCGACGGCGGACCTGCGCACGCCGAGCCGGGCCCGGTGCAGCCGCCTGCTCCACCGTAGCCGCAGCTCCTCACCTGCCACGCCTTTTGCCATGTTGCGGCGACCCTACCCATCGATCGGCCCGCTGTGCAGGCCGGATGCCCTGTGAGCCGACCCGTGCGCAGCGCGGACGGGACGGAAATACGTTCGCAGGTGGAGAGCCGAACTGGTAGGCAACGAGTATGACGACCGAATTGCGCGTGCTCGCGCCGGAGCAGTGGGACACCATGTTCGACCGGATCGAGCGGGCCTTCACCGGCGCGCCCGAGTCGCCGGAGGGGCGGGCCCAGTGGCGCAGGGTCAGCGAGCCCGGCCGGATGCTCACCGCCTGGGACGGGGACGAACTGGTCGGCACCGCGGGCGCGTTCTCCTTCCGCATGACGCTGCCCGGGGGCGCGCCCGCCGCGGTGTCCGGTGTGACGATGGTCTCGGTGCAGCCCACCCACCGGCGGCGCGGCGTGCTCACCTCGATGATGCGCCGGCAGTTGGACGACTTCCGGGACCGCGGCGAGCCGTTCGCGGTGCTCACCGCCTCGGAGCCGGCGATCTACGGCCGGTACGGGTACGGGATCGCCTCGCGGCAGCTGTCCGGCACGGTCGACACCGACCGGGTCGTGCTGCACGCGCCGCAGGGCGTGGAGCAGGTGCGGTTCCGGCTGCTGCCCGCCGCCGAGGCGCTCGGGGCGTGCGAGCGGATCTACGCCGAACTCGTCCCGGCCCGTGCGGGGATGCTCGCCCGGCAGCCCGGCTGGGAGACCCAGGCGGTGGTGGACGCGCCGGGCGAGCGGGGCGGCGCGGGCCCGCTGCTGTGCGTGCTCGCCGAGACCGACGGCGAAGTGCGCGGCTACGCGCGGTACTCGACGACCTCCCGGTGGAGCCCTGCGGGCCCGCAGGGCTCCGTCAACCTCAAGGAGGTCTCCGCCCTCGATCCGGTGACGTACGCCGCGCTGTGGCGCTATCTCGCGGGCATCGACCTCACCTCGACGATCGCCTTCCGCAACCTGCCGGTCGACGACCCGCTGGTGCACCTGGTCTCCGACCCGCGCCGCTGCACGCTGGGCTTCCGCGACGCCCTGCACCTGCGCGTGCTGGACGTGGGCGCGGCGCTGTCCGCGCGCTCCTACGCCGCGCCGGTGGACGTCGTCCTGGCGGTGGAGGACGCCTTCCGCCCGGAGGACTCCGGCACCTGGCGGCTCACCGGCGACGCCAAGGGCGCGTCCTGCGAGCGCACCACCGACGCCGCCGAACTGGTCGTTCCGGTCGCGCAGTTGGGCGCGGCCTACCTCGGCGACGCGTCGCTGCGCTCGATGGCGGGAGCCGGCTTCGTACGGGAACTGCGCCCGGGGGCGCTGGCGGAGGCGTCCGCGGCCTTCCGCACCGACACCGCGCCCTGGCTGCCGCACGGCTTCTGAGCGGCGCGGCCGCGGGCGGCCGGGGTCCGGCCGGTGCTGCCCGGCGGGGCCTGGCCGGCGGGCCGCCGGGTCAGACGTGCCGGGTCAGGAGCGCCGGGTCAGATGTGCGGCGGCTGGCAGGACGGGCACCAGAAGAGGTTCCGGGCCGCCAGCGGCGCGGTGCGGACCTCGGTGCCGCAGACCAGGCACGGCAGCCCGGCCCGCCGGTAGACGTAGACCTCGCCGCCGTGGTCGTCGCGGCGCGGCGGGCGGCCCATGGCCGCCGGCTCGTGCTCGGGCCGCACGGTGTCGATCCGGTTGTCGCGCACCCCGGCCCGCATCAGCGTCACCAGGTCGGCCCACATCGCCTCCCACAGCGGCGCGGTGAGCGCCCGGCCGGGCAGGTACGGGTCGACGCCGTGCCGGAAGAGCACCTCGGCGCGGTAGACGTTGCCGACCCCGGCCAGCACCTTCTGGTCCATCAGCAGCGCTGCCAGGCAGACCCGGGAGCGCGAGATCCGCGCGTACGCCCGCCGCGGGTCGTCGCCTGACCGCAGCGGGTCGGGGCCGAGCCGGTCGTGCACCGCCTGCTTCTCGGGACCGGTGATCAGCTCGCAGGCGGCGGGCCCGCGCAGGTCCATGGTGTGCTCGCCGTGCGGGCCGCCCCGCAGCCGCAGCCGGACGGTGTCGCTGACCTGGCCGTCGAAGGTGACCTTGCCGATCAGGCCGAGGTGGACGCGCACCCAGCCGGCACCCTCGAAGCCGAGGAACAGGTGCTTGCCGTGGGCGTCCACGCCGTCCAGCACGGCGCCGTCGAGCAGCGCCGCGCTGTCCGCGAACTTGCCCTGCGGGCTGCTCGCCCGCACCTGCCACCCCGCGAGCAGGCGCAGGCAGTCCTCGGCCAGCCGGTGGATCGTATGGCCCTCGGGCATCGCCCGGGTCAGCCCTGCCGCGGGTGGTGGACGGGGACCGGCGGCAGCTCGCCGGTCGCCTCGTAGGCGCTGAGCATGTCGATACGGCGCTGGTGCCGCTCCTCGTGCGAGTAGGGAGTGCCGAGGAAGACCTCGACGAACCGGGTGGCCTCGTCCCGGGTGTGCATCCGGCCGCCGATGCTCAGCACGTTGGCGTCGTTGTGCTCGCGGGCCAGGGTGGCGGTCTGCTCGCTCCACGCGAGGGCCGCGCGGACGCCCTTGACCTTGTTCGCGGCGATCTGCTCGCCGTTGCCGGAGCCGCCGATCACGATGCCGAGGCCGTCCGGGTCGGCCGCGGCGCGCTCGGCGGCGCGCAGGCAGAACGGCGGGTAGTCGTCGACCGCGTCGTACACGTGCGGGCCGCAGTCCACGGGCTCGTGCCCGTGTTCCTTCAGCCACTCGACGAGGTGGTTCTTGAGTTCGAAGCCGGCGTGGTCGGAGCCGAGGTAGACGCGCATACCGGAAGTCTTCCACCACCGCGCCCGCCCTGCGCGCCCGGGGCTGCGGGGCGGGCAGGGCGGGCGGTCAGCCCGGCGGGTGCACGCGCCCGCCGCGGTCGCGTCCGGTCAGCCGCGGGGCAGCAGCCGCCAGGCGGCCGGCAGCAGCGACATGGCCAGCGCGGCCTTCAGCGCGTCGCCCAGCAGGTAGGGGCGCAGGCCGAGCCGGACCGCCTGGGCGGCGGACAGGTGCGCGGAGTGGGCGAGGTACGGGACGCCGACCGCGTAGACGACCGCGGAGCCGAGCACCATGACGCCCGCCGTCCTGAGCACCGTGCGGTCGCCGCCGCGCCGGGCCAGCGCGCCGACCACCGCGGCGGCGGCGATCATGCCGAGGATGTAGCCGAAGCTGGCCGTCGACCAGCCGGCGGAGCCGCCGGCGAACCACGGCAGGCCGGCGACGCCCGCCGCCGCGTACAGGCCCAGCGAGGCGGCGCCGCGGCGGGCGCCGAGCGCGGTGCCGACCAGCAGCGCGGCGAAGGTCTGCCCGGTCACCGGGACCGGCGAGCCGGGGACCGGCACGGACACCTGCGCGGCCAGGCCGGTCAGGGCGGCGCCGCCGGCCACCAGCGCGAGGTCGCGCAGCCGGGCGCGGGCGGCCGAGGAGGCGGGCAGCAGGTCGGCCAGGACGGCGCCGGCTGCGGGCGTGGCGGCGGGGGCGGCGGTGCTCATCGGGACTCCGCGGGGGGTGAGGGTGATCGGGACACCGTGACGCTAACCCAGCGGCCGGGGACCGATCATCGTGAGACCCGCACAAAGCCGCGTGGTGCTCCTTGGAGGCTTCGGTGGGGTGCGGGAGCGCCGCGTGGCAGCGGCCGGAGCCGCCCTCGGCCCTCGTCAGCCCGCCGCCGCGGCGGCGTACGGGCAGGTCGCGTGAGCTGCGTCACGTCCGGCGGCGGACGGCGGCCGGCCGCGCCCGCCGGGCGCGGCCGGGCCGGGCCACGGCGTCCGGGCCCGGCCGCCGGGCGCGCCGGTGTGTGGGAACCCGCCAATCCGGGCCGATGGGACCCGGGCGGGTGGGCGTGCGGGCGGCCGGGAGCCGGTGGGAGCCGGTCAGGCCGGCTGGATCAGGTCCCAGCGGTTGCCGTAGAGGTCCTGGAAGACCACCACCGCGCCGTACGGCTCGTAGCGCGGCTCCTCCTCGAAGACCACGCCCTCGGCGACCATCCGCTTGTAGTCGCGGTCGAAGTCGTCGCTGGTGAGGAAGAGGCCGACGCGGCCGCCGGTCTGGTCGCCGACCCGGTCGGCCTGGTGCGGGGTGGAGGCGCGGGCCAGCAGCAGTCCGGTCTCCCGCGAGCCGGCGGGCGCGACGACCACCCACCGGCTGCCGTCGCCGCGCGGGGTGTCCTCGCGCAGCTCGAAGCCCAGGGCACGGGTGTAGAAGGCGATGGCCTCGTCGTAGTCGCGTACGACGAGCACCGTCAGGCCGAGGTGTGACATGGCAGGGAGTCTCTCAGGGCGGTCGTCGGTCAGTCGAAGATCGGGCCGACCGTGCGGCTGCGCTTGATCTCGTAGAAGCCGGGGATGGAGGCGACCAGCAGGGTGCCGTCCCACAGCTTCGCCGCGTCGTCGCCGCGCGGGGTGGGGGTGACGACCGGGCCGAAGAAGGCGACCTGCTCGCCGTCGGCGCCGGGGACCGCGATCACCGGGGTGCCGACGTCCTGGCCGACCTTCTCGATGCCCTCCTTGTGGGAGGCGCGCAGCTCGGCGTCGTACGTGTCCTGGTCCGCGTAGTCCGCGAGGGAGGCGGGCAGGCCGGCCTCCTCCAGCGCGGCGACCAGGGTCTCGCGGGTCCTGGGCTGCTCCTGGTTGTGGAAGCGGGTGCCGAGCGCGGTGTAGAGCCGGCCGAGCACCTCGTCGCCGTGCTGCTGCTGGGCGGCGATGACGACGCGCACCGGGCCCCACGCGTCGCGCAGGAAGGCGGCGTAGTTCTCCGGCAGGGTGTCGAGCTTGTCCTCGTTGAGCACCGCGAGGCTCATCACGTGCCACCGCACCTCGACCGGGCGGACCTTCTCGACCTCCAGCATCCAGCGGGAGGTCATCCAGGCCCAGGGGCACAGCGGATCGAACCAGAAGTCGGCCGGGGTCTTCTCGGGAGCGGTCGTGGTCACAGCGAACTCCTACGGGGGGCTGAGCGGTCTGTCGACCTTCTTGTCTGTGACCGACAACGGGAACCGGACCGACGGCATTCCCCGCGCGCGCGGGCAGCCGCGCAGGGGACCTCGCGGGGCCCCGTGGGAGGATGCCAGAGCTGCGATCCAGCATGTCAGTGCACCATCCGAGGGAAGACAAAGGAGTCGCCCGTGCCCGGCGAGAACCTGAGCCGTGAGGAAGCCCGAGAGCGGGCCGCGATCCTGTCCGTCGAGCGGTACGACGTGGCGCTCGACGTACGGTCGGCGGTGGGGGCGGCGGACGGCGACCGGCCGCGGACGTTCCGGTCCACCACGGTGATCGACTTCCGCTGCGCCGAGCCCGGCGCCTCGACCTTCGCCGACCTGCTCGCGCCGTCGGTGACCTCGGTCCGGCTCAACGGCCGCGACCTGGACCCGGCGAAGGTCTTCGACGGGTCGCGCGTCGCGCTGGACGGCCTGGAGGCGCGCAACACCCTCGTGGTGGACGCCCTCTGCGCGTACAGCAGGACCGGCGAGGGCCTGCACCGCTTCGAGGACCCGGAGGACGGCGAGGTCTACCTGTACACGCAGTACGAGCCGGCCGACTCGCGGCGGGTCTTCGCCAACTTCGAACAGCCCGACCTGAAGGCGCCGTTCACCTTCCAGGTGACCGCGCCCGAGGGCTGGACGGTGCTGGGCAACGGCGCGGCCGACGGCGAGCCGCAGCCGGCCGACGGCGGCGGCCAGGTGGTGCGGTTCCTGCCCACGCAGCCGATCTCCACGTACATCACCGCGGTGGTGGCCGGTCCCTACCACGTGGAGCACGACCACTACTCGCGCGCGGCGGCCCCGGGCGAGGGCGGCGCGGGCGGGCGCTCGGCGGTGCTGGACATCCCGCTGTCGGCGCTGTGCCGCAGGTCGCTCGCGCGGCACTTCGACGCCGACGAGATCTTCGAAGTGACCAAGCAGGGCCTGGACTTCTTCCACGAGCACTTCGACTACCCCTACCCGTTCGGCAAGTACGACCAGGCGTTCGTGCCGGAGTACAACCTGGGCGCCATGGAGAACCCCGGACTGGTCACGTTCCGGGAGGAGTTCGTCTTCCGCGGCAAGGTGACCCGGGCGGCGTACGAGCACCGGGCGAACGTCGTGCTGCACGAGATGTCGCACATGTGGTTCGGCGACCTGGTGACCATGCGCTGGTGGGACGACCTGTGGCTGAAGGAGTCCTTCGCGGACTTCATGGGCGCCTTCTCGCAGGTCGAGGCGACCCGGTACGCCGAGGGCTGGATCACCTTCGCCAACCGCCGCAAGGCGTGGGCGTACCGCGCCGACCAGCTGCCCTCCACGCACCCGGTGGTCGCCGACATCCGCGACCTGGAGGACGCCAAGCTCAACTTCGACGGCATCACGTACTCCAAGGGCGCGGCGGTGCTCAAGCAGCTCGTCGCCTACGTCGGCCGGGACGCCTTCCTGGAGGCCGCCCGGCGGTACTTCAAGCGGCACGCCTACGGCAACACCACGCTCGCCGACCTGCTGGCGGTGCTGGGCGAGACGTCGGGCCGCGACATGGCGGCCTGGTCCCGCTCCTGGCTGGAGACCGCGGGCGTCAACTCGCTGACCCCGCGGGTGGGGTACGACGCCGAGGGCCGGATCGCCGAGCTAGCGGTGCTGCAGACCGCCGAGCCGGCGTATCCCGAACTGCGGCCGCACCGGGTGGCGGTGGGCCTGTACCGGCTGACCGCCGAAGGGGCGCTGGAACGGTACGCGCGGGCCGAGGCGGACGTCGCGGGACCCTCGACGGTCGTCGCCGAACTCGCCGGGCAGCAGCGGCCCGACCTGGTGCTGGTCAACGACGACGACCTGACGTACGGCAAGATCCGCTTCGACGACGCCTCGCTGGAGACGCTGCGCGGACACCTGGGCGACCTCACCGACCCGCTGGCGCGCGCGCTGGCCTGGGCCGCGGTGTGGAGCCTCACCCGGGACGGACTGATGCCGGCCGGCGAGTACCTGGCGCTGGTGCTGCGCTTCGGCGGCAGGGAGACCGGCATCGGCGTGCTCCAGTCCCTGCACCTCCAGGCGCGCACCGCGCTGGCCTCGTACGTGGCGCCGCAGCACCGCGGGACCGCGGCCCGCGAGCTGGCCGACGGCGCCCTGCGCGAGCTGCGGCGGGCCGAGCCGGGCAGCGGCCACCAGCTGGCCTGGGCGCGGTTCTTCGCCGCGGTGGCCGGCTCGGCGGACGACCTGCGGCTGCTCGGCGGCCTGCTGGACGGCTCGGCCAGGATCGACGGCCTGGACGTCGACCAGGAGCTGCGCTGGACGTTCCTGGAGACGCTGACCGCCGAGGGCGTCGCGGACGCGGCGGTGATCGCCGCGGAGCGGGCCAGGGACGACACCGCGTCCGGCCACCGCCATGAGGTGCGGTGCCTGGCGGCGCGGCCCTCAGCGGCGGTCAAGGCGGTGGCCTGGTCGGAGGTCGTGGAGTCCGACCGGCTCTCCAACGCGCTGGTCGAGGCGACCATCGCGGGGTTCGCCCAGCCGGGCCGCCGGGACCTGCTCGCGCCCTACGTGCAGCCGTACTTCGCGGCGCTCGAAGAGGTGTGGGCGTCGCGGTCGATCGAGATCGGCATGTCGGTCGTGCGCGGGCTGTTCCCGCAGTTCCAGGACGGCACGGCGGCGCTCGACGCGGCGGACGCGTGGCTCGACGGCCACCCGGACGCGGCGCCGGCGCTGCGGCGGCTCGTGCTCGAGTCGCGCGACGACCTCGCGCGCGGCCTGCGCGCCCAGGAGTGCGACGCCCGCGCCTGACGATCTGGCGGGGGTGTGGGGAGCCTTAGGGAAGGCTCCCCACACCCCCGCGGGACGGCCCGCGCCCCCGGGAGAGCGGCCGGCGTTCACCCGGGTGGACCGGCGCATCTCGGCAACCGGACATATGGGCTTGAGGCCGGCGTTGTCCCGATGTGTCGACGGGCGTGTAACAGCGGTTAGCGGCCCGGCGCAGGACGGGAAGTCTCCCGCCATGAACGTGAACCACCGCACCCCCGCCGCCCCGGACCGCCTCCCCGCCTTCGACACCAGCGTCCTGACGTCGCGTCAGCTGCGCGAGCGCGGCATCGGCGCCGCGCTGATCGCCGAGCGCTGCCGCCCCGGCGGCGCCTGGCAGCGACTGCTGCCGCAGGTGTACCTGCTGCACGCGGGCCCGCCGAGCAGCCTGGAGCGGGTGCAGGCCGCGCTGCTGTACGCGGGGCGGGACCCGGGCGCGCACGGCCCGGCGGGCGGCGGCCGGGAGGCGATGGTGACCGGGCTCGCCGCGCTGGCGCTGCACCGGTTCGAGGCGGTGCCGCCGCTGCCGGGGGTGCCCGTCGTCGACGTGCTGGTGTCCCGGCAGCGGCGGCTGCGCGACACCCGCGGGGTGGCCGTCCGCCGGGCCAGGACGCTGCCGCGCCCGCAGGACGTCGGGGGCGTGCCCTGCGCGCCGGTGCCGCGGGCGCTGGCCGACGCGCTCGGGGTGATCGGCGACCCGGACACCGTACGGGTCCTGCTGTGCGAGGCGGTGCGCGGCGGCCACTGCGACGCCTCCGCGGTGGTGCGCGAGCTGGCCGACGCCGGGCTGCTGGAACTGCCCCACGTGGCGGGCGCGGTGGCCGATCTGCGGGCCGCGGACCGGACGATGGCCGAGGAGCGGCTGTACGCGATGGTGCGCCGCCACGCGCTGCCCGACCCGGTGTGGAACGTGGCGCTGCGGCTGCCGGGCGGACCGCCGCTGGGCGGGGTGGACGCCTACTGGCCGGAGCACGCGGTCGCGGTGTCGCTGGACGCGCGCAGCGCCATGGCGGGGGCCGACGAGGCGGCGTGGACCCGGTACGCGCGGCAGCGCGAGCACCTGGAGGCGCTGGGCATCACCCTGGTGCACCTGACGCCGGCCAAGCTGGCGGCCTCCCCCGAGCAGCAGGCGGCGGTGGTCAGGACCGCGCTGACGGCGTCCACCGACCGGACCCCCGCGGCGTACGTCGTGGTGACCCCCCGCTGACCGGGCCGTGGCGGCCCCGGGGGCGCCCCGCTCGCGCGCGCCCCGCGCCCCCGCCCGCCTACTCGCGGGCGGCGCCCGCGGCCGCGGGGCTGGTGCGCAGGAGGGCGCGGGCGGGGAGGGCGGTGGTGGCCAGGGCGAGGGCGACCGTGGCGGCCGTGAGGGTCAGGGCGGTGACGGGCGGCAGGTAGGGGGAGCCGCCGGTCAGGCCGCGGGCGATGGGGATGACGGTGATCCAGGCGATGGCGCCGCCCACCAGCAGCCCGGCGGCGGCGACCAGCAGCGCCTCCCAGCGCAGCATCCGCAGGACCTGGCGGCGGGTGCCGCCGGCCAGGCGCAGCAGGGCGACCTCCCGGCGGCGGTCGAGGACCGTCATCACCAGGGTGTTGGCGGCGGCGACGGCCGCGAACCCGCCGAGCACGGCGGCCATCACCCGGTTGGCCCAGGCGTTGAGCTCCAGGTCCTTGTCGGCGCGGGCGCGGTATCCCGCGCGGTCGGTGACGGTCGGGGCCGGGTCGCCGATGCGGCCGAGCGACCGCCCCACGGCGGCGGGCGCCGCACCGGCCCGGTCGCGGACCAGCACCTCGCTGTCGTACGCGGTCGCGGCGTGCCCGGCGACCGCCGCCCGCGGCAGCAGCACCTGGCCGAGCCCGAGGCCGCGTCCGTAGACGGCCACCACCTTCGGGCGGATCCGCGCGCCGTCGCCGAGCCAGAGCGTGAGCCGGTCGCCGACCGTGACGTGCGCGGTGCCCGCGAGCAGCCCGTCCACCGCGACGGTGCGCCCGTCGCCGCCCAGGGCGGAGAGGGAGCCCGAGGTGACGCCGAGGTCGAGCACCCGCGGCAGCCGCCGCGGGTCGCCGCCGACGCCGAGGACGCTCACGGCGTTCAGCGAGCCGCTCGCGCGGTACAGCGCACCGGTGCGCAGCACGCCGACCGCGGTGTCGACGCCGGGCACCCGCGCGGCCCGGTCCGCGGCGGACGCCGGCAGCCCCGCGCCCCGGGACCCGAGCACCTGGTCGGCCACCACGCCGTCGCGGATCTGCCGCTGCGAGGCGTGGGTGACCGAGGACTGCATGCACAGCAGGGTGCCGCAGAAGGCGGTGACCAGCACGATCGGGGTGATCGCGGAGGCCAGCCGGCGCGCGTTGGCCCGGGTGTTGGCGGCCGCGAGCGCCGCGGGCGCGCCGCCGCCCGCCCGCAGCGGCAGCCCCAGCACGCTCGCCGCCAGCCAGGCGACGACCGGGCCGAGGAAGGCCACCGCGACCATGAAGCTGAACACGATGCCGAGCGCCACGGACGCGGCGTCGTCACCGGTGGTCCGCGCGGCCACCGCGGCCAGCACGCAGCCGCCCGCGGTCGCGGCCAGCCCCAGCACCGTACGGATCACGCCGGGCCGCCGGCGCTCCACCGCGGCCTCCCCCAGCGCCTGGCCGGGCCGGGCCCTGGAGGGGCGGCGGGCCGCCAGGTACCCGGCCACCAGCGCGGCGAGCAGCCCGGCGCCGACGGCGGCGACCATCGGGATCCAGCCGGTGGACAGCGTCAGGCCCGGCGGCACCGCGCCCTTGTCCACCAGTTGGCGCAGCCACCAGCGGGCCAGTGCGACGCCCGGCAGGATGCCGGCCGCGCCGGCGGCCGGCGCGACCAGCAGCGCCTCGGTCGCCACCGTGCGGCGGATCTGCCGCGGGGTCGCGCCGACCGCGCGCAGCAGGGCGATCTCCCGGCCGCGCTGGCCGACCGCCAGCGCGACGGTGCCCATCACCACGAACACGGCGGTGGCGGTGGCGATCCCGCCGAACGACCCGCCGATCGCGGTGAGCATCTCCTTCGCGGAGGCCAGCAGCGGCTGCTCCGCGGTGCCCCGCCCGTCGCCGGTGCGGACCTTCGCCGCGCCGTGCACGGCGTGTTCCGCCTGTGCGGCGAGCGTCGCCGTGCCCACCCCCGGGCGCGCGAAGACGGCGATGGCGTCGGCCTTCGCCGGATGGCCGGACAGGACGGCGGCGGTGGGGTCGGCGAAGTAGGCGTCCGCGGGGGCGCCCGCGGGCTCCCGCCCGATGTGCGGGTCCGCGCCGAGCAGGCCGGACACGCGGTAGGCGGCGGCGCCCCCGGGCGTGGTCAGGGTGACGCGGTCGCCGACCGAGACGCCCGCGGCGTGCGCGGCGGCGGCGTCGAGAACCACGTCTCCGGGCCCGCCCGGGGCGCGGCCGGTCAGCGCCGGGGCGCCGGGCCCGGCGGCCGTGCGCGCCGCGCCCGCGGAACGGGGGCCGCGCGCGGCCGTGATGACGCGGGCCGACCAGTCGCGGCCGGTGAGCTGCGCGAGCGGCGGCAGGCGCCCGGACTGCACGGGAAAGGCCACGTCGGGCACCGCCGCGGCGACGCCGGGCTCGGCCGCGATCCGGGCGGCGAGCGCGGTGGCCACCCGGGGCTGGTCGGTGAGCGGCTCGGACTCGGTGTCCTTGTCGTCGCCGTGCCCGGTGGTGATGCTCGCCTGCGGATCGGCCGCCACCACGACCGGCACCGCCGCGTACCGCACCGGCGCGAGGTGCGCGGTGACCCCCGTCTGCAGCAGCGAGCCGCAGGCGGTGACGACGGCCGCGGCGAAGAGCAGCGCGACGAAGGTGCCGGCGAAGGACGCGGGCCGGAACCGGACCGAGGCGCGGGCCAGGCCGTTCACGCCGCGGCGCCCAGCGGGCCGCGGGAGGTCAGCGCGACCATCCGGTCGGCGACCGCGGCGGGGTCGGGGGCGGCCAGCTCGCCGGCCGGCGCGCCGTCGGCGAGGAAGACCACACGGTCGGCGTACGAGGCGGCGACCGGGTCGTGGGTGACCATGACGACGGTCGCGCCCATGGTGTCCACGGCGTGCCGCAGCAGGCCGAGCACCTCGCGGGCCGTGACGGTGTCCAGCGCGCCGGTGGGCTCGTCCGCGAAGATCACCTCCGGGTCGGTGACCAGCGCGCGGGCGATCGCCACGCGCTGCTGCTGGCCGCCGGACAGCTGCCCGGGGCGGCGCCTGCCCTGGCCGTCCAGCCCGACCCGGGCGAGCAGCTCGGCGGCGCGCCTGCGGTCCGGGCGGCGCCCGGCCAGCCGCTGCGGCAGCAGCACGTTCTGCTGGACGGTCAGCGAGGGCAGCAGGTTGAAGGACTGGAAGACGAAGCCGACGCTGGTGCGGCGGAGCCTGGTCAGCTGGTTCTCGCCGAGCCGGGTGATGTCCCGGCCGCCGAGCAGCACCGCGCCCGAGGTGGGCCGGTCCAGGCCGGCCGCGCACTGCAGGAAGGTGCTCTTGCCCGAGCCCGACGGGCCCATCACGGCGGTGAAGCTCTGCCGGGGCAGCGCCAGGTCCACCCCGCGCAGGGCGTGGACGGCCTGGCCGCCCCTGCCGTAGGTGCGGCGCACGTCGCGCAGTTCGACCGCGTGGTCCATGGTCCTCGGGCTCCTTCCGTGGCGTCCCTGCCGACGCTACGGAGTGGCTCGCGGACGGACCATGACGCTCCCCGCCGTCCTCGGGGTGGGGACAACCCCCCTGCGGGCCCGCGCACGGCGGAACGGCGCGAGGAACCGGCGCGAGCGTGGCGCGAGGAACGGCGCGAGGAACGCGCGAGGGATGGCGCACGGCGGGCGCAGGGTAGAAGGGGCGCGGCTGCGGGAAGGGTTCCGCTGCACCCAGTGAGGCGGCCCGAGCGGCCGCCCGTGAGGACGGAGGCCCGATGACCCGGGAACGGCTCGCCGCCATGTACGGCGTGGACGTCGCCTACCACTCTGCGCCGGGCGTGGCGAGCCCCGTCCCGGTCGACACGGTGATCGCCGTCCTCGGGTCCCTCGGCGTGGACGCCGGCACCGACCGCGCGGTGCGCGACGCGCTGGCCGCCGCCGAGCAGCACCGCAGCCACGCGCTGCTGCCGCCGTGCACGGTGCTGACGGCCGGCCGCCGCACCCTGGAGGGCGTGCTGCCCGGACTGCCGGAGGGCACCCAGCTGACCGTGCACGCCGGGGCGGGCGACGCGCTGCCGGAGACTCCGCGCGCTCCCGGCCGGTACACGCTGCGCGCCGCCGCCCCCGACGGCAGGACCGCGCACGGCGACCTGGTGGTGGCGCCGGCCCGGCTGCCCGGACCGCAGGGGCGGACCTTCGGCTTCATGGCGCAGCTGTACTCGGTGCTGTCCGCGCGCTCCTGGGGGATGGGCGACCTCGGCGACCTGGCCGACCTCGCCGCCTGGTCGGGCCGCACGCTCGGCGCGGGCTTCCTGCAGATCAACCCGCTGCACGTGGCGGTGCCGGGACACCCCACCGACCCCTCCCCGTACCGCCCCTCCTCGCGCCGCTTCCGCGACCCGGTGTACCTGCGGATCGAGGCGGTCCCGGAGTACGCGTACCTGCCGCCGGACGCCCGCGAGGAGACCGACCGGCTGCTGCGCAGGGCCGCCGCGCTGCGCGACAACGTGCTGCTCAAGGACGCCCTGATCGACCGGGACGCGGTGTGGGAGCTGAAGGCCGCCGCGCTGGCGCTGCTGCGGGCGGTGCCGCTGAGCCCCGGGCGCCGCGCGGCCTACGCCGACTTCCTCGCCGAGCAGGGCCAGGCGCTGGACGACCACGCCACCTGGTCGGCGCTCGCCGAACTGCACGGCCCCGACTGGCACACCTGGCCGGCCGCGCTGCGCGACCCGCGCTCGACGCAGGTGGCCAGGGCGCGCAGCGCGCACCTGGACCGGGTGGACTTCCACAGCTGGCTGGCCTGGCTGACCGACGGCCAGCTCGCCGAGGCGCAGCGCGCGGCGCGGGACTCCGGCATGCCGGTGGGCATCGTGCACGACCTGGCGGTCGGCGTGCACCCGGGCGGCTCCGACGCCTGGTCGATGCAGGACGTGCTGGCGGCCGGCATGTCGATCGGCGCCCCGCCGGACGCCTTCAACGCCCGCGGCCAGGACTGGGGGCTGCCGCCATGGCGTCCCGACGCGCTGGCCGCCACCGGCTACGCGCCCTACCGGGACCTGGTCGCGCGGATGCTGCGGCACGCGGGGGGCCTGCGGATCGACCACGTGATGGGCCTGTTCCGGCTGTGGTGGGTGCCGCAGGGCCGCCCGCCGACGGAGGGCACGTACGTCCGCTACGACGCGGAGGCGATGCTCGGACTGCTGGCGCTGGAGGCGTACGAGGCGGGCGCGGTGGTGATCGGCGAGGACCTCGGCACGGTCGAGCCCGGGGTGCGCGACGAGCTGGCCGACCGCGGCGTGCTGGGCACCTCGGTGCTGTGGTTCGAGCGCGACTACACCGGCGAGAACGCCGACCGGCGGCCGCTGCCGCCGTCCGCGTGGCGCGAGTCCTGCCTGGCCACGGCGACCACCCACGACCTGCCGAGCACCGCGGCCCGGCTGACCGGCGAGCACGTGGAGCTGCGGCACCGGCTGGGGCTGCTGACCCGGCCGCTCGCCGAGGAGCAGGCGGCGGACGCCGCCGAGGTGGCCGAGTGGATCGCACTGCTGAACCGGCTGCGGCTGCTGCCGGAGGGCGCCGCTGACGAGGAGGCCGTGGTCAAGGCGGTGCACCGGTTCCTGGCCCGCACGCCGGCGCGGATGGTCGGGGTGTGGCTGCCCGACGGGGTCGGCGACCGCAGGCCGCAGAACCTTCCGGGCACCTCGGACGCCTACCCGAACTGGCGGCTGCCGGTCGCGGACGCCCAGGGCACGCCGCTGACGCTGGAGCAGCTGGCCGCGTCCCGCAGACTGCACGACCTGGCCGAGGAGGTCAGACGGGCGCTGGGGGACGGCGCGCGCACCCCGTAAGGCACCCCGGGCGCGCGGGCCGGGACCGCGGTCACTACATTGAGCGCGTGGACAAGAAGCTCAACAAGAAGGTCATGCGCGCCGGGGTCGTCACCACGGGCACGGCGCTGATGCTGCTGATCTCGTCGCCGGCGTTCGCGCTGACCCGCGACGACGGTGACGACCCGGGTTCCGGCCTGAGCGTCCTCCAGACGCTCGGCCTGTTCGTGGCGATCCCGCTGGCGCTGTTCGGCATCATCGCCGGCCTGGTCATCGTGACCGACAAGTCCCGCAAGCAGCAGCAGGGCTGACGCCCTCGCCGGTCCTGCGGCGCCACCCGGGAGCGGCCGTCCGGCCGCTGCCGCGCTGAGGCGTACCGTCGTCGCGCGACGCGCGGGCCCACCCGAACGGTCCCGCAGCGCGCGGGCCGGGAAATGGGTGCGGGCCGATGGAGCCCGAGCAGCGTGCGACGGCCGACGCAGCCGCCCGCGCGACCGCCCGATCGCCCGGACGGTGGTCGGCCGGTGGTCAGCCGCTGAGCTGAGGACGGCAGAGCCCTGGGACGCCGGTCACACGTGCGGACGGGTCCCTGGCTCCTGCTGCGGGAGCGACTGGGCGGCGCCCGGCAGCTCCGGCTTGGGCAGGTTCGCCACCTCCTGCACGGCCACGGCCAGTTGCGCCGCGGTGTCCCCGGGCAGCGTGGGCGGCGGCGCGACCGGTTCGGTGAAGCGGAAGACGGACGTCAGATCGCCGAAGGTGCTGCGGCGCCAGGCGGAGATGTTGGGCTCCTGGACGCCGGTCAGGTGTTCGAGGAGCCGCAGCGGCGAGGTGTGGTCGAAGGTCTCGCTCGCCACGTAGCCGCCGGCCGTCCACGGCGACACGACGATCGCCGGGACCCGGAAGCCCGCACCGATGGGCAGCCCCTGCACGTACTCGTCCGCGGTGCCCGCGGGCGCCGTCGGCGGCGGCACGTGGTCGAACAGGCCGTCGTTCTCGTCGTAGTTGAGGATGAAGGCGGTCTTCGCCCACACCGCAGGGTTGGCCGCGACAGCCTCCAGCTTCTTGGCGACGAAGTCCGCGCCGGCGGCCGGCAGGTAGTCCGGGTGCTCGGACTGGACGCTGGTCGGGATGATCCAGGAGACGGTCGGCAGCCGGTCGTTGCGCGCGTCCTCCTCGAAGGCGTCGGCGGCCTGCGGGCGCACACCCTGCTCGTAGAGCGCGGAACCGGGCTGCGCGTTCTTGAAGTTGGCGAAGTACTCCAGCACGTTGCAGCCGTAGTCGTCGTCCTCCTGGTAGACCTTCCAGCTCACCCCGGCCGCCTGGAGCCGCTCGGCGTAGGTGGTCCAGGTGTACGGCTTCGGGTCGCTGTTGGAGATCACCGGGCCGCCCCTGGCGCCGCCGGGGTCGATGGTGCCGGTCATCCAGTACAGCCGGTTGGGCCAGGTGGGGCCCATCACCGAGCAGAAGTAGCTGTCGCAGACGGTGAAGGTCTCGGCGAGCGCGAACTGGAACGGGATGTCCTCGCGCGTGTAGTAGCCCATCACGTACGGGCCGTTGGCGCCGTCGGCGGCGCGGTGGGCCGGCAGCCACTTGTCCATCGCGCCGTTGTTCCACGCCTGGTGCTGCACCGACCAGGCGTGGCTGGTCGAGGGGATGGCCTGGGCGCTGGTGCTCTTGGTGTCCAGGCGGAACGGCAGCACGTACCCGTCGGGGTTGACGCTGTCGGGCTGGTGGAAGACCGAGCGGCCGGTGGACAGGGTCAGCGCGGCGGGGTCGGCGAAGCCGCGTACCCCCGAAAGGGTGCCGAAGTAGTGGTCGAAGGAGCGGTTCTCCTGCATCAGCAGCACGACGTGCTGGATGTCGGCGATCGAACTCCTGCGGGGCGGGCCGGCCGCCACCGCCTTCTGCACGCTGGGGGGCAGCAGTGCGAGCGCCGCCGCACCGCCGATGGCGCCCGCCGCCGATCCGAGGAGCCGGCGTCGTGTCAGCTCGGCCATGGACGTTCCTCCCTAGAGCTGTGACCAGGACGTCGAGCCTGGGCGCGCTGAGCGTGGAGCGGTGAGGGGGGCCGGGGGTGGACACGTGGCCGAGAAGCAGGACGCGGTTGCCTCACCTTGACCCGATTCGAGCGGGGGTCACGGAAGGCACGCCGGGGCGATCGGAGGATGCCCCCGCCCGGCGGAGGGCCGGCCCACCCGACCTCCCCGTCCCGGCCGTCGCAGGTCAGCGGGGCGGTCAGGTCCGGATGCGGGGGCGGGGGGGGGCGGGAGCGCACCCACCCGGTGCGCGGCGCACGGCCCCGGTGCAGCGGCCGGCGTCCAGCTCGGCGTGCGCCGGCTCGGCGGTGTGGGCGGTGGTCCGCAGGCGCGCCGCCGCCCGGCGGGGTGCGCGTCGGTCATCGCGGCGCCCGCGGGGCGGCGGGCGGCGCAGGCGTGGCGGGCGGCGGCCGGTCCCCCGGCGGCCCGGCTGCGGGCCGGACCGCCGGGGGGCGGGCCTGTGACGGGGGCCGGAGCCCCCGGGGCTCAGCCGGTGGTGGCCTGAGCGTCGACGGACTGGGCCCTGAGCGCACGCTCGACGCCCGCGCGGGACTCGACCACCAGGCGGCGCAGCGGCGCGGTGGGCTCGGCGTCGGCCAGCCAGGCGTCGGTGGCGTCCAGCGTGGCCTGCGAGACCTGGAGCGACGGGTAGAGGCCGACCACGATCTGGTGGGCCATCTCGTGGCTGCGGGACTCCCAGACCTCCTTGACCGCCTCGAAGTACCGCTCGCCGTAGGGCGCGAGCAGCTCGCGCTGGTCGGTCTGCACGAAGCCGCCGATGACGGCCTCCTGCGTCGAGTTCGGCAGCTTGTCGCCCTCGACGACCGAGGCCCACACCTCGGCCTTGGCCTCGGCGGTGGGACGGGCCGCCCGCGCGCCCGCGGCATGCTGCTCGCCCGCGGAGGTCGCGTCGCGCACCAGCTCGGCGTCGATCGCCTCGTCGCCCGCCACGCCGGTCGCGGCCAGCCGGGTCAGCAGCGCCCAGCGCAGATCGGTGTCCACGGCCAGGCCCTCGTAGCCGCGGGTGCCGTCGAGCAGGCCCTGCAGGATGTCCAGCTGGTCGGGGGTGCGCGCGGTGTCGGCGAACGCCCGCGCCCAGGCCAGCTGGTGGTCGCTGCCGGGGGCCGCGGTCTGCAGCTGGGCCAGCGTCGCCTCGGTCCAGCGGCTCAGGCCGGTGTCGCGCCACGCCGGATCGGCGTACAGGTCCAGGGCCAGCTTCACCTGGCGGTGCAGCGACTGCACCACACCGATGTCGCTCTCCTTGACGATGCCGTGCAGCACCAGCTCCAGGTAGTCGCGGGTGGCCAGCTCGCCGTCCCGTGTCATGTCCCAGGCGGAGGCCCAGATCAGCGCGCGCGGCAGCGACTCGGTGAAGTCGCCGACGTGGTCGCGGACGGTGGCCAGCGACTGCTCGTCCAGCCGGACCTTGGCGTAGGACAGGTCGTCGTCGTTGAGCAGGACGACGTCCGGGCGGCGCACGCCGGTCAGCTCCGGCACCTCGGTCAGGTCGCCCTCCACGTCCAGCTCGACGCGGGTGGTGCGGACCAGCCTGCCGTCCTGGAGGTCGTAGCCGCCGACGGCGATGCGGTGCGGCCGGAGCACCGCCGCGCCCTTGGCGCCGGCCGGCAGGTCGGGGGCCTCCTGGCGGACGGCGAAGGAGGTGATCACGCCGTCCGCGTCGACCGTCAGCTCGGGCCGCAGCACGTTGATGCCCGCGGTCTCCAGCCACGCCTTCGACCAGGTCTTCAGGTCGCGTCCCGAGGTCTCCTCCAGCGCGCCCAGCAGGTCGGTGAGCCGGGTGTTCCCCCACGCGTGGCGCTTGAAGTACGCCTGCACGCCGGCGAAGAAGGCGTCCGTCCCGACGTAGGCGACGAGCTGCTTGAGCACCGAGGCGCCCTTGGCGTACGTGATCCCGTCGAAGTTGACGAGCACGTCGTCCAGGTCGTTGATCTCCGCCATGATCGGGTGGGTCGAGGGCAGCTGGTCCTGCCGGTAGGCCCAGGTCTTCATGGAGTTGGCGAAGCTCGTCCAGGAGTGCGGCCAGCGGGAGCCGGGGGCGTCCGCCTGGCAGGCGATCGAGGTGTACGTCGCGAACGACTCGTTCAGCCAGAGGTCGTTCCACCACTCCATGGTGACCAGGTCGCCGAACCACATGTGCGCCAGCTCGTGCAGGATCGTCTCGGCCCGCAGCTCGTACGCGGAGTCGGTGACCTTGGAGCGGAAGACGTACTGGTCGCGAATGGTGACCGCGCCGGCGTTCTCCATCGCGCCGGCGTTGAACTCCGGGACGAAGAGCTGGTCGTACTTGGCGAACGGGTAGTCGTACGCGAACTTCTCCTGGAACCAGTCGAAGCCCTGCCGGGTGACCTCGAAGATCGCCTCGGCGTCGAGGTGCTCGGCCAGCGAGGGGCGGCAGTAGATGCCGAGCGGGACGCTGCGGCCGCCGCCCTCCCAGCTGCTGTGCACGGCGGTGTACGGGCCGGCGATCAGCGCGGTGATGTACGTGGAGATCCGCGGGGTCGGCGCGAAGGTCCACACGCCGTCCGCGTCGGGCTCCGGGGTCGGGGAGTTGGAGATCACGGTCCAGCCCTCGGGCGCCTTCACCGTGAAGGCGAAGGTCGCCTTGAGGTCGGGCTGCTCGAAGCTGGCGAAGACCCGGCGGGCGTCCGGGACCTCGAACTGCGTGTAGAGGTAGGCCTGCTTGTCGACCGGGTCGACGAAGCGGTGCAGGCCCTCACCGGTGTTGGTGTACGCGCACTCGGCGACGACCCGCAGCTCGTTCGCCCCCGCCTTGATGCCGGGCAGCGCGATCCGCGAGTCCTGGAAGGCCGTCTCCGGGTCCAGGGACTCGCCGTTGAGCACCACCTCGTGCACGGCGGGCGCGACCAGGTCGATGAAGGTCGCGCCGGCCTCGCGCGCCTCGAACGTCACGGTGGTCACCGAACGGTAGGTCCCCCCGTCCTGGGCCCCGCCGAGATCCAGCTCGATCGCATACGCGTCCACGGTGAGCAGGCGCGCACGCTCCTGCGCCTCCTCACGCGTGAGGTTCGTACCAGCCACAGCGGCCCACTCCTTCTCGTCAGGTGAGACGCCCATCCTCACACACCCTCCGACCACCCCGCGGAAGCCCTGTGGACAACCCGCCCGGCACGGCTTCCGCGCCCGCTCCGGGCCCGCCGCCCGCACCGATTTCCGAACCCCGCGACCCGGTCACCCCGCACCCGGCGGCGCGGCGGCCGCGCCGCCCGCCCGTCCGCCCGGCCACGGGCCCGCCCGCCCCCGCGCCGATCGCACGGCGGGGCGCGGGCGCACGACGCGCGGGCCGGGTCCGCGCGGCCGTGATCGATCGGGGGCAGCGCGCGGGCCGCGCCCTCGACCGGCGAAACCGCAGGCCGAGGGCGCGGCCCGGATAAAGCAGAGCCCGGATCTCAGGCTGAGATGCCGTCGATCCGGGCCAGGGCGTCGTCCGCGCCGAAGGGTTGCAGGTATGGCAGCCAGCGCGGGTCCCGGTGCCCGGTCCCGATGATCCGCCAGGCGAGCCCGGACGGCGGGGCGGGTTGATGGCGCAGCCGCCAGCCCAGCTCCGCGACGTGGCGGTCGGCCTTGACGTGGTTGCAGCGCCTGCACGCGGCCACCACGTTGTCCCAGGCGTGCTGTCCGCCGCGGCTGCGCGGGATGACGTGGTCGACGCTGGTGGCGGCGGCTCCGCAGTACGCGCACTTGCCGCCGTCGCGGGCGAAGAGTGCTCGGCGGGTGAGAGGCACCGTGCCCCGAAAGGGCACGCGCACGAATTTGGTGAGTTTCACGACGCTGGGCGCCGGGAGCGCCTGTGACTCGCTGTGCAGATAGGCGCCGGATTCCTCGAGGCACACGGCCTTGTTGTTGAGCACGAGGACGAGCGCGCGGCGGAGCGGTACGACGCCGAGCGGCTCGTACGACGCGTTCAGGACCAGGACATGCGGCACGGATGCCTCCTTTAACGCCGGCGGCGCGTGGCTCGCGCCGGGACGATCTGGCTCAAGTCTCTCCGGAAGGCGGTGCGGCGCGCCACCATGCCCGGGTAACGGACCGGGGGTGTTTTGGACCACACCCTTGGTGGCGCGGGGGCGGGCGCGCGGGCGCGTCGGTGGGCTCATACTCCTTTGTTCCCCGCTCCGGCGCCTCTCCGCTCCTCGAACGTGCAATGAGAACGCATCGGTCGGGCGGTTAGATTGGAGGCTTCCCCACCACGCCGGAGGTTCTCGCCCGTGTCCACCGCGACGCCCCTCGCCGCCGCACCCATGGCCCTTCCCCGTACCGCAGCGCAAGCGGGCAGCTGGGTCGACGACAATTGGGCCGGATGGCTGCAGGCGGGGCTGAGAATCCTGCTCATCGTGGTCATCGCGGCGGTGCTGCGCACGGTGGTGCGCCGGGCCATCAGCCGGACCATCGAACGGATGAACAAGGGCGTCGAGGTGGCGGCCGGCACCGCGCTCGGCGGCCTGCTGGTCAACGCGGAGCGGCGCAAGCAGCGCAGCGAGGCGATCGGCTCGGTGCTCAGGAGCGTCGCGTCCTTCCTGATCATGGGGACGGCGGCGCTGACCGTGCTGTCGGTGCTGAAGATCAACCTGGCCCCGCTGCTGGCCAGCGCGGGCGTGGCGGGCGTGGCGATCGGTTTCGGCGCCCGCAACCTGGTGACCGACTTCCTGTCCGGGGTCTTCATGATCCTGGAGGACCAGTACGGCGTCGGCGACCAGATCGACGCGGGCGTGGCCTCCGGCACGGTCGTCGAGGTGGGCCTGCGGGTGACCAAGCTGCGCGGCGACAACGGCGAGATCTGGTACGTGCGCAACGGCGAGGTCAAGCGGATCGGCAATCTCAGCCAGGGCTGGGCCACCGCGGTGGTCGACGTCCAGGTGGGCGCCGGCGAGGACCTGGAGCGGGCCCGTACGGTGATCACCGCGACGGCCGAGGAGATGGCCAAGACCGACCCGTGGGACGAGCGGCTCTGGGAGCCGGTGCGGGTGCTCGGCCTGGAGTCGGTGGGCGCGGACTCGGTGGTGATCCAGGCGCAGGCCAAGACCATGCCGGGGCAGGCGGCCGCGGTGGCGCGGGAGCTGCGCTGGCGGATCAAGCGGGCCTTCGACGCGGCCGGCATCGTGATGGTCAGCGGCTCGCCCTCGGCGTCTGCCAGGGAGGCGCCCACGGCGATCTCCGAGGTCCCCGCGGTGCCGCCGCAGCCCGCCGGCGAGGACTGACCCGGCCCACGGCGGGGCCGCGGCGAGGGCCGGCCCGGCCCGCCCGGCGGGCGCCCGCCCGGTCCACCCCCTGTTCCTGCCGTACGGCCCCTGGCACGCTGGATGCGCCAGGGGCCGCAGGTGTGCGCGGGGAGAGCGAAGGTAACGACTTGGGGGACGCAGCGCCGACCCCTCTTGACGCTCCGCTGACAGCGGGCCTACCTTGACTTTCACCAATAGGAAAGTTTCCTAACAGTGACCTGAGGGAGGATGGCGCGCATGGCTGGCACCCCTGGAACGCCGCGCGTCCTGCGCGCCATGAACGACCGCGCCGCGCTCGACCTCCTGCTGGAGCACGGCACCCTGTCCCGGACCCGGATCGGCAAGCTGACCGGCCTGTCCAAGCCCACCGCCTCGCAGCTGCTGGCCCGGCTGGAGGCCGCGGGGCTGGTGCTGGCGACCGGCACCACCGCGGGCCGCCCCGGGCCGAACGCGCAGCTGTACTCGGTGAACCCGGCCGCCGCGTACGTCGCGGGGCTGGACGTGAACAGCGAGCGGATCAGGGCCGCCGTCGCCGACATCACCGGCCGCACCGTCGGCACCTTCCGGCTGCTCACCCCGAGCCGCCGGGCCGGCAGCGCGGTGGAGCAGGTCGGCCAGGCCCTGGACGGCGCGGTGAAGGCCGCCGGGCTCAGCCGGGCCGACGTCCACCGGGTGGTGGTCGGCACGCCCGGCGCCTTCGACCCCAGCACCGGCCGGCTGCGCTACGCCAGCCACCTGCCCGGCTGGCACTCCGCGAGCCTGCTCGACGAGCTGGCCGCGGCGCTGCCGATGCCGCTGGAGTACGACAACGACGTCAACCTCGCGGCGGTCGCCGAGCAGCGGATCGGCTCGGCCCGCGGCCACGACGACTTCGTGCTGCTGTGGAACGAGGAGGGCATCGGCGCCGCCATCGTCATCGGCGGCCGGCTGCACCGCGGCTGGACCGGCGGCGCCGGCGAGGTCGGCTTCCTGCCGGTCCCCGGCACCCCGCTGGTGCGCAACGTCGCCAAGGCCAACAACGGCGGCTTCCAGGAGCTGGCCGGCTGCAACGCCGTCCTCACCATCGCCCGCGAGCTGGGCATCGACGTGCCGGCCGGCACCCAGCCGGAGGCCGCCGCGCAGCTGCTCACCACGGCCGCCCGGCTGCACGAGGAGGCCGGCCCGCAGGCCGGGTCGGGACCCTACGCGGAGCTGCTGGCGCGCTGCGCCACCGGGACCGCGGTCGGTCTGGCCTCGCTGGTGGCGGTGCTCGACCCGGAGCTGATCGTGCTGTCGGGCGACGTGACCGTCGCCGGCGGCGAACCGCTGCGCGCGCTCATCCAGTCGGAGCTGGCCGAACTGGCAGTGCCGCGGCCCCGGTTGGTGCTCGGCACGGTCCAGACCCACCCGGTGCTGAGCGGCGCGCTGGAGAGCGCGCTGGCCACGACCCGCGACGAGGTGTTCGACACCGCGCGCTGACCGCACACCGCACCACCCGACCCCGTACCCCCTACCCGTCCGGCCGAGCGGAACGGCGCCCCCGCCGCCCCGCCGGCACCTCACACCCTCGCCCAGTCCCCAGCCCCCAGTCCCGGAGGTAAAGAGCAGTGTCCCGTCTGACGAAGGCCACGGCCGCACTCGCGGCCACCGCCGCGATAACCCTGCTCGCGAGCGCGTGTACCGGGCAGAACTCGTCCTCCGCGAGCGACGACGCGAGCAAGGACGTCACCATCACCTTCTGGCACGGCTGGACGGCCGCGAACGAGCTGAAGGCGATCAACGACAACGTCGCCCGGTTCGAGAAGGCCCACCCCAACATCCACGTCAAGGTGCAGAGCAACATCACCGACGACAAGATCAACCAGGCGCTGCGGGCGGGGGGTTCCAAGGCCCCCGACGTCGTCTCCTCCTTCACCACCGACAACGTCGGCCAGTTCTGCTCCTCGGGCGCCTTCGCCGACCTGGCGCCCTTCCTGGCCAAGGACAAGATCGACCCCGCGGCGACCTTCCCCAAGCCGATGCTGGAGTACACCCAGTACCAGGGCAAGCGCTGCGCGCTGCCGCTGCTGGGCGACGCGTACGGCCTGTACTACAACAAGAAGGCGTTCGCGGCGGCCGGCATCACCGCGCCGCCGAAGACACTCAGCGAGTTCAAGGCCGACGCGGTCAAGCTGACGAAGCCCGACGGGAGTTCGTACTCCCAGCTCGGCTACATGCCGGACTTCCACGGCTACGAGTCGACCACGACCCACCTGGCCGCGCAGTGGGGCGTGAAGTACTTCGACGCCGCCGGCAAGTCGCAGGTCGCCAAGGACCCCGGTTTCGCGGCGATGTTCGACTGGCAGCAGGACATGGTCAAGTCGCTCGGCGGCTTCGCCAAGCTGGAGAAGTTCCGCACCGGCTTCGGTGACGAGTTCGGCGCCAAGAACCCGCTGCAGACCGGCCAGGTCGCGATGGGCATCGACGGCGAGTGGCGGCTCGGCATGGCCAAGGACGCCGGCATGAACGACCTCGGCGTGGCGCCCTTCCCGGTCCCCGACGACCAGGCGGCCAGCTACGGCAAGGGCTACCTGTCCGGCACGATCATCGGCGTCGCCAACACCAGCGCCAAGAAGAACGCGGCCTGGGAGCTGGTGAAGTTCATGACCACCGACACCGACGCGGTGGTCTCCTTCGCCAACGCCATCCACAATGTGCCCTCCACGCTGGCCGCGCTGAAGTCGCCGAAGCTCGACCCCGACCCCGGCTTCAGGACCTTCATCGGCATCGCGCAGAACCCGGACAGCACCACCACCCCGCCCAGCATCAACGGCGGCGCGTACCAGCTGACGCTCCAGGACTTCGGCTACGCCTACGAGTCGGGCAAGTCCAAGAACCTCACGACCGGTCTGCAGGGCGTCGACACACAGGTCGACAAGGACATCGCGCAGGCCCAGTGATGAGCGCCGCCGTCCACCCGCTGCTGCGGGCCAAGCGCCGCAGGAACGCCCTGCGCACCCTGGGCTTCCTGTCGCCGTGGATCATCGGGTTCAGCGTCTTCTTCGTCTACCCGCTGCTGTCCACCGTCTACTTCTCCTTCATGCACTACAACGGCATCAACCCGCCGACCTGGACGGGCGGGAAGAACTGGAGCTACGTCTTCACCGACTACCCGTTCTTCTGGCCCGCGCTGCGCAACACGCTGTGGCTGGTCGTCGTGATGGTGACCCTCCGGGTGGTCTTCGGCCTCGGCATCGGGCTGCTGATCACCAAGATCAAGACCGGTGCGGGGTTCTTCCGCACCGCCTTCTACCTGCCCTACCTGGCGCCGCCGGTGGCCGCCACGATGGCCTTCGTCTTCCTGCTCAACCCCGGTACCGGGCCGGTGAACCACCTGCTGGGCGACGTCGGCCTGCCGACCCCCGGCTGGTTCACCGACCCGCACTGGTCCAAGCCGGCGCTGACCGTGCTGGCCGTGTGGGGCATCGGCGACCTGATGGTGATCTTCATGGCCGCGCTGCTCGACGTGCCGAAGGAGCAGTACGAGGCGGCCGAGCTGGACGGCGCCGGCTCCTGGCAGCGGTTCCGCTTCGTGACGCTGCCGAACATCTCGCCGATCGTGATGTTCGCGGTGGTCACCGGGGTCATCCAGACCATGCAGTACTACACGCAGCCGCTGGTCGCGGGGAAGGTCGCCTCCGGCGTGATCGGCAACTCCGGGCAGCAGTTCGAGCCCGGCTACCCCGACAAGTCGACGCTGACCCTGCCGCAGCTCGTCTACAGCCAGGGCTTCCAGCACTTCGACTACGGCTCCGCGTGCGTGATCGCGCTGGTGCTGTTCGTGCTCTCCATGGCGTTCACCGCGCTGCTCATGCGCCGCCGCAGCGGCTTCCTGTCGGCGGAGGACTGATTCCGATGACCCAGGCGACTCTCGCCCGCAACACCCCCGCCCGGGGCGCCGCCCCCGGCGCGGACGCCCGCGCCCGCCGCTCGCTGCGGCGGCGCAGGACGCTGCACTGGATCGGCGTACACGCGCTCGGCATCGCCGCCGCCGCGTTCTTCATCCTGCCGTTCGTCTTCGTGCTGCTCACCGCGCTGATGAGCGACAACCAGGCGCTCACCCGCGACCTGTGGCCGCACCCCTTCCAGTGGTCGAACTTCAGCACCGTGTGGCACACCCCGGGCTTCCTGACCTGGTGGCGCAACACCCTGCTGTACGCGGTCGGCGGCACCGTCCTGACCGTGGTGTCGTCACTGCCGGTGGCCTACGCGCTCGCCAAGTTCCGCTTCCGCGGCCGCAATCTGGTCATGGTGCTGGTCATCTCGACGATGATGCTGCCGCCGCAGGTGGTCATCATCCCGATGTACCTGTTCTGGACCAAGCAGATGGGAATGGACGGCACCCTGTGGCCGCTGATCATCCCGATGGCGTTCGGCGACGCGTTCACCATCTTCCTGCTGCGGCAGTTCCTGCTGACCATCCCCAAGGAGTACACCGAGGCCGCGAAGGTCGACGGCTGCGGTGAACTGCGCACCCTGGTCACGGTGATCGTGCCGATGATCAGGCCGGCCATCGCGGCGGTCGCGCTGTTCCAGTTCTTCTACTGCTGGAACGACTACTTCGGGCCGCAGATCTACGCGAGTTCCAACCCGGCCGCCTGGACGCTCAGTTACGGCCTGGAATCCTTCAAGGGAGCCCACCACACCAACTGGAACCTCACCATGGCCGCGACCGTCCTCGTGATGGCGCCGGTGATCGTGGTCTTCTTCTTCGCGCAAAAGGCCTTCATCGAAGGCGTGACCCTGACGGGAGTCAAGGGATGAAACTGGCAGTCGTGGGCGGCGGGTCCACGTACACCCCCGAACTGATCGACGGATTCGCGCGGTTGCGCGACACCCTGCCGGTCGAGGAGCTGGTACTGGTCGACCCGGCCGCGGACCGGCTCGAACTGGTGGGGGGCCTGGCCCGCAGGATCTTCGCCAAGCAGGGGCACCCCGGCCGGATCGTGACCACCGCGGACCTGGAGGCGGGCGTCGAGGGCGCCGACGCGGTGCTGCTGCAGCTGCGCATCGGCGGCCAGGCGGCCCGCAACCAGGACGAGACCTGGCCGCTGGAGTGCGGCTGCATCGGGCAGGAGACCACCGGCGCCGGCGGCCTGGCCAAGGCGCTGCGCACCGTCCCGGTGGTGCTGGACATCGCCGAACGGGTGCGCAGGGCCGCCCCGGACGCCTGGATCATCGACTTCACCAACCCGGTGGGCATCGTCACCCGGGCGCTGCTGCAGGCCGGCCACAAGGCGGTCGGCCTGTGCAACGTGGCGATCGGCTTCCAGCGCAAGTTCGCCGCGCTGCTGGACGTCGCGCCCGAGCAGGTGCACCTGGACCACGTCGGCCTCAACCACCTGACCTGGGAGCGCGGGGTGCGCCTGGGCGGCCCGGACGGCGCGGACATGCTGCCCAAGCTGCTCGCCGAGCACGGCGACGCCATCGCCGACGACCTGCACATGCCGCGGCAGATCGTCGACCGGCTCGGCGTGGTGCCGTCCTACTACCTGCGCTACTACTACGCGCACGACGAGGTGGTGCGCGAACTGGGGACCAAGCCGTCGCGGGCCGCGGAGGTCGCCGCGATGGAGAAGCAGCTGCTGGAGATGTACGGCGATCCGGCGCTGGACGAGAAGCCCGCGCTGCTGGCCAAGCGCGGCGGCGCCTTCTACTCCGAGGCGGCGGTCGCCCTGGCCTCCTCGCTGCTGCGCAACACCGGCGACGTCCAGGTGGTCAACGCCTACAACAACGGCACGCTGCCCTTCCTGCCCGACGACGCCGTCATCGAGGTGCCCGCCGTGGTGGACGCCACCGGCACCGCGCCGCTGCCCGTCCCCGCGCTGGAGCCGCTGTACGCCGGCCTGATCGCCAACGTGACCGCGTACGAGGACCTGGCGCTGGAGGCGGCGCTGCGCGGCGGCCGGGACCGGGTCTTCACCGCGCTGCTCGCGCACCCGCTGATCGGGCAGTACGAGTACGCGGAGGCGCTGACCGACCGTCTGATCGCGCACAACCGGGAGCACCTCGCGTGGGCGTGACCGTCCCCCAGAGCCTCCGGCCTGGGAGGTATCCCCAGCCGCTCGTCCCCGGCGGGATACTCGCCGTCGACGCCGGCAACAGCAAGACCGACGTGGCGCTGGTCGCCGCCGACGGGACGGTGCTCGGCGCCGCCCGCGGCGGCGGCTTCCAGCCGCCGACCGTCGGGATCGCCGCGGCCGTCGCGACGGTCGCCGAGATCGTGGAACGGGCCGCCGCGGCGGCCGGCCTGCGCGTCGAGGAGCCGGGCGGCAGACCGCTGGCCGCGCACACCTCGGCGTGTCTGGCCAACGCCGACCTTCCGGTCGAGGAACGGCAGTTGGAGGCCGCGGTGCACGCCCGCGGCTGGGCGCGCAGCACCAGGGTCGCCAACGACACCTTCGCGATCCTGCGGGCCGGCGTGGACGAGCCGCGCGGCGTGGCGGTGGTGTGCGGCGCCGGCATCAACTGCGTGGGCATGCTGCCGGACGGCCGCACCGCGCGGTTCCCGGCGATCGGCAAGATCTCCGGCGACTGGGGCGGCGGCTCCGGCCTCGCCGAGGAGGCGCTGTACTACGCCGCCCGCGCCGAGGACGGGCGCGGCGAGCCCACCGCGCTGGCCGCCACGCTGCCCGCGCACTTCGGGCTCGGCTCGATGTACGCGCTGATCGAGGCGCTGCACCTGGAGCGGATCGCGCCGGCCAGGCGGCACGAGCTGACGCCCGTGCTCTTCACCACCTCGGACGCCGGCGACGCGGTCGCGCGGCGCATCGTGGACCGGCAGGCCGAGGAGATCGTGGCGCTGGCCGCGGTCGCGCTCGGCCGGCTCGGCCTGCTCGACGAGGAGGCCGACGTGGTGCTGGGCGGCGGCATCATGGCCGCGGGGAACCCGTACCTGATGGACGGGCTCACCGAGCGGCTCGCCTCCCGCGCGCCCAAGGCCCGACCCCATGTGGTGACCGCGCCGCCGGTGCTCGGCGCCGCGCTGCTCGGCCTGGACCACACGGCGGCCCCCGCCGAGTCGCACGCCCGGCTGCGCGCGCACTACTCCTGACGTCCCGTGCGGCCCGCCCGGCCCGCACGGCCCGGCCCGCACGGGCCGGTGCGGCGGGTCCGGTGCGTCAGGTCCGGTGCGGCGGGCGCCGCGTGACGGCCGGTCGGCCGGGGACGGCGTCCGCGGGCGTCCCGGGAACGTTTCCGGGGCGCCCGCGGGCATGCCCCGGCGGAACCGGCGGGACCGGTCGCGGCGTGTGGGCGGGTGGGGGCTCGGGGAGGATCCCCGGGGGACGCTGGAGCAGTACGGCCGGCGGCAGCCATACTGCTGGTCGACAGCGGTATTCGCAGGGGGAGGGTGCGTGACGCAGACACCGACACGGGGCGGCGGGCCGGGCACGGGCGGTGTGCGCGCCGGGAGCCTGCCGGACGCCGGGGCGCCCGGCCTCCCCGGCGGTCCCTCGGCGCCCGCCGCGCCCCGGCCCGCCTGGACGGACTCCGCGGCGCGGGTGCGCGCCGCGGCCACCACGGAACCGGGCCGGCTGCGCATCATCGGCGCCGTGCTCGCCCTGCTCGTCGTCGCCTTCGGCGCCGTCACCGCCTGGCAGATCCAGGACCGCTCCACCGCCGCGGGCAACGTGCTGGACCACAGCGCGCCGCTCAGCGCGAAGGCCGCCGACATCTACCGGTCGCTGGCGGACGCCGACGCGACCGTCACCGGCGGCTTCCTGGTGGGCGGTCAGGAGCCCGCGGCGGTCTCCGCGCGGTACCAGAAGGACGTCAGGACCGCCGCGAACCTGATCGCCGAGGCCGCGGCCAACAACCAGGGCTCCGCCGAGGCGCGCAGCCAGATCTCCGCGCTCAACGAGCAACTGCCGTACTACACGCAGCTGGTCGCCACCGCGCAGGCCGACAACCGGCAGGGTCTGCCGCTGGGCGGCGCGTATCTGCGGTACGCCAACGACCAGATGCGCAAGAAGGGCGGCCTGCTGGACGCCGCCGACAAGCTCTACCAGGCCGAGACCGAGCGGCTCGGCCACGACTACGACCACGCGAAGGCACTGCCGTGGGCCGCCTGGGGGCTGGGCCTGGTCGCGCTGGCCGCGCTGGTGTGGGCGCAGCGGAGGCACTACCGGCGCACCAACCGGGTGTTCAACCGCGGCATGGTCGCGGCCAGCGGCGCCTGCGCGGTGGTGCTGATCTGGCTGCTGGTCGGGCACACCGTGGCGCGCGCCCAGCTCGACGAGTCCGCCCGGCACGGCTCCAAGTCGCTGCAGGTGCTCAACACCGCCCGGATCGCGGTGCTCCAGGCCCGCGGCGACGAGAACCTGACGCTGGTGGCGCGCGGCTCCGGCGAGGCGTACGAGGCCAACTTCAGCACCGGCATGAACGGCCTCGCGGGCAACGACCCCCGAGGCGTCGGCGGCCGGCTCGCGCAGGCGCTCGCGCTCGCCGACGACCCGGCGGGGCGCGCCCCGGTGGACACCGCGATCAAGAGCGTGCAGACCTGGCGCGGCCGGCACACCGCCGCCCGCGCCAGCGACGACAACGGCGACTACACCACGGCCGTCGCCGACGTGATCGGCGGCAAGGACAGCAAGGGGAAGGTCGTCCAGGCGACCACCGGCCAGTGCTTCGACAACGTCGACCGCAGCCTTCAGCTGGCGGTCGGCCAGGAGACGAGGGAGTTCGAGAGCGCCGCGGGCGACGGCAGGGGCGCCCTGTCGATGCTTCCGGCGGGCGCGGGCCTGCTGGCGGTGCTCGCGGCGGCGGGAGCGGTCTTCGGCATCGGACGTCGACTGTCGGAGTACCGGTGAACGGCGGGCGCGGCGGGCCGCGCGGGAGGCGTACGGTGCAGCGCAGGTGGCGGGGCTGGGGCGGCGTGGCGACGATGGCGGCGGCCTGCACACTGGCCGTGGCGGCCACCCTCACCCCGCTGGGCGACTGCGCGCACGCACAGGCGCGGGCCACGTCCCGGGCACAGCAGACCGGGCAGCCGCGGGGCCGGGTGCAGCAGGGCGAGGCACGGCAGGCGCGCTGGACGACGCCGCTGGACGCCTCGGGCAGCTGTGACGCGAGCCTGCGGCCGACGTCCGGTACGACCGACGGCGCGGCGGTGCGGCGGATCAAGGACCGCGGCCGGCTGATCGTCGGCGTGGACCAGAACAGCTACCTGTGGGGCTTCCGCGACCCCGCCAGCGGCACCTTCGCCGGCTTCGACATCGACATCGTGCACGCGATCGCCCAGGACATCCTGGGCGACCCCGACGCGGTGCAGTTCCTGACCGTGCCCACCGACCAGCGGATACCGGCGATACAGGAGCACAAGGTCGACATGGTGGTGCGCACCATGACGATCAACTGCGACCGGACCCGCCAGGTCGCCTTCTCCACCGCCTACTTCACGGCCGGACAGCAGATCCTGGTGGCGAACGGATCGACGGTCTCCGGCTTCGACGACTCCCTGGAGCACCGCACCGTCTGCACCGCCGACGGCTCGACCGGCGAGACCAAGCTGCGGCAGGACCCGCACGGCGCCACCGTGCTCACCGTCGACAACCAGCTCGACTGCCTCGTCAGACTGCAACTGGGTCTGGCCGACGCCGTGTTCACCGACAACGCGCTGGCCGCGGGACAGGCCGCGCAGGACCCCTCGGTGCGCCTGGTCGGACAGCCGGTCACCCAGGAGCCGTACGGTGTGGCCATGAACCTCGGCGACTCCGATCTGGTACGCAGGGTCAACAGCGTGCTGGAGGCGTACCGTTCGGGCGGCACGGACAGTCCGTGGATGCGCTCCTACCGGCACTGGCTGCAGGCCGACCTGCCGGGGATCGACGGGCCGCCGCCGCCCGCGTACAGGTGACGGCCGCCGGCGGACCGGCGGCCGGTCGACGGATTCGGGCGGCCGGCGGATCGGGGCCGCGGACGGACATGAACGGGTGACGGAGACGGAAGAGGGTGCGATGGCGGTCGCGGGACCAGCCGGACCGGTGATGAGCCGGGAGGACGTGGACCGGGCCCTGGCACGTCTCGGGGCCGAGCACGAGGCGATCGAGTCGTCCCTGTTCGCCCTGCAGGACCACTCGGGCCGCAGGCTGCTGGAGGGCGCGGAGCTGACCGGCGTCACCAGGGAGCGGTGGGCGGTCACCGACGCGGCCGTCACCTCGCTGTGGACGCACTTCGAGGCGTACACCGGCGCGCTGGAGGACGCCCGCGAGCTGCGGGCCCGCCGCCGCTGGCCGACGCAGACCGAACTGGCCCGGCTGACCGAGCTGTTGCGCGGCGACGGGGTGACCGTCACCGGCGCGGCGGTGCCCGACGCGGCCCGCGCGCTGACCGGCCCGGCCCGGCTGACCGAGCACCTGAGCCTGGACGAGCTGCTGCGCCGGATGAACGGCTGGTACGACCAGGCGATGGAGACGGTGGCCGCGGCCGACTCGGTGTGGTCCGCGCTGCCCGCCAGGATCGACCTGCTGGCCGCCGAGACCCAGCGGGTGCGCTCGCTCGCCCACTCGGTGGGCGTGCGGCCCGGCGCCCATCCCAGCGGTGACGACCTGGAGGAGCTGATCGCCGAGCTGACCGCGCTGCGCGCGCAGACCGTCTCCGACCCGCTGGCCTTCTGGCGGGCCGCGCCCACCCCCGGGCGGCCGGACACCGCCCGCTACGAGGACGCCGGCCGCCGTCTGGAGGACATCCGCCGCGAGGTCGAGGCCGTGCTGCACGTGCGCGACGACGCGGAGCACCGCCTCAAGCGGCTGCGGGACGTGCTGTCCAGGGCCGACCGCACCCTCACCGAGGCGCGCGCCGCGCGGGTCGAGGTGCTCTCCAAGATCCTCGCCTCCGACGTGCCCGCGGTCAGCGGCCCGGCCTCGGCGCTGCACGAACGGCTCGCCGCCGCCGAGGAGTTCGCCAGGACCGCGCGATGGCACCGGCTCTCCCCGCTGCTCGACGGCCTGGAGGAGCAGGCCGACGAGGAGCTGCTGCGGGCCCGCGACTCGCTGACCGCGGTGACCGCGCCGCTGGCCGTGCGCGCGGAGCTGCGCGGCCGGCTCGACGCCTACCGGGCCAAGGTGGCCCGGCTCGGCATGGCCGAGGACCCGCTGCTGATAGAGCGCTACGACCAGGCGCGCCGGCTGCTGTGGAGCGCGCCGTGCGACCTGGCCGGGGCCGACCGCACCGTGCGGCGCTACCAGCAGGCGGTCGCCGAGATCGCCGCGCCGCGCACGCCCACGGACCGCGGGGAACCGGGATGACCGGCCCGCGCGTGACCGCAAGTGCGACCGCACGCACATCCGTACCCGTATCCGCACGCACATCCGGACCCGCATCCGCGACGAGGACCACCGGCACCGCAGGGGAAGGCTGAGGGGGAGACCGTGAGCAAGTGCCAACGGCCCGGTTGCGACGGGACCTTGGAGGACATGGGCGACGGCGGGCTGTACTGCGACACCTGCGGCCTCGCGCCGCTGACGGCCGCCGCGTCCGGCGTCGCGCCCCCGGTGCCCGCCGTTCCCTCGGCGCGCGCCAGCGCCGACTCGGGGCGGTCCTCGTCGGGCCACACCTCGCGCTCCTCCCGGTCCACCTCGCAGGCCTCGCGCCGCTCGGTCTCGGGCCGGCTGTCCGAGGCGCTGACCGGCGCGGGCGCCGGACGCTCGGTCTCGGTGCGCAGCGGCCGCGCCGGCGGCAGCGGCCCCACCCGCGGCAAGCTGGGCGCGGGCCTGGTCTCCGTACCGCCGATCCCGCGACCCGACCCGGCCGCCGCCGTGCTGACCGACCCCGAGGTGCCCGAGCGAAAGCGCTACTGCAGCAGGAGCGACTGCGGCGCACCGGTGGGCCGCAGTCGCGGCGACCGCCCGGGACGCACCGAGGGCTACTGCACCAAGTGCGGCCACCCGTACTCCTTCACGCCCAAGCTGCGGGCCGGCGACATCGTGCACGGGCAGTACGAGGTGGTGGGCTGCCTGGCGCACGGCGGGCTCGGCTGGATCTACCTGGCCGTGGACCGCGCGGTGTCCGACCGCTGGGTCGTGCTCAAGGGCCTGCTGGACACCGGCGACGAGGACGCGCTGGCCGCGGCCGTCTCCGAACGCCGCTTCCTCGCCGAGATCGAGCACCCCAACATCGTCCGGATCTACAACTTCGTCGAGCACCTCGACCAGCGCACCGGCACCCTCGACGGCTACATCGTGATGGCCTACGTCGGCGGCAAGTCGATGAAGGAGATCGCCAACGAGCGGCGCACACCGGACGGCAGGCGCGCACCGCTGCCGGTCGCCCAGGCCATCGCGTACGCCATCGAGGCGCTGGAGGCGCTCGGCCACCTGCACAGCCGCAACCTGCTGTACTGCGACTTCAAGGTCGACAACGCCATCCAGACCGAGGACCGGCTGGAGCTCATCGACATGGGTGCGGTGCGGCGGATGGACGACACCGAGTCGGCGATCTACGGCACCGTCGGCTACCAGGCGCCCGAAGTCGCCGAGGTGGGGCCTTCGGTGGCCTCCGACCTGTACACGGTGGCCCGTACGCTCGCCGTGCTGACCTTCGACTTCCAGGGCTACACGAACGTCTTCGTGGACAGCCTGCCCGACCCCGGCAACATCGAGGTCTTCTCCCGCTACGAGTCCTTCTACCGGCTGCTGGTGCGGGCCACCGACCCCGACCCGGGCAAGCGGTTCGCCTCCGCCGAGGAGATGTCCGACCAGCTGCTCGGGGTGCTGCGCGAGGTCGTCGCGCTGGAGACCGGACGGCCGCGGCCGGCCCTCTCCACCCTGTTCGGCCCCGAACTGCGCGTCGTCGACACCGCGTTGGTGCGCCCGGTGACCGGCGACACCTCGGCGCTGGGCGCCGACAGGGCGCTGGAGCGGCAGGCCCGCAGACGAGTCCCCGGAACCGCGGCGCCCGCCCTCGCGGCGCGCGCCCCCGCGCCGGCCGGGCCCGCCGGCGCCTGGGGGCCGTCGATACCGGTCGTCTCGCGGCTCGACCCGGTCGCCGCGGTGCTCGCGCTGCCGGTGCCGCACGTCGATCCGGCCGACCCCAACGCGGGCTTCCTGGCGGGCCTTTCCGCCGCCGCGCCGGCCGAACTGGTCGCGGCCCTCCGGTCGGCGCCGCAGGACTCGGTGGAGAAGCAGCTGCGCGTCGTCCGGGCCTGGCTCGAACTCGGCCAGCACCAGGACGCGTTGGGGACGCTGGCCGAGCTGGAGGCCGACGACGACGCGACCGCCGACTGGCGGGTGGTGTGGCACCGCGGCCTCGCCGCGCTCTGCGCGGGCGACGACGGCGCCGCCGCACTGAGCTTCGACGCGGTGTACGACGCCTTCCCCGGCGAGCCCGCGCCGAAGCTGGGGCTCGCCATCTGCGCCGAGGTGCTCAGCCAGCTCGACAACGCCGCCGAGTACTACCGGCTGGTGTGGACCACCGACCAGAGCTACGTCAGCGCGGCCTTCGGACTGGCCAGGGTGCTGCTGCGGTCCGGCGACAGGGCCGGCGCGGTGCGCGCCCTGGAGTCGGTGCCGGAGTCCTCCATCCACTACACCGCGGCCCGGGTGGCGGCGATCCGCGCCCGGCTGCGCGACCGGGCGCCCGCCGACCCGCTGCTGGACGACCTGCGGGCCGCCGCCCGGCAGGTGGAGGACCTGCAACGGCAGGGACTCGACGCCGACCGGCGCGAGCAGCTCGCCACCGAGGTGCTCGGCAGCGCCCTGGACTGGGTGCTCGCGGGCCGTGTCGGGGAGGCCGGCGGACCCGCCGCGGGCGTACCGTCGACGCACGGCGGCCGGCACCTGCTCGGCGCCGAACTCACCGAGCGCGGCCTGCGGTTCGGCCTGGAGCGCTCGTACCGGGTGCTGGCCCGGCTGGCCCAGCAGGGCGGTACGAGGATCGAACTGGTGGAGCGCGCCAACCGCTTCCGCCCCAGGACCTGGGTGTAACACATGCCACCACTGCCCGAGTCGGCCCGCTCCGCGGCCCCCGCGCCCGCCGCGGCCCGCCAGGCCCGTACGCTCTCCGCCGCGTGTCCGTCCTGCGGCGACCCCCTCGACGCCGAGGACCGCTTCTGCGGCGGATGCGGTCACGACCTGACCGCGGCCGCCCCGCAGCCGGCGCCGGGAGGCGCGGGCGGTTCCGAAGCCGGCTCCGACGGCGCTTCCGACGCGGCCGGGGCGTCGGCCGGGCGGGCGGGCGGCACCCCGCCGGCGCCGAGGGCGGCGGAACCGGCGCCCGAGGCCGCCGCACCGGGCCGCCCGGACGCCGGGCGCGCCGACGACGCCGCCGGCGCAGGTCGCGCCGGTCGCCTCGCCGACGCCGAGAGCACCGACGCCTTCCTGCTCGCGCCCCCGCAGGCCGCCGACTCCGACACCCTCGTGCTGGCCGGCGTCGCCAGGCCCGCCGACCCCCGCGAGGAGATGCGCGACGACGCGCGGGAGCGGGACGTCCCTCAGGAGGAGGCGCGGGAGCAGCCGGCGGCGGGTCGTCCTGACGCGCCCGCGACGCCCACCGCCGACGGCCCGGTCTGCGTGGCCTGCGGGCTCGGCGGCGTCGACGAGGACGGCTACTGCGAGCACTGCGGTCACGCCCAGCCGCGCCAGCGCGACCACCAGGAGAAGGAGTTGGAGGGGGTGGCCGCGGTCAGCGACCGCGGCCTGCGCCATCACCGCAACGAGGACGCCTTCACGCTGGGCACGGCCTCGCTGCCGGACGGCAGCCCCGCGGTGGCCGCCGTGGTGTGCGACGGCGTGTCCACCGCCTACCGGCCCGACGACGCCTCGGCCGCCGCCGCGGCGGCCGGCAGCGACTCCCTGCTCGCCTCGCTGGAGCGCGGCGCCCCGCCCGAGGAGGCCATGCGCACCGCGCTGATGGCCGCCTTCGACGCGGTCGTCGCGCTCGCCGCGGAGGAGGACCCGGACGCCCCGCCGCACCACAACTCCCCCGCCTGCACCTGCGTCAGCGCGGTCGTGACCGGCCCGGTCTTCACCGTCGGCTGGATCGGCGACAGCCGCGCCTACTGGATTCCCGACGACCGCGGCCTGCCCTCCTCCCGGCTGACCGAGGACGACTCGTGGGCGGCCAGGATGGTCGCCGCCGGGCTCATGACGGAGGCGGAGGCGTACGCGGACGAGCGGGCGCACGCCATCACCGGCTGGCTCGGCGCGGACGCGGTCGAGGTCGACCCGCACGTCGCGGCCTTCCAGCCGGAGGGGACCGGTGTGATCGTGGTCTGCACCGACGGACTGTGGAACTACGCGGAGTCCGCCGCGGAGATGGCCGAGGCCGTCCCGCCGGACGCCCGCACCCGGCCGCTGCACAGCGCCCGCGCCCTGCTGGGCCTGGCGCTGGACGGCGGCGGCCACGACAACGTAACGGTCGCGGTGCTGCCGTTCCCGGCCGCCGTGTCACGGGCAGGATTCCCACCCGCCACCTGATGCTTCCGGGGAAGCCGGGGGGCGGTACGGGCAAGGGCACAAGGAGCGCAGGGGTAAGCGATGGCCAATTTCTCGAAGTCGAACGTGCCGCAGTTCTCGGTCGACGTCTACCAGAACGAGTTCCTGCCGGAGGGCGGCCGCGAGGTCAACGCGATCGTCACCGTCACCTCCACGGGCGGCGGCACCTCCGGCGGGCGGCCGGCCGACGGGCAGAGCGGGCCGAGCGCCGGCGTGGTCCTGATGGTCGACTGCTCCGGTTCGATGGAGTACCCGCCGACCAAGATGCGCGGCGCCAGGGAGGCCACCGCTGTCGCCATCGACGCGCTGCGCGACGGGGTGTCCTTCGCCGTGGTGGCCGGCACCCACCAGGCCCGCGAGGTGTTCCCGGCGAACGGCGCGCTCGCGGTCGCAGGGCCCGCCACCCGCGCGCAGGCCAAGCAGGCGCTGCGCAAGCTGACCGCGGGCGGCGGCACCGCCATCGGCACCTGGCTCAGGCTCGCCGACCGGCTGCTGGGCGGCGCGGAGGTGTCCATACGGCACGGCATCCTGCTCACCGACGGCCGCAACGAGCACGAGAAGCCGGAGGAGTTGCAGGCCGCGCTCGACTCCTGCGCCGGCCGCTTCACCTGCGACGCGCGCGGCGTCGGCACCGACTGGGAGGTCAAGGAGCTGACCGGGATCGCCTCCGCGCTGCTCGGCTCGGTCGACATCGTCGCCGACCCGCAGGGCCTGGCCGCGGACTTCCAGTCGATGATGGAGAACGCGATGGGCAAGGAGGTCGCGGACGTGGCGCTGCGGCTGTGGACCCCGCAGGGCTCCGAGATCGCCTTCGTCAAGCAGGTCGCGCCGACCGTCGAGGACCTCACCGCCCGCCGCACCGAGGCCGGGCCGCGGGCCGGCGACTATCCGACCGGTTCGTGGGGCGACGAGTCCCGCGACTACCACGTGCAGGTGCGCGTGCCGGCCGCGGGCGTGGGCCAGGAGATGCTCGCCGCCCGGCTGTCGCTGGTGCTGCCGCAGCCCGACGGCGCCCCGCGGGTGCTCGGCCAGGGTCTGGTGCGCGCGGTGTGGACGGACGACATGGCCTCCTCCACCCGGATCAGCCCGCAGGTCGCGCACTACACGGGACAGGCCGAGCTGGCCCAGGTCATCCAGCAGGGCCTGGAGGCCCGCAAGGCAGGTGACCTGGACGGCGCGACCGCGAAGCTGGGCCGCGCGGTGCAGCTGGCGAGCGCCTCGGGCAACGCCGACACCGCCAAGCTGCTGGCGAAAGTCGTCGACGTCGTGGACGCGGCGAGCGGTACTGTGCGGCTCAAGGCGAGGGTCGCGGACGCCGACGAGATGACCCTGGAGACGCGGTCGACGAAGACCGTGCGCGTGAAGAAGTAACGGGCGGGTACGGACGGGTACGTACGTTCCGCGCCACACCTGTGGACCCGCCCCGGCGGGCGGAGGGGGAGCCGGCAGCATGCCGATGTGTCCGAACGGCCACCAGTCGGGAACCGACGACTGGTGCGAGATCTGCGGCATGCGGATGGCCGCGCCCTCGTCGACCTACGGGTCCCGCCCGCCGTCGTCCGCGTCGTCCTCCTCCACGTCCCCGTCCTCCGCCCCGCCGTCCTCCCCCTCGCCGCCCGGCTACGGCGGCTCCGGGTACGAGGCCGACCCGGCGGCGGTCGCGGAGGTCTGCCCGCAGTGCGGCACGCCGCGCGAGGGCGCGGCGCTGTTCTGCGAGGAGTGCCGGTACAACTTCCGCACCCACTCGCCGACGGTGGCGCCCACCGGACCCGGCGGACCCGGTGCTCCGGGCGGTCCGCCGCCCTCCCCCACCGCGCCCGGCTTCCCGCCGTACCAGCGCTACGAGTCGCAGCGCTCCAGGCCCTCCCAGATCAACCGGCCCGCGGAGCCGGTGCCTTCGGAGTCGGTGACGGTCACCTCCGGGTCCGGCGACTTCCTGCTGGACCCGCCGTCCCGGCCCGTCCAGCCCGTGCAGCCGGCCGCCGGGACGTCGGCGCACAGCGCGCCGCCGGCCGCGCCACCCCCCTCGCACACCGTCGCGCCGCCCGTCGCCCCGGCCACCGCCACCGGACTCGCCGGACCGGCCGCGCCCGCCGCCGATCCGCTCACGTCCCCCCTACCGTCGCCGGCGCAGGGCGGCGCGGGGCCCGCCGGCGCGGGCGCCGGGACGTCCGTCGCCGGACCGGACTCGGCCGGCCTGTCGGGCCCGGTCTCCCGTACCGCCTGGGTCGCGGTCATCGCCGCGGACCGGGAGTACTTCACCGCGATGATGGCCCGCAGCGGGCCGGAGGCGGAGGGCCTGTACTTCCCGGCCTTCTCGCCCGAGGTGCGGCTGCCGCTGACCGGCAACCAGATCACCATCGGCCGCCGCCGGCACAGCACCGGCGAGGCGCCGGACATCGACCTGGCCCGCGCGCCGGAGGACCCCGGCGTCTCGCACCAGCACGCCGTGCTGGTCCGGCAGCCGGACGACACCTGGGCGGTGGTCGACCAGGACTCCACCAACGGCACCACGGTGAACCTCGGCGAGGACCCGATCCGCCCCTACACCCCGGTGCCGCTCGACGAGGGCGACCGGGTGCACGTCGGCGCGTGGACCACGATCACCCTGCGGCGGGCCTGATGGGCGCCGCGACCGCGCCCGCGCTGCGCAGGCTCGACCTCGGCTGGTTCGTCCGGCCGGGCGCGGAGACCGCGGACGGCAGGCCACGGGTGGAGCCCGCCTTCGGCTACCTGGTGCGGCACGGCGGGGAGTTGCTGCTCTTCGACACCGGCATCGGCGAGGCCGACGAGGAGACCGACGCCCACTACCGGCCGCACCGCCGCCCGCTGCGTGAGGCACTCGCCGCGGCCGGCGTGGCACCCGACGAGATCACCCTGGTCGCCAACTGCCACCTGCACTTCGACCACATCGGCGGCAACCCGCTCTTCGCGCGCACCCCGATCCTCGCCCAGGCCGCCGAACTCGCCCTGGTCAGAGCCGGCGAGCACACCCCCGAGCCGCTCGTCGGCTTCCCCGGCGCGCGGTACGAGGAGCTGGCCGGCGAGGCCGAGATCCGCCCCGGCCTGTGGATCGTGCCCACCCCCGGCCACACCGCGGGCCACCAGTCCCTGGTGGTGCGCAGGCCCGGCGGCACGGTGATCCTGGCCGGGCAGACCCACGCCTCCGCCTCGGACTTCGCCGCGGCCCGGCTCGCCGCGACCGCCGCCGCCGAGGGCGCGCTGCCACCGCTGCCGGAGCCGGACGGCTGGCCGGCCCGGCTGCTGGAGTTCGATCCGCGCCGGGTGCTGTTCGCGCACGACGCGTCGGTGTGGGAGGCGGGGTCCGCGTCCTGACCGGCCTGCGGGGCCTGACCGGTCCGCGGGGCCACCGGGCCGGGGTCAGCGCGCGGCGGAGGTGACGTCCCAGACGTCCGGGCCGTCGGGGTCGTCCAGCCACACCCACTGGCGGCCGTCCGCCACGGTCATCCCGAAGCGGCTGCGGTCCGGGTGCCGCCCCCGGCCGAACAGCTCCTCGCCGATCCCGCCGTGCGCGCCGCCCCCGGCCGCGCCGCGCAGCGGCACGAAGAACGCCGGGGTGTGCAGGAACCGTCCCTCCGCGTGCCCCGGCCCGTGCACGGTGAGCAGCACCAGGCCGGTCGCGAAGGGCGCGAGCAGCAGCGCGCCCGGCCGGCACTGCTCCAGCCAGGCCGCGGGGATCAGCGGCAGCTCGCAGGTCGCCATGATCCGGTCGTACGGCGCCCGGTCGGGGACGCCGAGCGCGCCGTCCCCGGTGACGACGGCCACCGAGCGGGCGGCGGGCGTGCCGTAGGCGGCCAGGTGCGCGCGGGCCGCGTCGGTGATCTCCGCGTCGAGGTCCACGGTGGTCACCGCGCCGGGGCCGAGCCGGTGGGCGAGGAGCGCCGCGTTGTAGCCGGTGCCCGCGCCGATCTCCAGCACCCGGTGCCCGTCGGCCACCCGCAGCGCCTCGCACATCAGCGCCATCAGCGACGGCTGGCTGCTGGAGGAGACCAGCTCGCCGCCGATCACGTGGGTGGCGATCGGCCGGTCCGCGTACGCGCCGGACAGCCCCCGCAGCCTTCCGCGCAGGTCGCCGCCCGCCCACTGCGGCGTCTCGTCGTCCGGCGGGTAGCCGAGCACGAACAGATGCCGCGGCACCTCGGCGAACGCCGCCCGCCAGGCCGGATCGGTGAGCCCGCCGCCGGCCACGATGCGCCGCACCATGCGGGCCCGCAGCGCCCGCGCCGCCACCCGGCAGCGCTCGTCGTCCTCCCTGCCGTCCGCGGGTCCGGTCATGTCTCCATCCTGCTCCCCCATCTGTCCATCCTGCTCCCGGCCGCCAGGACCTACGACTTCGGTCCTCGGCCACCGCGTCTGCGACGATGGTGGGGTGACTGAGATCCGGCGCGGCTCGCTTCCGCAGCAGACGTTCTACGAGCTGGTCGGCGGTGAGCCGACCTTCCGCCGGCTGGTGCACCGCTTCTACCAGGGCGTCGCGGACGACCCCGAGCTGCGGGCGATGTACCCGGAGGAGGACCTGGGTCCGGCCGAGGAGCGCCTCACCCTCTTCCTCATGCAGTACTGGGGCGGCCCCCGCACCTACAGCGACGAGCGCGGCCACCCCCGGCTGCGCATGCGGCACGTCCCCTTCACGGTCGACAGGGCCGCCCACGACGCCTGGCTGCGCCACATGCGCGCGGCCGTCGACGAGTTGGCCCTCCCGCCGGAGCATGAGCAGCAGCTCTGGGACTACCTGGTCTACGCGGCCGCGTCCATGGTCAACACCCCTGGCTGACCGGGCCCCGGTCCCGGCACGGCGCGGGGCGTCGTGTTCCAGCCACCCGGCGCCGCCCGGAAAGCGCTTCCTCGCCGCGCCCCGCGGTCGGTCACGATCGCGTTGCGACCGTCTTCCCGCCGTTCTCCTCTCGCTCGTCCGTTTGAGAGCATCCGGTCAGCGGGCAAATGGGGGGAGCGTCGGTGACAGGGTTCGTACTGCTGCGCGTCCGCGCCCACCGGCTGCTGCTGGCGGCCGCCCTGCTCACCGTGGTGCTGACCACGAGCGTGCTGGCCACCTTCACCGCGTTCACCGGGGCGATAGGCGACGCGGCGCTGCGCCGCACCCTCCAGCACCAGGACGCCGCGCGCGCGACCGTCGAGGTCGAGGCGGACGTGTCCGAATCTGGTGCTTCCGCGCTCGACACCGCCGTGCGCGAGCGGCTGGCGGGCTCCTTCGCCGGGCTGCCCACGCAGGTGCACGGGACCACCCGGTCGGGCCCTTACGGGCTGCCGTTCGCGCTGCGGCCGGCCGGCGCGCCCCGCGGCGGCGACCCTGATCTGACCCTGCTCGCCACCTTCGACCGGTCCCGGCTGACGCTCGTCTCCGGATCGTGGCCGGCGCCGGCCGCTCCGGGCAGCGCCGAGGTGCAGACCGCGCTGCCGCTGGCTGCGGCGCAGGCGCTGAAGGTCGCCCCCGGCCGGACGATCGAGCTGACGAACCGGCTCGGCGGCCCCCGTCTGCGCGTCCGCGTCGCCGGCGTCTACCGCCCGGCCGACCCCGCGTCGCCGTACTGGCACCTGGACCCGCTCGGCGGGCGCGGCGTGCACACCGTCGCGTTCACCACGTACGGGCCGATGCTGGTCGACCCCGCCGACTTCACCTCGGGGCGGGTGGCCGCCGCCGCGATGGCGTGGCAGGCGCAGGGCGACTTCCGGCACGCCTCGGCGAGCGGCATGGACGCGCTGGAGAACAGCGTCGGGCAGACCGTGCAGGACCTGAAGGACGGCTCCGCGACCGCGTCGGTGCAGACCACCAGCGCGCTGCCCGGCCTGATCGACGCGCTGCGCCGCAGCATGCTCGTCACCCGCTCCACGCTGCTCATCGGCGCGCTCCAGCTGGTCATCCTGGCGGCCTTCGCGCTGCTGCTGGTGGCGCAGCTGCTGGCCGAGGAGCGGGCCGGGGAGACCGCGCTGCTCCGGGCCCGCGGCGGCTCGCGGGCCCGGGTCGGCCGGCTCGCGGCCACCGAGGCGCTGCTGCTGGCGGTGCCCGCGGCGGTGGCCGCGCCCCTGCTGGCGGGACCCGTCACACGGCTGCTCGCCGGCACCGGCGCGATGGCCCGCACCGGGGTGAGTCTGGGCGACGGCAGCGCCGCCGCGGCCTGGCTGGTCGCGCTGGGCGCGGCACTGGCCTGCGCCGTCGCGGTGACCGCGCCCGCGGTGCGGTCCGGCGGCGCCTACGCCGTCGAGCGGGCGGCCCGCGCCAGGCGCGGCGCGCTGCCCGGCGCGCTCCAGGCCGGCGGCGACCTCGGCCTGCTGGTGATCGCCGGCGTCGCCTACTGGCAGCTGCAACGCCGGGCGTCCGGCAGCGGCACGCTCAGCACCAAGGCGAGCGGCGGCCTCGGCGTGGACCCGGTGCTGGTGGCGGCGCCCGCGCTGTGCCTGCTCGCGGGCACCGTCCTGGTGCTGCGGCTGCTGCCGCTCGCCGCCCGGCTCGGCGAGCGGCGGGCCGCCCGCGGCCGCGGCCTCGCGCTGGCCCTGGCCGGCTGGCAGCTGTCGCGGCGGCCGCGGCGCGGCGCGGGGGCGGCGATGCTGCTGGTGCTGTCCGTCGCGATGGGCATGTTCGCGATCGGGCAGGGCGCGAGCTGGGACCGCTCGCAGCGCGACCAGGCGCAGTTCGCGGTCGGCTCCGACGTGCGGGTGACCGGCATGACGACGCCGCCGTTCGGCCAGGCGGGCATCTTCGCCTCGGTCCCCGGCGTCGCCGCGGCGGCCCCCGCCACCCGCGAGCAGCTGCTGCTCACCCAGCAGCGGGAGGCGACCGCGCTGGTCGTCGACACCCGGCAGGCGGGCCGCGCGATGCAGCTGCGCTCCGACCTGACCGACGGGCGGCCGATCGCGGCGCTGCTGGCGCCGCTGCGGGCCGGCAGGGCCGCCGACCCGGCCGGCTTCGCGCTGCCGCAGGGCGCCAGGACGGTGGCGTTCACCGCCACCCTCAGCGCCGTCGGCGCGGACGGACGACCGCAGCCGGGCAGCGCGGGCGAGGACCATCTCGTGGCGACCGTGGTGGACGGCGCGGGGGCCGCGTACGGCTTCGTCCTCGGCGACCTGCCGCCGGACGGCGCCCCGCACCGGCTGGTCCTGGACCTCGGCTCCCAGATCGGCACCGCGGGCGGCGCCCCGGCCGGACCGGTGCGGCTGGTGGGCGTCGACGCGGTGTACTCGCTGCCCGGCGTCAGCGAGCACCACCTGCTCACCCTGCGCTCGGCCCGGGTGACCGCCGCCGACGGCTCGGTGCGGGACCTGGCCGCCGACCCGCGTGAGCCGTGGGAGGCCCGCTCGTCCTTCGACAACCCCGATCTCGGCGGCCTGCCCGACCAGGTGCAGCCCCAGGTGAGCGCCCCGCGCACCACCGGCGGCACGCTGCTCGCCGTCGCCTACACCACCGGCTCGGAGAAGATCGACCCCCACGCCTACGACCAGCCGCCGAGCGTCACCGTACGGCTGCGGCCGCGCGCACCGGCGCCGCCGCCGATCGCGGGCGTCGCCACCGACTCCTACCTCAAGGCCGTCGGCGCCAAGGTCGGCGGCATGGTGAAGGTGCAGCTGTCCGGCGTGGACATCCCGGTGCGCATCACGGCGGCCGTCCACGCCCTGCCCGGCACCGGCCCGGGACTGACCGGCGACCCCTCCGCGGCCGACCCCGGCCTCGCCGGCGCGGACGCCGCCGCCGGCGGCGACGCGGTCAAGGACGCCGGCGCGCTCGTCCTCGACCTGCGCGCGGTGGACCGGCTGCTCGAACGGCAGGACGCGCTGCCGCTCCAGCCCAGCGAGTGGTGGGTGGCCGCACGGCCCGGCGACGCGGCGAAGGTCGCGGCCGCCCTGCGCGCCCGCACCGACGTCGACACCCTGCTGGTGCGCGACGAGACCGCGGACGAGCTGCGCGCCGACCCGCTCGGCGCCGGCCCGCAGTCCGCGCTGCCCGCCGCGGTGATCGCCGCGTCGGTCCTGGCCGCGGTCGGCTTCGCGGTGTCCGCGGTCGGCGCGGTCCGCGAGCGCAGCGGCGAGTTCGCGGTGCTGCGCGCGCTCGGCGCGCCCCGCCGCAGACTCGCCCGCATGATCGCCGCCGAGCAGGGCCTGCTGGTGCTGGTGTCCCTGGCGGTGGGCATCGTCCTGGGCGCGCTGCTGACCCGCATGGTCACCCCGCTGATCGTGCTGACCGCCCAGGCGGCCAGACCCGTCCCGGAGCTGCGCGTCGAACTCCCGCCCGGCCGGCTGGCAGAACTGCTCGCGGTCGTCGTGGCCGTACCGCTCCTGGTGGTCCTGGCGACCGCCCTACGCCGCGGCGACCCGGCCACCGCGCTGCGCCGCCAGGGGGAGGACTGAGATGACCGACGAGCAGAATCCGGAGCGAGGGACAGAGCACGGGCCGGGGCGCGAGCCGGGGCCCGAGGCCGCGGCCGACGCCGGGCGCGAGGCGGCCGGGCCGGAGGCGGAGGGCGGGCGCGGGGGCCTCGCGTGGGTGCGGGTCCGGCTGCGGACCGCGCCCGCCGCGGCGCTCGCGCTGTTCGCCCTGGTGCTGGCCACCGCCTTCCTCGCCGCCGCTCTCCCCCGCGGCGTGGACCGCTACGAGAACCACGCCCTGCGCGAGTCGCTGCGGCACGCCGACCTCAGGGAGCGCGGCGTCACGCTGCTCGACTCCTACGAGCCGGACCCGTTGGAGCAGACCTCCCTCGACCCGGTGGGCTCCGACCAGGTCGAGCGGACCTTCCAGAGCCTCGTACGACCGCCGCTGAGCCTGCTCAAGGGCCAGGCGGTCTACGGAGTGCGCACGGCCGGCGAGGCCAAGGTGCCCGATCCCGGCCTGGCCCGCACCAGCCCCAACGACCCGGCCGCGTCGCTGATCGCGCAGGCCGGGCTCGCCGGGCACGTACGGGTGGTCGCGGGCCGGCTGCCCCAGCCCGCCGCGCCGCCCCAGGAAGGCGAGCGGCCGCGCACCGTCGAAGGCGTCGTCACCGAGAAGACCGCGCAGGTGCTGCACCTGAAGGTCGGCCAGACCGTGCACCTGTCGCAGCTGAGCCCGGTCCCGCTGCCGGTGCGGGTGTCCGGCATCGTCGCGCCGCTCGACCCGGCCTCGCCGTGGTGGAACGAGGACCCCGACCTGCTGCATCCCCTCGTCCACGCGCCGCCGCCGCCTCCGGGCGAAGCACCCCAGACGTACTGGTACTTCACCGTGCTCGTGGACCGCACGACCGCGATGACCTTCCCGGTGCTCGGCGGCGGCATCTCGCTGTACTGGCACCACCCGATGGACGTCGACCGGCTCAGCGCGCACCAGGTGCCCGCGCTGCAGAAGGAGCTGTCGTCCTTCGACAGCGGACCCGACTCGGTCGCGCTCCAGCGCAGGACCGGGACCCCGGTCGCCGTCGGCGGCAGCGCGAGCACCCTCCTCGGCGCCTTCAGCCGGGACCGGGCGGCGGCCTCGCCGCTGGTGCTGGTCGCCGCGGTCGGGGTGGGCACGACGGCCTTCGCGGTGCTGCTGATGGCGGGCGGGCTGGCCGCCGACCGGCGGCGCGTCGAGATCTCTCTGCTGCGCTCCCGCGGCGGCTCGCTGCGCGGCATCGCCCGCCGGCTCGCCGCGGAGACGGCGGCGGCCGCGGTGCCCGGCGGCGTCCTCGGCACCGCGCTCGCACTGCTCCTGCTGCCGACCGACCGCGCGGCCACCGCGGTGGCCCTCGGCGCGCTGGTCACCGTGATCGCCGTGCTCGCGCTGCCGCTGCGGGCCGCCTGGACGGTGCGCAGGCCGCGCCCGGCGAGCCGCGAGGACCTCGCCGCCGCCCGGCCCTCACGGCGCCGCCTCGTCCTCGAACTGACCGTCACCGTCCTCGTGGCGGGCGCGGTGGCGGCGCTGCGGCAGCGCGGCACCGACGGCGGCGACGACCCCTATCTGGCCGCCGCGCCGGTGCTGGTCGCGGTGGCCGCCGCCCTGGTGCTGCTGCGGCTCTATCCGATGCCGCTGCGGGTGCTGGCCCGCCCGGCCGCGCGGCTCAGCGGGGCGGTCACCCACCTCGGCCTGGCCCGCGCGGGCCGCTCCCCCGCGACCGCCCAACTGCCTCTGCTGGCGCTGCTGGTGTCGCTGACCGTCGCCTCCTTCGGCGGCTCGGTGCTCGCCGGGATCGACCACGGCCGGGACCGTGCGGCGGCCGCCACGGTGGGCGCGGACGCCCGGATCGACGCACGGTTCGCGCTCTCACCGCAGCTGGCGGCGCAGGTCCGGAAGGTGCCGGGCGTCGGCCGGCTGGTCACCGTGCGGGTCGAGCCGAACGGTCCCACCCCGCCCTTCGACTCCACCTACTCGGTGGTGATCGTCGACCCGGCGAGCTACGCGGCGATCACCCGCGCCGCCGGCCTGCCCGCCTTCCCGGCCGCCGCCTACGCCCGCTGGGACGGGCACGGCCCGCTGCCCGCGGTGGTCTCGCCGGACCTGGCCCGCAGGATGGCCGGCCGTCCGACGCAGATCACCACGGGTGTCGGCGCGGTCGAGATCAGCGCCGCCGCGACCCTGCCGGCGACGCCGGCCGCACCGGGAGCCGCGTTCATGATCGTCTCGGCCGCCCAACTGCACCGCGTGCACCCGGACATGGCCGCGTACGACCAGTACACCGAGCCGACCACGCTGCTCGCGATGAACGCCCCGGGCGCGCACATCGACGGCCCCGCCCTGCACAAGGCCGCCCGCGAGAGCACCACCTACGTCACCGTGCTGCTGCGCGGCGAGCAGCGCGCGGCGCTGACCGACACCCCGCTCCAGCACGGCGCGCGGGACATCTACCTGGCGGCGGTCGCCGCCGGCGCGGTGTACAGCGCCCTGGCCCTGCTGCTGTCCCTGCTCCAGGCCGCCCCGCAGCGCACCACGCTGCTGGCCAGGCTGCGCACGATGGGCATGACCCGCGCGCAGTCCCAGCGCCTGGTGCTGCTGGAGATGCTGCCGCAGGTGCTGCTCGCGGCGGTCGGCGGCGTACTCGTCGGCCTGGCGGTGATCCCGCTGCTGGGACCGGGTGTGGACCTGCGCGCCCTCACCTTCGGCAGCGGCCCGCAGGACCTCGCCCCGGTCGACTTCGGCCTGGGCCTGCACGCCGACCCCTGGTCGCTGGCGCTCCCCTCGGCCGGTCTGCTCGTCCTGGCCTGCGCGGTGCTCCTGGTCCAGGCGTGGATAGGCGCACGACGACGTGAGAGCACCGAGCTGAGAGTGGGGGACCGGGTATGAGCGACCACGACACGACGGGTCCGAGCACGAACCCGGGCCCTGGCCCTGGCCCTGGCCCTGGCCCTGGCCCTGGCCCTGGCCCTGGCCCTGGCCCTGGCGATGATCGCGCTCCGGGCGCGGGTCCGGCTGCCGCCGGGACGACGGGAGCGGCGGGGCCCGCCGCGGCGGACGGAGCGCGCGGCCCGGCGGACGCGGACCGCCCGGCGGGCGCCGACGCACGTGCCGCAGGTGCGGGCAGCGCCGCCGACGCGGACCGTACGGCAGGTGCACGCACGGGCACCGGCACGGGCCCCGCTACCGCGTCCGGCGCAGCGGACACCGGCGGGGGGCGGCCGCAGGCGCGGAGCCTCGCGGAGCTGGAGCGGGCAGCCGCCGAACGCCGCGAGCGGCCGGCGTACGGCAAGGACTCGCTGATCAGCTGCGACCGCCTCGTCCGTATCTTCACCGCGGACGGCGTGGAGGTGCAGGCCCTGCAAGGGCTCGACCTGCTGGTGGCGCAGGGCGAGCTGATGGCGCTGGTCGGCGCCTCGGGCAGCGGCAAGTCGACGCTGCTGAACATCCTCGCCGGCCTCGACGTGCCCACCGCGGGCGCGGCGTCCGTCGGCGGCTACGACCTGCTCGCCATGGACGCCGCGGCCAGGCTGCGGTACCGGCGCGAGATCGTCGGTTTCGTCTGGCAGCAGACCGCCCGCAACCTGCTCCCCTACCTGACCGCCGCGCAGAACGTCGTGCTGCCGATGCAGCTCGCCGCCCGCGGCAGCGGGCCCCGCACCCGCCGCAAGCGCGCCGCACGGGCCGCCGAACTGCTCGACATGCTCGGCGTCGGCTACTGCCACGACCGCCGCCCCGCGCAGATGTCCGGCGGCGAGCAGCAGCGCGCCGCGATCGCGGTCGCCCTGGCCAACGACCCCGCGGTCGTCCTCGCCGACGAACCGACCGGCGAGCTGGACTCGGCCACCGGCGAACAGGTCTTCGCGGCCTTCCGCACCGCCAACGAGGAGCTGGGCACCACGGTCGTCGTGGTCACCCACGACCACGCGGTCGCCGACGCGGTCCGCCGCACCGTGGCGATCCGGGACGGCCGTACGGCCTCGGAGGTCGTACGCCGCACGGAGGTCGACGAGCACGGGCAGGAGTCCGTCGTCGCCAGGGAGTACGCCACCGTCGACCGGGCCGGGCGGCTCCAGCTGCCGCGCGACTACACCGATGCCCTGGACATCAGGTCCCGGGTGCTGCTGGAGCTGGAGCCCGACCACATCGGTGTCTGGCCTGACCTCCCCCAGGACCGCGCGGAGCGGCCGGGCGATCCGAAGTAGTCGACCGGTCGTACCATGTCCGGTATGGGACGGACCAGTGACGCCAGAGAGAAGATCCTCAGCGCCGGGCGCTCGCTCATCGAGCTGCGCGGCTACTCGGCGCTGGGCGTGGCCGAGATCTGCAAGACCGCCGGGGTGCCCAAGGGCAGCTTCTACTACTTCTTCGAGTCCAAGGAGGCGCTCGCCCTCGCCGTCATCGACGAGCACTGGGCCCGCCAGGAGCGCGACTGGACGCGCGTCCTGCGGGAGGGCGACGAGGAGCCGCTGGTGCGGCTGCGCCGGCTGTTCGACGAGACCGAGGCGATGCAGCGCGCGGGCCAGCAGAGCTGCGGGACCGTGGCGGGCTGCATGTTCGGCAACCTCTCCCTGGAGATGAGCAACAGGACCGAGGCCGTCCGCGCCCGGCTCCAGGAGATCTTCGAGGCCCAGGTCGACATGGTCGCCGCGGTCGTCTCCGCCGCCCTCGAACGCGGCGAGGTCACCGTCGCCGACACCCGCGAGGCCGCCCGCTCGGTCGTCGCCCAGGTCGAGGGCCAGGTGCTGTTCGCCAAGCTCTACAACAACGCCTCACAGCTCGGCGTCCTGTGGGCCAACTGCCTGGCCCTGCTCGGCGCCCAGGCGCCGCGGACTCCCCAGGGAGCCCTGGCCGCGCTCTGACGTCCCGCGCCCGCCGCCGCGGCCCCACCGGGCCGCCGCCCGCGGCGGCGGACGGTCACGGCGCCCGCCAGATGTTGTCGAAGGCCGCGTCCTCCACAGTCTTGCGCTGCCGTACGGAGTCCAGCTCCACCACGGCCCCGCTCACGGTGGCGAGCACCGCCGCGACGGACTCGTCGTCGATCCCGTCGAAACCGTCCCCGGCCACCGGGTCCGCCAGGTCCACCGGGTCCACCGGGTCCACCGGGTCCACCGGGTCTTCCCCGACGCGGATCGCGGCCGCGAGGGCGGCGAGTACGGGCTCACCGGCAGCCCAGCGCTCAGCTGCGTGGCGGCGGGCGGGCGAGTCGGCGAACACGGTCTTGCTCGTCCGCACCGGAATCCAGCGGCCGCGCTCGCGGGTGATCTGCCCTTCCGCCTCCAGGACGGCCAGGTAGGCCGACGCCAGCCCTTCGCCGCGCCGCCACAGCCAGTCCTCCACCGACTCGTACGGCTGCTGCCGCACGAGCGCCGAGGCGGGGTCGCCGAGCGGTCCTTCGGACGGCGTCCACGGGCCGCTCGGCACGATGCGGTCCTCCTCCAGGGTGACCGCCTGGGCGTCGAGGAGATCGAGCAGCTCGGCTCCCGCGAGGGCGAGCGAGAGGTCGCCCTGCTCCACCGGAGGGCTGGGCTGCGCGAGGTCCTTGGCGACGATCAGCAGGTCCTGCGGTGTGCTCATGAACGGCTCCAGATCAGAGGCATCGGCGGCGGGACGTCGCCGGACGACCGGCCGGGCCGTGCGTGCGGCACGACCGGAGCGGAGTCCGGAAAAGGGAGCTTCCCGCACGTGGCCGACTGTAACCCGCTGGCTCACCGGCGACCGGACCGTGCCGCGGCGGTTTCCGCCGGTCCTGCCGGCCGGCGGTCCGGGGCGGCGGGGGCGGGGGCGGCGGTGCCGATCCGGTGCGGGAACCCGATCCGCAGCAGCCCCGCGGCGGCCGCCGCCGCCAGCACCACCCCTGCGGCCAGCAGCAGCGCCTGGTGGTAGCCGTGCCGCAGCAACGGCGTGACCACCAGCGGCCCGAGGAGCGCACTGGCCGCGATGACGAAGATCAGGGCGCTCGCCGAACCGGCCATCAGCCGCGGTGCGAGCCACACCGCCGTGCTGTGCGTGACGGACATGCCGGCGAGGGTGGCGACCAGCACGACCAGGGACCCGCGCAGCGCGAGCGCCGAACGCACCAGTGCGGGAGGCAGGGATGCCGGCGAGCGCGCCGGTCAGATACCCGGCGTAGTCGGCCGTCGCCAGGTTCGCTCCGGCGGCGGAGGAGAGCCCGGCGTGGGCGTGCATCAGCGGCAGGATCGGCGTGAAGACGAACCGCCCGACCCCCATGCCGGCGGCCGGCGCCGCTCCCGCCCGCACGACGTGCGTCCACGGCGAGACCGGCGGGCGGCCCGCCGGTCGGAGCGGGCAGGGCGCGGGTGGTTCGTGCGCTCATGGCGGGTCCTCGTGCGCGCGGTGCGGACGGCTGGCGCGGTCAGGTGATCCGATCAGCGAGCGGCCGGCGGGGCTGTCGGGCGGGCGATCAGGGTGGCAGGCGGCCGGCGGGGCCGAACGGCGGCCGGGTCGAGGCGGGGACCCGGGCCGGACCGATGGCCGGAAACAGGCCCTCGCGCCCGTCACCTCGCGGTCCCGGCCCACCCCGGATCGTTCGGATGCGGCTGGAGCGCGGTGACGTCCAGGGACATCCACGGGCGCAGCGGCAGTGTGCCGAGGACCTTCTCGTGGAGTTCGTCCTCGTCGGCGGCGCACCACACGCCGATGCCGCGCAGTTCTCCGACCGGGCGCCACAGCCGTGCCAGACGGCCGTCGGCCGCCAGTTCCCGGGCGCGGACGGCCTCGGCGGCGCGGCGCCGGCCGACCTCGTCCTCAGGGGTGCCCTCGGGGATCGTGGTGGTGATCTCCACCAGGAACTCGCGCATGCCCTTGCTCCGTTCGACCAGCTCTCGACGCCTGCGCGCCCATGGTCCGCCGACCGCCGCGGGCGACGCCACGACCGGCCTCCTCCTTGCTGGTAGGCGCGGCCTCCCACCGCACGTAGCATGGCGATTGTGGAGCTGCGCCAGCTGCGGTACTTCGTCGCGGTAGCCGAGGAACTCAACTTCGGCCGGGCCGCCGGGCGCCTCCTGATCGCCGGGCCCTCCCTCTCCCAGCAGATCAAGGCACTCGAACGCGACCTCGGTGTCCGCCTCTTCGACCGCGACCGCCGCTCGGTCGCCCTGACCCCGGCCGGCGCCGCGCTGCTGGCGGACGCCCGCTCGCTGCTCGAACGGGCCGACGACCTCCGCCGCCGCGCCGGCCGCCTCGCCGGCTCCGAACCGGTCCGGCTCGGCTACGTCGACTGGCTGCCCGCCGACATGACGGCCCGTACCTCCGCGGTGGCCCGGCTCCACATCGACGCCTGGATCGCCCCTTCGCACACGCAGGCCGCCCGGGTCGCCGACGGCAGCCTGGACCTCGCGGTGTGCTGGGTGCGCACCGAGGACCTGGAACGCCGCGGTCTGCGCGCCAGGCTTCTCGGCGCCGACCGGCTGCACGCGGTCTCCCCCGGCGACGCCACTGAGGACGTGGCCGCCCGGGACACCCTCGTCCTGCTCGACGACGACGCCACGTCCTGGTCGTCCTGGGACGTCTACGCGGAGCAGTTCGCCGCCGACACCGGCGCCCGTGCCGTCCGCATCGCCGACGGCGGCATCACCGGCCCGGCCTTCTACGACCACGTCCGCCGTCTCGGCCGTCCGGTCGTCAACTCCCCCAAGGGCCAGAACGACCCGCTCCCGCCCGACCTGGTCCGCCGCCCGCTCGTCGCACCGCGTATCCACTGGACCTGGTCCCTGGTCTGGCGCAGGAGTGAGGTCCGGCCCGCGGTCCTCGCCGTCGTCGAGGTGCTCTGCGACGGGGTGGACCGAGGCGGCGCCGGCATCGACGCCCCGGACTCCTGGCTGCCGGCCGGAGATCCGTACCGGTCCGGCGGCGCCCGCCCCGCCACCGGCTGAGCCCGCGCCGCCCTCCCGCTCCCCCTCCTCCGCTCCCGCTCCCGCTCCCGCTCCCCGACTGCGAGCCTGCGCCTTCCACCTGCGAGAAATCAGGTCCTGCCGCAGACCCTCCGCGCCTTTGACTTCGCCGTCGGTGCCGCTTACCTTCACATAGGCGACCGGTCGGCTAGTAGCAGGGCCGGACGCGTTCACCCCCCGACTCCCCGTGAAGGAACGTCATGGACACGCAGAACCAGAAGGTCGCCGTCATCACCGGCGCCTCGCAGGGCCTGGGCGCCGGCCTGGTCGACGGCTACCGCAAGCTCGGCTACGCGGTCGTCGCCACCTCGCGCACCATCGCCCCCTCCCAGGACCCGGACCTGGTCACCGTCCAGGGCGACATCGCCGACCCCGCCACCGCCGAGCGCGTCATCGCGGCGGGCCTTGAGCGCTTCGGGCGTATCGACACCCTCGTCAACAACGCGGGCATCTTCGTCGCCAAGCCCTTCACCGACTACACCGCGGCCGACTTCGCGGCGACCACCGGCGTGAACGTGACCGGCTTCTTCCACATCACCCAGCTGGCCATCCGGCAGATGCTGACCCAGGGCGGCGGCCATGTCGTCAGCGTCACCACCAGCCTGGTCGACAACGCCGACTCCCACGTCCCGTCCGTCCTGGCCTCCCTCACCAAGGGCGGGCTCCAGTCGGCGACCAAGTCGCTGGCGATCGAGTACGCGACCCGCGGCGTCCGCGTCAACGCCGTCTCCCCCGGCCTGATCAAGACCCCGATGCACGCGGAGGAGACCCACGAGGCCCTCTCCGGCCTGGTCCCGGCCGGGCGGATGGGCGAGACGAGCGACATCGTCGACGCGGTGGTCTTCCTGGAGAACGCCCCCTACGTCACCGGCGAGATCCTGCACGTCGACGGCGGCCAGAGCGCCGGCCACTGACCCTCCCGAGAGGAGGACCGATGAGCGCCACGAGCGCCACCACGGACATCACCGCCGTCCTGCGCGGCGTCCTCGACCGATGGAAGTCGGGCATCGACGACCATGAGCCGGAGCGGGTGGCCGCCGCCTTCACGGAGGACGCGATCTTCCAGGGGCTGCGTCCGTACAGCGTGGGACGGCAGGGCGTCACCGACTACTACGCCGCCCAGCCGCTCGACATGAAGGTCGCCTACCGGATCCTCGAGACCCGGCGCCTCGCCGACGACCTCGTGCTCGGCTACCTGGCCGTCGACTTCTCGTTCACCGACCAGCCCACCAGGACCTTCCGTCTCGGAGTGCTCGCGCGGCGGACCGGGAGCACCTGGCTCCTCGACCACTACCAGATCTCACGCCTCGACTGAGGCCGGGAGTACGGGCGATGGGCGGACCGCCACCGTGCGGCCGCCCGCCCGGCGCCGGTGCGGCGCGGCTTGTCGGGGAGGTCCGGTTTCAGCCACCGGGCGCGGAGTTCGACCCATGGGCCCGCAGCGGCGCCCCGGTTCTCACGCGATTCCTACCGGGGCCCGGATAACGTCACCACGACCTGCGGCTATGCGCCCCACGGCAGTTGCGGGGCGCTCCATCGGCGAGCGCGCCCCCGGCAGGACTCGAACCTGCGGCCAAGCGCTTAGAAGGCGCCTGCTCTATCCACTGAGCTACGGGGGCCGGACAGTGGCCGCGGCTGTCTCCGCCCCTGGGTGGTTCCGTGACCTCGTATCGGGTCAAGGATAGGGCGTCACACGCCTGCTGCCGGGCGCTTCACCCGCGTGACATGGTGTGGAGGTTCGGTGAAGCGGTCCGATAATCGCAGGCGGCCGCGGAAGGTGCATCGCTTTTGACGCGTCGAAATGCTGCTGTTGTGCAGTCGTTATGCCGATGGCTCATTCTGTCCCCCGTCCCCCGTTCGTCACATGGGGGCACTCAGCGGGCCGAATAGGGCAAACTGCCCCGAATGCGCTTCTAAAGCGCTGCAATATGGGGCATTCTGCCATTGTGGTGATCTTGGACGTACGGCCTGAGCTGCTGGACGCATTGTCCGTTCTGCGTGATCGTGTCGACGCCGCACGCTTCCCCTTCCCCCTGCCAGGGGCCGGCCGGGCCCGCCGCACCCGCCTTGAGCTGCTCACCCAGCTCGACGACTATCTGGTACCCCGGCTCAAGGCCCCGGAAGCACCCTTGCTCGCAGTCGTCGGCGGGTCCACGGGGGCCGGGAAATCCACCCTCGTCAACTCCCTCATCGGCCGTCGCGTCAGCCCCTCCGGCGTGCTGCGCCCCACCACCCGGACCCCGGTGCTGGTCTGCCACCCCGAGGACCGCGCCTGGTTCGCCGACCCCCGCGTGCTGCCCGGACTGACCAGGACCTGGGCGGTCCGCCAGCGGTCCCGGGCCGACGAGGACGGGCACGACCGGGCCGACCTCGAACGCGGCGCCGCCGACGTGACCCTGCCGGTGCGGGCCGAACTGCGGCTGGAGGCCGACGACTCCCTGCCCCGCGGCCTCGCCCTCCTGGACGCCCCCGACATCGACTCCCTCGTCGGCCGCAACCGCGAACTCGCCGCCGAGCTGATCTGCGCCGCCGACATCTGGATCCTCGTCACCACCGCCTCGCGTTACGCCGACGCCGTCCCCTGGCACCTGCTGCGGACCGCCCGCGACTACGACGTCACCCTCGCCACCGTGCTCGACCGCGTCCCGCACCAGATCGCCAACGCCGTCAGCAGCCACTACGGGGCCCTGCTCACCAAGGCCGGACTCGGCGACGTACCCCGTTTCACCGTCCCGGAACTGCCCGAGTCGGCCGGCGGCGGCGGACTGCTGCCGCAGACCACCGTCGCCCCGCTGCGCGCCTGGCTGACACACTGCGCCGACGACCCGGCCGCCCGCCAGCACGCCGCCCGGCGCACCGCGGTCGGCGCCCTGGACTCGCTGACCTCGCGCCTGCCCGCGCTGGCGTCCGCCTCGGCCGCCCAGCACGCCGCCGCCGTCCGGCTCGCCAGGACCGCCGAGGACGCCTACGAGCAGGCCGCCCTCCGGATCGGGGACGCCGTCGCCACCGGCGTCCCCCTGGCGGGCGAGGCCCTCGCCCGCTGGCACGGCTACCCCTCCTGCGGCCCCGGCCCCCTCCAGCGGGCCCTCAGCGAGGAACTCGCCACCCTGCTGCGCACCGAGACCGACGCCGCGGACGAGCACATCGCCGAGGCATGGCAGGAGGACCCCGCGGGCGCCGTCCTCCTCGACCTGCCCGCCGCGCGGCCCGACCGGGACCGCGTCGCCCTCGCCGCCCGGATCGACAAACGGGTCCGCCGCTGGCGACGGACCGTCAGGGACCTCGCCCGCGCCGAGGTCCGCAAGGCCCGCGCCGCCGACCGGCCGCCGGCAGACCCGGAGGCCGTCGCCGCCCTGCTGTCCACCGCCCTGCTCGGCGGACGCCACGGGCGGGCGGCCGGCGAGCAACTCGCCGAGACCGTCGGCGTCCAGTCCGCCCTCTCCTTGCGCGACGCCGCGGGCGACCGCCTCGACAGCACGGTGGCGGCCCTGCTGCACGCCGAACGCGACCGGCGGCTGGCGCCCATCGACGCCCACGACGTCACCGCCGCCCAGCAGTCCGCCCTGATCGCCGCCGTGTCCCTACTGCAGAAGGAAAGGTGACCGCGGTGACCAGCGCCGACACCTCCGCCCGCACCCATGGCGGCCCCGCCGCCCACCGGCAGACCGACCCGCTGAGCGCGCGGGTCGACGCGCTCGGCGAGCTCATCGGCCTGTCCAGGACCCGGATCAGCCCGCAGGCCCTCGCCGAGACAGGGGAGTTGCTGGCCCGCGTGGCCGAGCGGCGGCGGCTCTCCCCGGCCCACACCGTGGTCGCCGTGGCCGGCGCGACCGGCAGCGGCAAGTCGACCCTCTTCAACGCGCTGACCGGACTCGACCTGTCGCCCACCGGCGTGCGCCGGCCCACCACCGCCCGTCCGGTGGCCTGCGCGTGGCAGCCGGAGCGCGCGGCGGGGCTGCTGGACCGGCTGGGCATCGCCCCGCGGGACCGGTACGCCAGGTACGGCCGGATGGAGGGACCGCCCGACGCCCTGGCGGCCGCGGCACAGGACGGGGGGCCGTCCCGTGCTGTCCACTCTTCAGTTGGCGGCGGCGGCGCGGCCGGTGAGGGCCACGCCGGCGCCAAGGAGCAGAGCCTCGAAGGGCTTGTGCTCATCGACCTCCCCGACCACGACTCCGCGGCGACCGGGCACCGCGAGCAGGTGGACAGGCTGCTGCGACTGGTCGACGTCGTCATCTGGGTGCTGGACCCGGAGAAGTACGCGGACGCCGCCCTGCACGAGCGGTATCTGCAGCCTCTGGCCGGGCACGCCGACGTCACCGTGCTGGTGCTCAACCAGATCGACCGGCTGCCCGAGGACGCGGTCGATCTCGTCCTCGACGACCTGCGCAGGCTGCTCGACGAGGACGGCCTCGCGGTGGGCGAGCACGGGGAGGCCGGGGCACTCGTGCTCGCCGCGTCCGCCCTCACCGGGCAGGGACTGCCGGACCTGCGCGCCGTGCTGGCCCAGATCGTCGCCGAAGGCACCGCGGCGAGGCGACGGCTGGCGGCGGACATGGACCGCGCGGCGAGCAGTCTCCAGCCGCTCTACGTCGGCGAAGGCGGCGCCGGGCTCACCGATCCGGCGCGCGAGGAGTTCATCGACCGGCTTGCGGACGCGGTGGGCGCCTGCGGAGCCGGTCAGTCAGCGGAAAGGGACTGGCGGCGTGCCGCTCGGGAGGCTTGCGGCACACCGTGGGGTCGGTTGCTCGGAGAACGGACCGGGTCGGGAGGCTGTTCCCGGTTCGCACGGAAAAAGCATGGTTCACCCGTTCGGGCGCACAGCCGGCGGCCCGCCCCTGCCTCGCGCTCCGACGACCGCTTCTCCGCACCGGCCCCGCGCCTTTCGACGTCCCGCCCGGTGATCGACGAAGCCGTCCGCGGGCTGGCCGCGGACGCCGCCCGGGGGCTGCCCGCGCCGTGGGCCCAGGCCGTCCGCGAAGCGGCCCGGCGCGGCGGCGAGGAACTGCCGGCCGCGCTGGACGCCGCGATCGCCAGGGCCCGGCCCGGGGCGCCCGAGCGACCCCGCTGGTGGTCCGCAGCCGGCGGGGTGCAGTGGCTGCTGATGACCCTGGGCCTGGCGGGACTGGTCTGCCTGACCGCCGTCTGGACCGGCTGGCTGACGCTGACCTGGTGGATTCCACTGGTCATGGCGGGGGTCGGAGGGGTCGGCGGACCGCTGGCCGGCTGGGTCTGCCACGTCGCCGCGCGCGGCCCGGCCCGACGCTGCGGGCAGACCGCCGAGCGGCGGCTGCGCGACGCGGCCGCCGACTGCGGGCGCGCCCGGGTCCTCGAACCGGTCGCGGCCGAGCTGATGCGCTACCGCGAGGTCCGGGAGCAGTTCGCGGTGGTCTCCGGCGCCGCTCCAGGCCCGGTGCGCCACTCCTCCGGGTGACGCTGTTATCCACAGCGGGCAGGTTTTCCACAGTTTTCATCCGTCCCCTTCCCGGCCGCCGGAATGCGTCCACGCTGTTCTCATCGCGCTCCGACCGGGGGCGCGGCCGAAAACCGGTGAAATCCGAAAGGGGACAGCGCGATGAACGAGACCCTGGTGACCGTCGTGGGAAATGTCGCCACCGAGCCCGAATCGCAGGTCACAGCCACAGGCGTGCAGTTCACCCGATTCCGGCTCGCCACCGCCACCCGCCGCTTCGACGCGGAGCGCGGGGCGTGGACGGACGGCCCCACGAGCTTCTACACCGTGCGCGCGTGGCGCACGCTCGCGGGCAATGTGAAGGAGTCCGTCGGGCTCGGCCAACCCCTGCTCGTGCAGGGGAGGCTGAGGATCCGCGAGGACGAGAAGGACGGACGCCGCTACCACTCCGCCGAGATCGAGGCGGTCGCCGTGGGGCACGACCTGACCCGCGGCGTGGCCCGCTTCACCAGGACCCCCCAGCCGCTCTCCGTCCCGGCTGCGGAACGCGCGGCGCCCGCCCCACCCCTCCCCGAGCCCGTACCGGTGTCCTGACGACGCCGCGTCGACCGTCGCCCCGCGGTCGCACCGCCCGCGCGAGGGGACCCGGCCGGGGACGGGAGGCCCCCGGTGCCGGAGACCCATTCGCCCCGTGGGGTGGACGGCTGGCAAGATGGGGTGTATCTGCCCTCACGCGGCGGAGCCGCACATTGGCCCTTCTCGAATGCCGGACGGTTTCTCTTGGCTGAGTACATCTACACGATGCGCAAGACGCGCAAGGCGCACGGCGACAAGGTCATCCTCGATGATGTGACGCTGAGCTTCCTGCCGGGCGCGAAGATCGGTGTGGTCGGCCCGAACGGCGCCGGTAAATCCACCGTGCTGAAGATCATGGCGGGTCTGGAGCAGCCGTCGAACGGCGACGCGTTCCTGTCGCCCGGCTACAGCGTGGGGATGCTCCTGCAGGAGCCGCCGCTGGACGAGTCCAAGACCGTGCTGGAGAACGTGCAGGACGGCGTCGCGGACACCAAGGCGAAGCTGGACCGGTTCAACGAGATCGCCGAGCTGATGGCGACGGACTACTCCGACGCCCTCCTCGACGAGATGGGCGTGCTGCAGGAGCAGCTCGACCACGCCAACGCGTGGGACCTGGACGCCCAGCTGGAGCAGGCCATGGACGCGCTGGGCTGCCCGCCCGGCGACTGGCAGGTGACCAACCTGTCCGGCGGTGAGAAGCGCCGCGTCGCGCTGTGCAAGCTGCTGCTGGAGGCCCCCGACCTGCTGCTGCTGGACGAGCCGACCAACCACCTGGACGCCGAGTCCGTCCAGTGGCTGGAGCAGCACCTCGCGAAGTACCCGGGCACCGTCGTCGCCGTCACCCACGACCGGTACTTCCTGGACAACGTCGCGCAGTGGATCCTCGAGCTCGACCGCGGCCGGGCGATCCCGTACGAGGGCAACTACTCGACGTACCTGGAGAACAAGTCCTCCCGGCTGAAGGTCGAGGGCCAGAAGGACGCCAAGCGGCAGAAGCGGCTCCGCGAGGAGCTGGAGTGGGTCCGCTCCAACGCCAAGGGGCGGCAGGCCAAGTCGAAGGCGCGACTGGCCCGCTACGAGGAGATGGCCGCCGAGGCGGACAAGATGCGGAAGCTGGACTTCGAGGAGATCCAGATCCCGCCGGGCCCGCGGCTGGGCTCGATCGTGGTCGAGGTCGAGCACCTGTCGAAGGCGTTCGGCGAGAAGGTGCTGATCGACGACCTGTCGTTCACCCTGCCGCGCAACGGCATCGTGGGCGTCATCGGCCCCAACGGCGCCGGCAAGACCACCCTGTTCAAGATGCTGCAGGGCCTGGAGCAGCCGGACTCCGGCTCCATCAAGGTCGGCGAGACCGTGAAGATCTCGTACGTCGACCAGGGCCGTTCCAACATCGACCCGAAGAAGACGCTGTGGGCGGTCGTCTCCGACGAGCTGGACTACATCAACGTCGGGCAGGTCGAGATGCCGTCCCGGGCGTACGTCTCCGCCTTCGGCTTCAAGGGCCCGGACCAGCAGAAGCCGGCCGGCGTGCTGTCCGGCGGTGAGCGCAACCGCCTCAACCTGGCGCTCACCCTCAAGCAGGGCGGCAACCTGCTGCTCCTCGACGAGCCGACCAACGACCTCGACGTGGAGACGCTGTCCTCGCTGGAGAACGCGCTGCTGGAGTTCCCCGGTGCGGCTGTGGTCGTCTCCCACGACCGCTGGTTCCTGGACAGGGTGGCCACCCACATCCTCGCCTACGAGGGCGAGTCCAAGTGGTTCTGGTTCGAGGGCAACTTCGAGTCCTACGAGAAGAACAAGGTGGAGCGGATGGGCCCGGACGCCGCACGCCCGCACCGCGCCACCTACAAGAAGCTGACCCGCGGCTGATGGCGCGCCACATCTTCCGCTGCCCGCTGCGCTGGGCGGACATGGACGCCTTCGGGCACGTCAACAACGTGGCCTTCCTCCGGTATCTGGAGGAGGCGCGGATCGACTTCATGTTCCGCCTGGCGCCGGGCGAGGGCAGCGCCTCGTTCACCGGCGGGAGTGTGGTGGCCCGGCACGAGATCGACTACCTGCGGCCGCTGGTGCACCGGCATGAGCCGGTCACCGTCGAGACGTGGGTCACCGACATCACCGCCGCGTCCATGACCGTGCGGTACGAGGTGAAGGACCCGGAGGTCCTCTACGCCCGGGCCGCCACGGTCGTGGTGCCGTACAACCTGCAGGCGCAGCGACCGCGGCGGATCACACCGGAGGAGAAGGAGTTCCTGGAGCGGTACCTGGACGACAAGGTCGTGGCCGCATGAGTGTGCGGCTCGCCCTGGCCGGGGACACCGGCACGGTACGCGCCGGGGAGGCGGAGACCGCCGCTTTCCTGGGCCGGCTGCTGCGCTGGGACAAGGCAGCGGTGGTGCGGCTGAGGTCGGCGCCGGGCGAGCCGGCGCTCGGGGTCTTCGGGCAGCCGCCGTTCGGGGGCGTGCTCGCGGTCAAGAGCATGGCGCTGAGCGGTCCCGGTGTCGACGGGCAGGTCGACGCGACGGTGTCCGCGGGCGAGCTGCTGGAGGCGGTGGCCACCGCCGTCGACGGCGGAGAGTTCACCGTGCCCGGCTCGGTCACCGGGCCGGCCTGGGCCGGGCTGCTCCCACCGCGCTCGCACTGGCGCAGGGACGCCGAGCTGGACGCCGCCCTGGTGCGGGAGGCGGCGGCACGGACCGTCGCGGAATTCCGCGCCCGCACCGAGGCGCTGGTGCCCGAGCAGCGCACCCGGGCCGGGCTCGACGCGCTGGCCGAGGAGCTGTGGCGCAGACCGCTGACGCACACGGGCGGCGGCGGCACCGAAGTGCCGCTTCGGGTCGTGCACGCCGCCCACGCCTTGGGGTTCCTGCGCCCCGGCCCGCCTGCGGGCGACCCCGCCGCTGCGCGGGAGCGGGACTCCCAAGGCGCGCGGGGCCCCGAGGGCTCCCCGCGATCCCCGGACACGGTGGCCGTGCTCACCGCCGGACCGTGGCTCAGGCTGCGTACGGCCTACGGCTCGGTGGCGATGCGGGTCGCCTCGGCCGCCTCCGGGCTGACCGTCTCACCGCTCTGACCCGGCAGGTGGGGGGTACTGCCGGACCCCCGGACGAGCCTGCCCCCTTCGGGGCGTCCGGGCGGCCCGGCGGAGTGTTTGCCTGGAAGGGACGGCGAAGACCCGGGAGGAGTCCTCCCGGCACCGCCCTGACCGGAAGGCGCAGCTCAGCCATGACCGAGACGACACCCACCCGCCACACCACACCCTTCACCGCCGAGTCGACCGCGGCCGAGGTCGTCGAGGGCATCGACCTCACGGGCCGCCGCGCCGTCGTGACGGGCGGCGCCTCCGGCATCGGCGTCGAGACGGCCCGCGCCCTGGCCTCCGCGGGAGCTGAGGTCACCCTCGCCGTGCGCGACAAGGCGGCCGGCGAGCGAACCGCCGCCGCCATCACCGCGACCACCGGCAACGCCGCCGTGCGGGTCGCCCACCTCGACCTGGCCGACCAGGCGTCGGTCGCCGCCTTCGTCCGCGGCTGGAGCGGTCCGCTGGACCTGCTGATCAACAACGCGGGGGTGATGATGACCCCCGAACTGCGCACTCCCGAGGGCTGGGAGCTGCAGTTCGCCACCAACCACCTGGGCCACTTCGCGCTCGCCACCGGCCTGCACCCGGCGCTCGCCGCGGCCGGCCGGGCCCGCGTGGTCAGCCTGACCTCGATCGCGCACCTGCGCGACGGCGTCCACTTCGACGACATCCACTTCCGCGGCCGCGCCTACGACCCGGCAGCCGCGTACGCCCAGTCCAAGACGGCGACCTCGCTCTTCGCCGTCGAGGCCCACCGCCGCTGGGCCGCGGACGGCATCACCGTCAACGCGGTGCACCCCGGCGCGATCCTGGAGACGAGCCTGTCCCGGCACCTGAGCCAGGAGGCGCTGGACCGTGCCGTCAGCGGCGGCGGCTACACCTTCAAGTCGATCGAGCAGGGCGCGGCCACCTCGGTGCTCGTCGCGACCCGCCCTGCTCTGGAGGGCGTCGGCGGGCGGTACTTCGAGGACTGCGGCGAGGCGCTTGCGCACACCGAGGGGATGTTCGGCGGGGTCGCGGCGCACGCCCTGGACCCGGATGCGGCGGCGCGCCTCTGGCAGGTCTCCCGGGACACGCTCTCCCTGGACACCCCGGCCTGATCGCACCGGCCCGACCACCGGGCACCCGACCACCAGGGGCCCGTCCACGAAGGTCCGCCCCATGGGCGGCCGACCCCACGCCGGACCGAGGTCAGTGCGGCCCGCGCGCACCCGGCCGGCCGCCGCCCCCGCCTCCCGGGTGCGGCACGGCGAGCGCCGCGTCGAGGCCGGGGCGCAGCGTGAAGACCGCATCGGTCCTGGTCAGCCGGAGCAGCCGCATCACCTGCGACGGCGGTCCCGCCAGGACCAGCGGGAACCCCCCCGGCGCGGGCGCCGAGGCGGGCGTGGAGCAGGGCGTTGAGCACGGTCGAGTCGCAGAAGCCGATCCCGGTGAGGTCGACGACCAGCAGGCTGGGGCGTGCCCGCACGGCCTCGTCCAGGGCGCGCCGCAGGATCTCCCGCCGGTGCACGGTCACCTCGCCGGTGAGGGTCAGGACGAGCGCGCGGTCGGGCAGCCGTCTCGTCGCGACCCGCAGCGCCGGGCTGGGCACCGCGCCCGCGCTCGCGCTCGCGCCCGGCACCGTCCCGGGCCTCGGCCGGCCCGGCCCTGACGAAGGCATGAAAAATTCGCTCCTCCCGGAGGCTCCCCCGCCCCATCGTCCCACCGCCGTGCCCGCGCCGCCCGCCGGGCTGGTCGCGTACGCCGTTGCGAGAAGCCGCCCACGACCGGTCCTGCCGGGGGCCTGCGGGGGTCCTGCCGGCTCAGAACGTCCAGCGCAGCAGCGCCCCGAGGCCGCCCTCGGGGTGGCCGTGCGCGCGGGCGCCGACCCAGACGCCCTCGGCGCCGCCGACCGCCGCCGCCCGCAGCAGCACGTCGTCCGCGCGCGCCGCGAACGGTTCGGCGTCGCCGAGGTGCGCAGCGTCTCCGCGGCGCAGGGCGAGCTGGTGCGGTTCCGGGCCGGCCCACAGCGCGCGGTGGGCGTCCTCGGCGTCCGGTGCCAGCAGGAGGCGCTCGATGCGGTGCTCGCGAGCCGCCTCGACCAGCGCGGGCACCCCTTCCGCGGCGCCCGCGTGCCCGCGCGCGGGGCTGCAGGCCGACTCGAAACGGCTCAGCTCCTCGATGCTGCGCCGCCGCAGGTAGTCCTGCCTGGCCGCCCTGACGTCCGCGTCCAGCCGGGGCGTGCGCGCGCCCGCCGCCCGGTCGCCGTACGGAGGCGGGTCACCGTAAGGACCGCTGTCGCCGTACGGGGCCTCCACGACGACGGTGCGCAGCGGGGGCGGCAGGTGGTCGTGGACCGCGTGCCGTTCGGGTTCGCCGCCCGCGAGCACCACCAGGCCGGCGCCGGTGTCGACGACGAAGTCCTGGATCTCCTCGGCGACCGCCCGTGCGTTCTCCTCCCAGGTGTTCCCTTCGTTGAGGTGGAAGTGCCGCTGCGACCAGTGGCCGGGGCCGGTGGAGCCGTGCCGCGGCGGCCATCTGCCGCCCGGTCCCCCGCCGGCCGGCCCGCTCCCGGCGGCGGTGCGCAGTTCGAAGTCCGCACCGGTTCGGTCCACGTGCGCGACCAGGCAGTCCGGCTCGTCCGGCACCAGCTCCAGCAGGGGCGCCACGTGCGGCAGCCGGGACCAGGTGGCGGACCACCCGCCCGGCGGCGGCATGGTCAGCGGCAGGTCGAAAGCCACCTTCCCGGAGGAGGCGAAGATCACGCGGCCGGCCGGCTGCGTCGTGTGCGGGCAGGAATCCGCGGCGTCGACGACCGCGCGGCAGGTCGCCTCGTCCGCACCCTGCCGGGCCAGCTCGCGACCGATCCCGCGGGCCCGGAACCCCGCGCCGCCCTCGCCGCCCGCGCCGGTCTGCTCCCAGGCGGCCGCGTCACCGGCGGACGTGTCGAGGTAGACCGCGGCCCACGGCGAGGTCCGCTCGTACAGCGGCGCGAAGGGTGTGAGCTCCATGGGGTCTCCAGGTCGTACGGGGTCGCGAACCGGCGGGGGCGGGGGCGGCGCGCGGACCCGCGGCCGGCTGGTGCGTCCCTGGCCCGGCCCCGGTCCCCCGACCCTCGGCCTCCCTCCGGTCACTACCCGCCCCCTGGTGCGGATATACTGCGACAAAAGCCGCAAAAGGTTTCACGTACGGGCGGCCGGGCACATCCCCTTCGTGCTTCGGACAGCAGATCCCACACCCGCGCGGACCCGCTCCCCCGGCCCCGCGCGACATCCGCGTTCCGGGCATCCGCACGACGACGCACCCGACACCGCGGAGGCGTTCCGGCGGCTGGCCCGGCTGCCGGACGGGCCGCCCAAGGAGCGGCTGCGCCAGGAGATAGCCACCGACTGGCTGCCGATGGCCCACCGGCTGGCCGCCCGCTACCGCAACCGCGGCGAGTCCCTGGACGACCTGCGGCAGGTGGCGGCACTGGGCCTGGTCAAGGCCGTGACACGGTACGACCCGGCGCGCGGCACGGCCTTCGAGAGCTACGCCGTGCCGACGATCGACGGTGAGATCAAGCGCCACTTCCGCGACTGCATGTGGTCGGTGCACGTGCCCCGCCGGGTGCAGGTGCTGCGCGCCCGGGTCAGGGCGGCGAGCCTGGAGCTGGCGCAGGAGCGGCCGGGCCGCACCCCGACCACGGCGGAGATCGCCGCGCGCGCCGGACTGACCGAGAGCCAGGTCGCGGACGGCTTCGCGGCGCTGGAGAGCTTCACCTCGCTCTCGCTCGACGCCCACTGGCAGGCGCGGGGACCCACGGACAGCGGGCCGATGCCGCTCGGCGAGACCCTCGGCGCGCCTGATCCCGCGATCGAGGTGGTGGTGGACCGCGAGTCGGTCAAGCCGCAGCTGTGCCGCCTGCCCGAGCGCGAGCGCCGGATCCTCTACCTGCGCTTCTTCCGCGGCATGACGCAGAGCGCGATCGCCGACTCGCTCGGCATCTCGCAGATGCACGTCTCCCGGCTGATCGCCCGCTCGTGCGCGGCCATCCGCGCCGAGCTGAGCCGCGACCTGGCGGAGGACCCGGGCCCGTCCGGGTGGTAGTTCTTACGGACCCGCGACACTGAAGTATTTTCACCCGATTCATCCCGGTGTTCCCTCCCGGTGCGGGCTAGCGTGAGCAGCAGTCCGGTGACCCCTCCAGAACCGTCAACTCTCCTATCGCGTCGGGGAGTTGACGGCTGACGAGCGGTGCCCGGACGAGCCGACGCACCTCTCGCCTCTCCGCCAAGGAGCACCTGGTCATGACCGTCGCCACCCCTGCCCGCCCGCGCCGCCGCACCGCGCGCACCGCCCTTGCCGCCGGCGCGGCCGCGGCGGCCGCCGTCGCCACAGCCCTGCTCACCGGCGCGCCGGCCGCCTCCGCCGCGGCCGGCGACGCCGACCCGGCCACCGCGTCCGGCCACGCCGACGCCACGACGGCCGTCTTCGTCCAGAGCGACGCCACCGCCGCCAACACCGTGGTCGCCTACCACCGCGCCGCCGACGGCAGCCTCCACCAGCGCGGGGTGTACCGGACCGGTGGCCGCGGCGGCGTGCTCGACGGCTCGGTCGTCGACCACCTCGCCTCGCAGGGCTCGCTCGGCTACGACCGCGACAGCGGGCTGCTCTACGCGGTGAACGCGGGCAGCGACACCGTCTCCGTCTTCGCCGTGCACGGCGAGCGGCTGGAGCTGCTGCAGGTCATCGGCTCCGGCGGGACCTTCCCGGTGAGCGTCACCTTCCACGGCAACCTCGTCTACGTCGCCAACGCGCTCGACGGCGGTTCCGTCCAGGGCTTCGCACGGATCGGCGACCGGCTGGTGCGCGTGCCGTCGTGGCACCGCGCGCTCGGGCTCGACCCGGCCGCCACCCCGCAGTTCACCCACACCCCCGGGCAGGTCTCCTTCACCCCGGACGGTTCGCAGCTGGTCGTCACCACGAAGGCCGCGGCCGACACCATCGACGTCTTCCCGGTGGACAGGGACGGGGCGCCCGCGGACCGACCGGTCGTCACCTCGACGCCCGACGCGGTCCCGTTCGGCTTCACCTTCGACGGGGCCGGCCGCCTCCAGGTCACCGAGGCCGGCCCGAACGCGGTCGCCACCTTCGCCGTACGCCCCGACGGCCGGCTCACCCACCTCGGGCAGGTGGCCACCGGCCAGGCGGCGACCTGCTGGATCGTGCGCACCGGCGACCACCTCTACGCGTCCAACGCGGGCAGCGGCACCCTCTCCGGCTACCGGGTCGGCCGGGGCGGCGCCCTGACCTCGCTCGGGAACACCCCGACCGACGCCGGCACGGTCGACGCCGCGGCCTCCTCCGACGGCCGCTTCGTCTACGCGCAGACCGGCGCGGCCGGCATCGTCAACGCCTTCCGGGTGCGCCCGGACGGCTCCCTGACCCAGGTCGGCGCGGTCACCGTGCCCGACGCCGTCGGCGGCGAGGGCATCGTCGCGGGCTGACCCCGCGGGCCCCTCACGCCACCCTCGCCTTCCCCCGTCTCCGCAGGCGGGGGAGGGCGCGAATGTTTGCCTGAAGGGGTACGGGCCGCGAACCGTGCTGTGAGACTGTATGCGCCTGAGTCATGGGCCTTGACTCGGAATTGAAGCGAGCGATGTGAGGATCGTTGCGTATGGATTCCACACTGCCTGGGGAGGCGACGTCCGCTGCAGCGGCGTCGCGGCGGCGCAGGAGACTGACCGGTCTGATCAGGGACGGCCTGCGGGATCTCAGCATCCAGATGGCACTGCTCAACCACCAGGTGGGCGCCCATCTCGACCTGAGGGACGCGGACCTCGAATGCCTTTACCTGATCGGCAGGTTCGGGCCGATCGGACCGACCGTGCTGGCCCGCCGCGCGGGGCTGCACCCGGCCACACTGACCGGGGTGCTCGACCGTCTCGAACGCGGCGGCTGGGTCGTGCGCACCCCGAACCCCACCGACCGGCGCGCGATCCTCGTCCAGGTCATCAAGGAGCGCGAGGCCGAGGTGGCCCAGATGTACGCGGGGCTGGGCCACGCGATGGACGACATCTGCGCCGGCATGGCGGACACCGACCTGGACCTGATAGCCGACTTCCTGGTCCGGACGGCCCGCGCGAGCCGCACCGCCACGGACCACCTGGCGGAGAGCTGAGCCCGGCGGCCTGAGGACTCGCAGGCGGGCGGGTGCGCCGGACGGGTGCGCAGGGCGGCGGAGCCGCACGGTCAGTGCGCGAACAGCTGGCGGCCGCGGTAACGCGACTGCCAGACAAGCCTGTTCAGCACGCGCAGCGGAGCCGGCAGCCGGTCGAGGAACCTGCGCGCGTCCGCCGGCGTCATGCCGTCGGTGATCCACGGCACCCACACCGCGGCTCCGCGGGGCCCCTGCGTGCGGGCCATCGCGCGGGCGAACCCGCGCCAGTCCGCGGGCGTCATCACGGACTGGATGAGCGGCAGCGCGTCCTCCTCCTCGTGGCGCAGGTGCTGCTCGAGCACCCGGGTCAGCTCCGCCACCTCGGCGGGCAGCCCGGGGGCCGCGCCGTCGAGCGCCGCGTCGACGGAGGCCAGTCGCGGGTCGAGGACCGCGTGTTCGGCCTCCATGGCGGCGAGCAGCGCGAGGTCGTCGGGACGGTCCGCGACGAGCCCCTTCAGCCGTGGCCACAGCCAGGCGTCCTCGACGGTGTGGTGGACGTGGAGCTGCCGCTTGAAGTTCCGCCATCCGTCGCGGACGCGGGGGTCGGCGGCGCGCCCGGCGCCGACGGCGGCCGCCAGGCGCCGCAGATCGCGCCGGAAGGAGTCGTGGGTGACGTACATCTCGGTGAAGTTGATCCGGTCGGGGTGGTTGCCGGTGACGATGCGCTCGGTGGGCGCCTGCGGTGCGGTCATACCCCTGAGAGGCGGCGCGGGCGCCCCGGTGTGACATCGGCCGGGGCACTGAGACGCACGCCACAACCGCTCCTCGCACCGTCCGACGCGCGACCTTCACCCGCCGTGCGCATTTCTGTTCGTTAGATGCTCGTTTCGAGCATGATCGCTCATCTACACTGAGGGCAGTACCCGCGCGCGGCACCAGGGCCGCGGTCCGCACCGGCCCATGGCGAGGAGCCCCGATGTCAGCGTCGTCCCTGACCACCACCGAGATCGCGACGCAGCCCGAGTGCTGGCGGCGCGCCGTCGCGCTCGCCCCGGCCGAGAGCGCGAAACTGCCCGCGCGCGGCGAGCGCGTCGCGGTGATCGGCTGCGGCACGTCGTGGTTCATGGCGCAGTCCTACGCGGCGCTGCGCGAGCAGGGCGGGCACGGCGAGACCGACGCCTTCGCCGCCTCGGAGTTCCCGCTCGGCCGCCGCTACGACCGGGTGCTGGCGATCACCCGTTCCGGCACCACCACCGAGGTGCTGCGGGCCTGCGAGCGGCTGCGCGGCGCCGTGCCGGTCACCGCGATCACCGCCGACCCGACCACCCCGGTGATGACCGCGGCCGACCAGGTCGTGGTGCTGGACTTCGCCGACGAGCAGTCCGTGGTGCAGACCCGGTTCGCGACCACGGTGCTGGCGCTGCTGCGCAGCCACCTCGGCGAGGACCTCGGCGCCGCGATCGCCGACGCCGAGCGGGCCGTGGCCGGTGAGCTGCCGGAAGGGCTCGCGGGCGCCGAGCAGTTCACCTTCCTCGGCACCGGCTGGACGTACGGGCTCGCGCAGGAGGCCGCGCTGAAGATGCGCGAGGCGGCCGGCGCCTGGACCGAGTCGTACCCGGCGATGGAGTACCGGCACGGCCCGATCAGCATCACCGGTCCCGGCCGCGCGGTGTGGTCGTTCGGGCCGCTGCCCGAGGGCCTCGACGACGACGTCGCCGCGGTCGGCGGACGGCTGGAGTCGCAGGCGGGCACCGACCCGCTCGCGGACCTCGTACGGGCGCAGCGGCTCGCGGTGGCGATCGCCGAGGCCAAGGGCTACGACCCGGACCGGCCGCGCAACCTCACCCGCTCGGTGATCCTCGCCTGAGCCGTACCGCACGCCGCCCGCAGCCCGCCCACCCGAAGCCAGCGCCCCCGCCCCGCCCCCTCCCGAACCGACCCGAGGATCCCTCATGCCTGCCGCCGCCACGTCCGCGCTCGTCACCGCCGCCCGCGAATCGCGCCACGGCGTCGCGGCGTTCAACGTGATCACGCTGGAGCACGCCGAGGCGATCACCGCCGCGGCCGAGCGCACCGGGCTGCCCGTGGTGCTGCAGATCAGTGAGAACGCCGTGCGCTTCCACGGCGGACGGGTCGGGCCGCTCGTCGCGGGGGCGTCGGCGATCGCCCACGGGGCCTCGGTGCCGGTGGCCCTGCACCTGGACCACGTCGAGGACGAGGACCTGCTGCGGGCCGGGGTCGCGGCCGGGGTCTCCTCGGTGATGGTCGACGCCTCGAAGCTGCCGTACGAGGAGAACGTGGCGACCACCGCGCGGATCACCGAGTGGGCGCACAGCCGCGGGGTGTGGGTCGAGGCGGAGCTGGGCGAGGTGGGCGGTAAGGACGGCGCCCACGCGCCGGGCGTGCGCACCGACCCCGCGGAGGCGGCCGCCTTCACCGCCGCGACCGGCGTGGACGCGCTGGCCGTGGCGGTGGGCAGCTCGCACGCCATGACCGAGCGGACCGCGCGGCTGGACCTGGAGCTGATCGGGCGGCTGCGGGCTGCGGTGGCCGTGCCGCTGGTGCTGCACGGCTCGTCGGGCGTCGCGGACGCGGAGCTGCGGGCGGCGGTGGCGGCCGGCATGGTCAAGGTCAACATCGGTACGGCGCTCAACATCGCCTTCACCGGCGCCGTCCGGGAGCACCTCGCGCAGGACGACCGCGTGGTGGACCCCCGCCGCTATCTGCGCCCGGCCCGCGACGCCATGACCGGCGTGGCGGCGCACCTGCTGGACGTCGTGGCGGGCCGCGCCGGCTGAGCGGCCACCGGCCACCGGCCACCGGTCACCGGCCTGCGGTCACGGGCCCGCGGCGCGGGGTCGGCGCGCGGCGTCGTCAGCCGGCGGCGGGCGCCGGCCCCGTGCCGGCTCGACGGCGCGGCGGCCCGTCTCTTCTGCGGGGATGGCCACCGCGGCGATCTGCACGGACGCCCGCAACGCGACCTGGTCCGGGCAGATCGCGATCACCGAGACGTCCTCCGGCACCGCCCGGCCCTGCTGCCGCAGCAGGCCGAGCAGCGTCCCGACGGCGCTCTCGTTCCGCCCCACCAGCGCGCTGGTGCCGGGGCGCTCCTCGAAGATCCGGGCGAGGACGCCCGCGGTCGACGCGCAGCTCCCCTCGCAGGGGCGGTGGACGAGCCGCATGCCGCGCTCCCTGGCGCGGCCGCGCAGCCCGTCGAGGGTCCGCTCGGCGAACCCGGTGTGCCGGGCGGAGGACGCGGCGGCCTCCCCGATCACCGCGACGTCCCGGTGGCCCAGGTCCGAGGGCCGGTCCGGCTCCCTCAGCAGCGGCGCCCGCTCGTCCTCCAGCTCGACGTCCACGATGATCATGGCGTCCGCCGGTCCGCCGGCCGCGACCCGCCGGCCGCGACCCGCCGCACCGCCGCCGGGCCTGCGCCGGGCGAAGCGCTTCAACTCCCGAACCTCCCGTGCTCCCGCGAGCGGCCGACATGACGTCCCCGCACCCATCGGTGACGACTTCCACCACTCCGTTACCCGATCGCCACGTTTGTCACCGTTACGCGGGTTCCACGTCACAGGAGATCAACAAGCGCGTGCAGCACCGCGTACGTGTCGTTGTCCCGACGAAGGTTGCTGATCGACATCCCCACCATTCGGAGGTGCATCATGACCGACCGGACCTTGTGGTCGTATGCGGACATCGCGGCCCACATCCGCGTGCAGGTGGACACCGTCCGCTCCTACCGCAAGCACGGGCACCTGCCCGATCCCGATGTGGTGGAGGGCGGGAAGCCGTACTGGTACGCCGACACGGTGCGGGCCTGGAGCGCGCGGCGCCCGGGGAACCGCGGGCGCCGGGATCCCGACTGACGGCGCCGCCTCCCGGGCCCGGCCGCCTGCGGGGAGCCCCTGGCCGCCGGCGCTCGGGCAGGGCGGGCGGGCCGAGTCGGCGGGCCGGGGAGGCGGGCAGACGGACTACGTGCCCTGACCGCCCGGTGGCCCGGTCGGGCAGACGAAGGCGTCGGAGTCGGTGGCACCGGCCAGCGAGGCCGCCACCACGGTGGACGGGCGGGCGACCTCGCCCGCGGCGCGGGACTGCTGCCGCTCGCGGGTCCGCGACGCCCACTGCGCGAGCATGCCGATCCCGGCGACGGCCAGCGATATGCCCAGGCCCAGGCTGAGGGCGTAGAAGGAGTTCGACGCGGCTCTGCCGCTGACGTATCCGGCGCCCACGGAGTACGTGGCCCACACGATCTCGGCGACTCCCGCGCCGATCGCGTACCGCCGGGCCGGGTAGCGCATGACGCCTGCCGCGACGCCGCCGATCACCCGGCCGCTGGGCAGGAAGCGCACCGCGATCACGAAGGGCACACCGTGCCGCTGGATGCGCTGAGCCGCCCAGCGCAGCAGCGCGGCCCGCCCGGGGCGGCGCTGCATCCGTCGGAGCACCCGGCCGCTGAGGGCGCGGCCGGAGCGGTGGATGAGCATGTCGCCGAGCACGGCGCTGCCCGCCACCACCAGCAGCACCAGCGCCAGGTTCAGGTGGCCTTCCGCGGCCATGACGCCGCCGGTGACGAGCAGCACGGAGTTCGGTACGAGCGGCGGAGCCGTCGTCGCGGCCAGCAGCGCGTACGCCCAGATGACATGCCCACCCCGCAGGTACTCCGCAAGCCCGGAGGTGAAGTCCAGAGACGACACGTTCAGTGCAACGTCCATTCCGCCGCCCCTCTTCCCGCTCCCGGGCACCAACGCTGACAGCGTCGTGCGGACGGGGGCAAGCAGGTTTCCCACGGCGGGGGGATCTCTCGGCAAATCCCCGGGAAACCCATCCTCAGGGGTGGTCGTGGGGTCGTCCCGCGGGACGACCGGCGGGCCGGTCGCCGTCGCGGTCCCCCTCGCGGTCGCGGTCGCGGTCAGCGACCGAGCAGTTCGCCGCCGTTGCACTGCAGGATCTCGCCGGTGATGAAGCCGGCCTCGGGCGAGGCCAGGAAGATCACGGCCGACGCCACGTCCGCCGGCCGGCCCACCCGGCCGACCAGGGTGCGGCCCGCGCGGCGGGTCAGCTCGGCCTCGTTGAGCCGTGAGCCGAAGAACTCGGTGCCCGCGACCGTGCCGGGCGCCACGATGTTGCACGTGACGCCCTGGGGGCCCAGCTGGGCGGCCAGCGAGTGGTTCCAGGCGTGCAGGGCGGCCTTGGAGGCGCCGTAGGAGCCTCCGCCGCGCAGCGCCGCGACGGAGGTGACGGTGACGACCCGTCCGTCCTCGGCCGCGAGGCGGTCGCGCAGCGACTCGGTGATGAGGACCGCGGTCAGCACGTTGCGCTCGAAGTCGCCGCGCCAGCGGGCCAGCACGCCGTGCGGTCCCGCCCCCACCGCCAGCTCGCGGCTGCCGGCGTTGTTGACCAGGACGTCGACCCGGTCGGGGAGCTGGGGCAGCGCCGCCTCGACGTCGTCGGGGTCGGCGAGGTCGCAGACCACGGGGGTGACGTCCAGGCCCCGCTGGGCGCGCAGGTCGGCCGCGGTGGCCTGCAGTACCTCGCGGCGGCGTCCGACGATCGTGACCCGGTGACCGGCCTCGGCGAACCGGGTGGAGACGGCCAGACCGATGCCCGTGCCCCCGCCTGTCACGACGATGTTCCGGACCCCTGCCACGTTCTCTGCCATGTGCTCCGCCCCTCGAGAAGAGACAGCACGCTACGGGATCGCCCCGATCCGGCCGCGCGCGGGGTAGCCTGCGGAAACAGCTTCCCTTCAGAGACGTAGATCACATAGCTTGGAACGTAACCATTACGGTGGTTCGGGGGTCTTATGTCTTGAGCACCGCGCTCCCGGCGGAGCCGGTGTTGGGGAGTGCAGTACGGACTGTCTTGGGGGACGGTCCGGGTCGCGTCGCCGGGGCGACGTCCAGGGAGCTATGAGCGGCCCTCCTGGTCCCACCGTCCCGGCTCAGCGCGGCCGCCACAAAGCGCCCGGTTCGGACCCGTGGGGGGATTCGTACCGGGAACGGGAGCGCCCCGTGCCGGACCCGTGGGGGGATCCGTCGCGGGGCGCTTCTCTGTGTGTCTCCGGCCGCGGGACCGATGCCCGCGGCCAGCCGTTCGTGGAGCGTGTGGCGCGTCTGGAGCGCGTGGGGCGCGTGGGGCGTCAGCGAGCCTCGACCGGGAGGTAGTCCCGCTCGACGGTGCCGGTGTAGATCTGCCGCGGGCGGCCGATGCGGGAGCCGGGCTCCTTGATCATCTCGTGCCACTGGGCGATCCAGCCGGGCAGCCGGCCGATGGCGAAGAGCACGGTGAACATGCTGGTCGGGAAGCCCATGGCCCGGTAGATCAGGCCGGTGTAGAAGTCCACGTTCGGGTAGAGCTTGCGCGACACGAAGTAGTCGTCGCTGAGCGCGTGCTCTTCGAGCTTGAGCGCGATGTCCAGCAGTTCGTCGGACTTGCCGAGCGCCGACAGCACGTCGTGCGCCGCCGCCTTGATGATCTTCGCCCGGGGGTCGAAGTTCTTGTAGACGCGGTGACCGAAGCCCATCAGCTTCACGCCGTCTTCCTTGTCCTTCACCCGGCGGATGAAGGAGTCGACGTCGCCGCCCTCGGTCTGGATGCGCTCGAGCATCTCCAGGACCGACTGGTTGGCGCCGCCGTGCAGGGGGCCCCACAGGGCGCTGATGCCGGCGGAGATCGAGGCGAACTGGTTCGCCTGCGAGGAGCCGACCAGCCGGACCGTGGACGTCGAGCAGTTCTGCTCGTGGTCGGCGTGCAGGATGAACAGCTTGTCCAGCGCGCTGACGACCACCGGGTCGAGCTCGTACTCCTCGGCCGGGATGGAGAACGTCATCCGCAGGAAGTTCTCGACGTAGCCGAGGTCGTTGCGCGGGTAGACCACCGGCTGGCCGACGGACTTCTTGTACGCGTACGCCGCGATGGTCGGCAGCTTGGCGAGCAGCCGGATCGTCGACAGGTGGCGCTGCTCGGGGTCGAACGGGTTGTGGCTGTCCTGGTAGAACGTCGACAGCGCGCTGACCACGGACGACAGCATCGCCATGGGGTGCGCGTCCCGCGGGAAGCCGTCGTAGAACCGTTTGACGTCCTCGTGCAGCAGGGTGTGCTGAGTGATCTCGCTCTTGAACTCGGAGAGCTCGTCGACGGTCGGAAGCTCGCCGTTGATCAGAAGGTACGCGGTCTCAAGGAAGGTGCCGCGCTCGGCGAGCTGCTCGATCGGGTAGCCGCGATACCGCAGGATGCCCTGCTCGCCGTCGAGGAAGGTGATCGCGGACTTGTAGGCCGCGGTGTTGCCGTAGCCGCTGTCCAGAGTGACCAGGCCGGTGTCGGCACGCAGCTTGCCGATGTCGAAGCCCTTGTCGCCGACGGTGCTGTCCACGACGGGGTAGGTGTACTCGCCGTCGCCGTACCGCAGTACTACAGAGTTGTCGCTCACGTCATTCCCTCACCGACGGTGTTGCCTCTTCTTCGAGGTTGCCCTGACTACGTCCACTGTCCCCCATTTGGCACGCAAGCGTGCACTCGGGGTCGGCCATCGGGCCGAAAAGTGGCACGGAGTGCCTATTTTGCGCCCTGGGACAGCCTGTGGTCGAGAGCGGTGAATCGGCGCCCGGCGGAGACCGTGCGGACCGCCTGGCCGATCGCGCGGCGCGACCCGACCAGGACGACCAGGCGTTTCGCTCTCGTGACGGCTGTGTAAAGCAGGTTGCGCTGGAGCATCATCCAAGCCCCCGTGGTGACGGGGATCACCACCGCCGGGTATTCGCTGCCCTGCGAGCGGTGGATCGTCACGGCGTACGCGTGGGCGAGTTCGTCCAGTTCGTCGAAGTCGTACGGGATCTCCTCGTCCTCGTCGGTGCGGACGGTGAGGCGCTGCTCGACGGTGTCCAGGGCGGTGACGACGCCGACGGTGCCGTTGAAGACGCCGTTGGCGCCCTTGTCGTAGTTGTTCCTGATCTGGGTCACCTTGTCGCCGACCCGGAAGGTCCGGCCGCCGAAGCGGCGCTCGGGCAGGTCGGGCCGGGCCGGGGTGACGGCCTGCTGCAGCAGCCCGTTCAGCACGCCGGCGCCGGCCGGCCCCCGGTGCATGGGGGCCAGCACCTGGACGTCCCGGCGCGGATCGAGGCCGAATTTCGCCGGGATGCGCCGGGCCACCACGTCGACGGTGAGCCGGCCGGCCTCCTCGGAGTCCTCCTCGGGGAAGAGGAAGAAGTCGGGCAGGCCCTGGGTGACCGGCGGCACCCCGGAGTTGATCCGGTGCGCGTTGGTGACCACCCCGGACTGCTGGGCCTGCCGGAAGATCCTGGTGAGCCGGACCGCGGGGACGGGGCTGCCGGGCGCCAGCAGATCGCGCAGCACCTCCCCCGCCCCGACGCTGGGCAGCTGGTCGACGTCGCCGACGAAGAGCAGGTGGGCGCCCGGCGGCACCGCCTTGACCAGCTTGTTGGCCAGCAGCAGGTCCAGCATCGACGCCTCGTCGACGACCACGAGGTCCGCGTCGAGCGGCCGGTCCTTGTCGTAGGCGGCGTCACCGCCGGGCTTGAGCTCCAGCAGGCGGTGCACCGTGGACGCCTCGGCCCCGGTCAGCTCGGCCAGCCGCTTGGCGGCACGCCCGGTCGGCGCGGCGAGCACCACCTTGGCCTTCCTCGCCTGCGCCAGCGCCACCACGGAGCGCACCGTGAAGGACTTGCCGCAGCCCGGCCCGCCGGTGAGGACCGCGACCTTCTCGGTCAGCGCCAGCCGCACCGCCTGCTGCTGCTCGGGGGCGAGGTCGGCGCCGGTGGCCCCGGCCAGCCAGCCCAGTGCCTTGTCCCAGTCCACGTCGTGGAAGACCGGCAGTCGGTCCTCGGGGCCGCGCAGCAGCCGCAGCAGCTGCCCGGCCAGCGAGATCTCGGCGCGGTGGAAGGGCACCAGGTAGACGGCCCGGACGGGTTCGGCGCCGTCGGGCGAGGGCAGCTCCTCCCGCACGACGCCCTCCTCCTGGGCGAGCCGGCCGAGGCAGTCGATCACCAGGCCGGTGTCCACCTGGAGCAGCTTCACCGCGTCCGAGATCAGCTGCTCCTGCGGGAGGAAGCAGTTGCCGCTGTCGGTGGCCTGCGACAGCGCGTACTGGAGTCCTGCCATCACCCGCTCCGGGCTGTCGTGCGGGATGCCGACGGCCTGGGCGATCCGGTCGGCGGTGAGGAAGCCGATGCCCCACACGTCGGCGGCCAGGCGGTAAGGCTGGTTCTTCACCACCGAGATCGAGGCGTCGCCGTAGTTCTTGTAGATGCGCACCGCGATGGAGGTGGACACGCCCACGCTCTGCAGGAAGACCATCACCTCCTTGATCGCCTTCTGCTCCTCCCAGGCGGCGGCGATCAGCCGGGTGCGCTTGGGGCCGAGCCCCGGCACCTCCACCAGGCGCTTGGGCTCGCCCTCGATGACGTCCAGGGTGTCGACGCCGAAGTGGTCGACGATGCGCTCCGCGATCCGCGGACCGATGCCCTTGATGAGTCCGGAGCCGAGATAGCGGCGGATGCCCTGGATGGTGGCGGGCAGCACCGTCGTGTAGTTCTCCACGGTGAACTGCTTGCCGTACTGGGGGTGCGACCCCCAGCGGCCGTGCATCCGCAGCGACTCCCCGGGCTGCGCGCCGAGCAGCGCGCCGACCACGGTGAGCAGGTCGCCGGCGCCGCGCCCGGTGTCGATCCGGGCGACGGTGTAGCCGTTGTCCTCGTTGGCGTAGGTGATCCGCTCCAGGACGCCTTCCAGCACGGACAGATGCGTCGCGGCCTCCCCCATACCGGCCTCCCTCCGGGCTGCGGCGGTGATCTGCTCCGAAGGTACCGCCCGGCGCGGACAGCGCGTCCGCACTCCGCCCGCACCTGTGGACGACTCCGGCGGCGCGACCGGCCGCGGACGGACGAAAGGGGTCCGGCACGAGGCCGGACCCCTTTCTCGTTCCCCCCACTACCCCCGAAGCCCCCCTCGGGCGTACCTACCCTCTTGGCTCCCTGAACCCCTCCCGAGAGCCGTGATGCCATGTACGACCGCCCACCCCCGGCAAGGGTTGTACGACCGGACCGGAATTTTCCGAAGATCTTTTCAGGCCACGTGGGTGCGGTACCGCTCGATGACCTCGGCGAGCAGTTCACCGCCGTCGCGGGCCCACAGGGCCGGGTTGAAGATCTCCACCTCGACGGCGCCGCGGTAGCCCGCCGCGTCGGTGGTCTCCCGCAGTCCGCGCAGGTCGACGCACCCTTCGCCGAGCTGTCCGCGGCCCAGGAGCACCCCTTCGGGCAGCGGGGTCACCCAGTCCGCCACCTGGAAGCAGGCGATCCGGCCACCCGCGCCCGCGCGCGCGATGTGCGCCGGCGCGAGGTCGTCCCACCACAAGTGGTAGGTGTCGACGACGACTCCGACCTGCTCGGCGGGGAACTGCTCGGCGATGTCCAGCGCCTGGCCCAGCGTGGAGACCACGCAGCGGTCCGACGCGTACATCGGGTGCAGCGGCTCGATCGCCAGCCGCACCCCCCGCTCGGCGGCATAGGGCGCCAGTTCGGCGACCGCCTCCGCGACCCGCCGCCTGGCCGCCGCGATGTCCCGGTCCCCCTCCGGCAGACCGCCCGAGACCAGGACCAGGGTGCCGGTGCCGAGGGCCGCGGCCTCGTCCAGAGCCGCACGGTTGTCGTCGAGCGCCGCGGCACGCTCCCTGGGGTCCCGGGCGGTGAAGAACCCGCCGCGGCACAGTGAGGTGACGGTGAGCCCGCTGTCCCGGAAGAGCCGTGCGGCCCGCTGCACGCCGTACTCCTGGACCTGCGCCCGCCACAGGCCCACAGAGGTGACCGCGGCCGCGGTGCATCCCGCCGCGAGGTCCGGCAGCGACCACTGCCTGATCGTCTCCTGGTTGATGCTGAGCCGCGCCGGCGCGGCGCCGGGGTTCTGGATCATGCCTCCACCCCGTGCACGGCGAGCAGGGCGCGCATCCGCGCCTCGGCGAGCGCCGGGTCGGGGAACAGCCCGATGCCGTCGGCGAGTTCGTACGCCCGCGCCAGGTGCGGCAGCGAGCGCGCCGAGTGCAGGCCGCCCACCATGGTGAAATGCGTCTGGTGGCCCGCCAGCCAGGCGAGCAGGACGACACCGGTCTTGTAGAAGCGGGTCGGCGCGCGGAACAGGTGCCGGGACAGCTCCACCGTCGGGTCGAGGACGCGCCGGAAGCCCGCGGTGTCGCCGGTGTCGAGGGCGCTGACCGCGGCCGCCGCGAGCGGGGCCAGCGGGTCGAAGACGCCGAGCAGGGCGTGGCTGAAGCCGCGCTCGTCGCCCTCGATCAGCTCGGGGTAGTGGAAGTCGTCGCCGGTGTAGCAGCGCACGCTCCGGGGCAGCCGCCGGCGCAGGCCGACCTCGCGCTCCGCGTCGAGCAGCGAGATCTTCACCCCGTCGACCTTGTCGGGATGGGCGGCGATGACATCGAGGAGGGTGCCGGTCGCGGCGTCGAGGTCGTCGCTGCCCCAGTAGCCCGCGAGCGCCGGGTCGAACATGGGGCCGAGCCAGTGCAGGATCACCGGCTCCGCCGCCTGCCGCAGCAGGTGCCCGTACACCTCCAGGTAGTCGTCGGGGCCCTTGGCGGCCGCGGCCAGCGCGCGCGAGGCCATCAGCACCGCCTGCGATCCTGCCGCCTCGGCCACCGCGAGCTGCTCCTCGTAGGCGGCCGTGACGTCCTTCAGGGTCGGTTCGGGACCGGTCAGCTGGTCGGTGCCGACACCGCAGACAAGGCGGCCGCCGACCGACCGCGCCTCGGCCGCCGACCTGCGGATCAACTCGGCGGCCTGCGGCCAGTCCAGGCCCATGCCGCGCTGCGCGGTGTCCATGGCCTCGGCGACACCGAGCCCGTGCTCCCACAGGTGGCGGCGGAAGGCGAGCGTCGCGTCCCAGTCGACCACCGCGGGCCCGTCCGCGGCGGCGTGCAGCGGGTCCGCCACGACATGGGCGGCGGAGTACACGACGCGGCTGCGCAGCGGCAGACACGCCCCGTAGGAGGCCGATTCCGTGCGGGGCGCATAGGGGCGCTTCGCACCGGAGGCGTCCGGCAGCAGGATCGTCACAGCGACAGCTCCGGAACATCGAGGCGGCGCCCCAGCTCGGCGGAGCGCAGGCCCAGCTCCGCCAGCTGCACGCCGCGCGCACCCGCCAGCAGGTCCCAGGTCCACGGCTCGTCGAGCACCACATGGCGCAGGAACAGCTCCCACTGCGCCTTGAAGCCGTTGGCGAACTCGCCGTTGTCCGGCACCTCCTGCCACTGGTCGCGGAAGGACTCGGTGGCCGGCAGGTCCGGGTTCCACACCGGCTTGGGCGTCGCCGAGCGGTGCTGCACCCGGCAGTCGCGCAGCCCCGCGACGGCCGAGCCGTGCACCCCGTCCACCTGGAACTCGACCAGTTCGTCGCGGTTGACGCGCACCGCCCAGGAGGAGTTGATCTGCGCGACCGCCCCGCCCTCCAGCTCGAAGATGCCGTACGCGGCGTCGTCGGCGGTCGCGTCGTACGGCTTGCCCTGCTCGTCCCAGCGCTGCGGCACATGGGTCGCGGTGAGCGCCTGGACGCTGCGGACCGGCGCGAAGATCTCGTGCAGCACGTACTCCCAGTGCGGGAACATGTCGACGACGATGCCCCCGCCGTCCTCGGACCGGTAGTTCCAGGAGGGGCGCTGCGCGCTCTGCCAGTCGCCCTCGAAGACCCAGTACCCGAACTCGCCGCGCACGGAGAGGATCCGGCCGAAGAAGCCGCCCTCCACCAGGCGCCGCAGCTTGAGCAGGCCGGGCAGGAAGAGCTTGTCCTGCACCACGCCGTGCTTGACCCCGGCCGCGGTGGCCAGCCGGGCGAGCTCCAGCGCGCCTTCCAGGGTGGTGCCGGTCGGCTTCTCGCAGTAGATGTGCTTGCCGGCGGCGATGGCCTGCCGCACGGCGGGCACCCGCGCCGAGGTCACCTGCGCGTCGAAGTAGATCTCGACGGAGGGGTCGGCGAGGACCGCGTCGAGGTCGGTCGTCCAGTGCTCGAGGCCGTGCTGCTCCGCGATGGCCCGCAACGCGTGCTCGCGCCTGCCGACCAGCACCGGCTCCGGCCAGAGCACGTCGCCGTCGCCCAGGTCGAGTCCGCCCTGCTCGCGCAGGGCGAGCAGGGAGCGGACAAGGTGCTGCCGGTAGCCCATGCGACCGGTGACGCCGTTCATGGCGATCCGCACGGTCCTGCGTGTCATCGATTCCCTCTTCTCGGGTGCGCCGCGCAGCGGCGGTGGAATCCGGGAGCAAGCGCTTTCTTTCGGATCACGCTAGCCTGCGGGTCAACCGTCCGCAAGAGTGCCGAACAACTCAAGCAAGCGCTTGCTGATCGGCCGAATTCCGACCTCCCAGGGAGCGCTGCGGACCTCCGCTGCCGCTCGCCGCCGCGCAATGAGAGCATGAGCCCCGGCGCGGACCGTGAACCGCCCGCCGCGCCGTCCCGCCCCCGCACGTCACCGCCGCCGAGGAGGACCAGAAGCAGATGGCAGTCACGCTGGCCGATGTCGCAGCACGCGCCGGGGTGTCCTCGGCGACCGTCTCGCGCGTGCTCAACGGCAACTACCCGGTCGCGGGCAGCACCAGGGAGCGCGTGCAGCGGGCCGTCGAGGAGCTGGACTACGTCGTCAACGGCCAGGCCCGCGCGCTGGCCGCGGCCACCTCCGACCTGGTCGGCGTGCTCGTCAACGACGTGGCCGACCCGTTCTTCGGCGTCATCGCCAGCGCCCTTCAGGGCGAGATCGGCGCCGGCGGTGCGGAGCCGGGCGGCGGAAAGCTCGCCGTCGTCTGCAACACCGGCGGGTCGCCGGAAGCCGAACTCACCTACCTGACGCTGCTGGAGCGCCAGCGCGCGGCCGGCGTGGTGCTCACCGGCGGGGCGGTGGAGAACGACCAGCACACCGGCGCGGTGGCCGCCCGGCTGGCCCGGCTCGCGGCGTCGGGCACCCGGATCGTGCTGTGCGGCCGACCGCCCCTGTCCCTGCCCGGCGACGCCGGGTCCGTCACGACGCTCGCCTTCGACAACCGCGGCGGCGCCCGCCGCCTCACCGAGCACCTGCTGTCGCTCGGCCACCGCAGGATCGGCTGCGTCACCGGGCCGGTGGGGCGCAGCACCACCCGCCACCGCCTGGAAGGACACCAGGCGGCGCTCGCCGCGCACGGCATGGGCCCCGGCACCCCGGGCGGCATCGCCGCCGAGCGGCTGACCGTGCACGGCGGCTACGACCGCGCCTCGGGATACGACGCCACCCTGGAACTCCTGCGCAGGGACCCGGGCCTCACCGCGGTCGTCGCCGCCAACGACACGGTGGCGCTGGGGGTCTGCGCCGCGCTGCGCGACCGCGGGCTCGACGTCCCCGGCGACGTGTCGGTGGCCGGCTTCGACGACCTGCCCTTCAGCGTCGACGCCTCACCCGCGCTGACCACCGTCCGCATCCCCTTGCAGGAAGCCGGCGCGCGGGCCGGCCGGGTGGTGATGGGCCGGCAGCAGCCGCCGCCCGGCGGGCTCGCCTCGATCCCCACCGAGCTGATGGTCCGCGCCTCCACCGCACCGCCCGCAGCCGACCGCGCCTGAAGTTGTCCACAGGCCGGTGGAAGGGACTTCCGCCGGCCCTCGCCCTCGAGTACGAGACCCTCGTCGCCGGCATCGTCGCGGACTTCGCCGCCACCCGGGACCCGCTGACCGAGTCCGCCTGGATGGCCGAACTCGACGGCGAACGGGCCGGCTGCGTCCTCTGCGTCCGCGACCAGCAACCCGGCGCCGCCCGACTGCGCCTGCTCCTGGTCGACCCCGCCGCCCGCGGCCACGGCGTCGGCGGACGCCTGGTGGACGAGTGCGTCGCCTTCGCCCGCGGCGCCGGCTACACCGAACTCGTCCTGTGGACCGATGACATACTGGCCGGCGCCCGGCGCCTCTACCAGAACGCCGGCTTCGCACTCGTGCGGGAACTGCCGCACTTCAGCTTCGGACAGCACCTCGTCGGCCAGGACTGGCGTCTGGTGCTGTGAAACGCGGCCGCCGAGGCCGCGCCGAACCCGGAACGACCATCGAGGAGGGACGACCATGCCCGTGTCGCTGGAGAAGGTGGAGCAGACCGCACCCAATCTGGTCAGCCTCTACAAGCAGGCCGACGCCGGCCTGCGCAAGCACCGGCTGCACGGCGAACGCGCCGCGGTCTACCTGGTGCTCGACCGGTCCGGCAGCATGCGGGAGTTCTACCGCGACGGCACCGTGCAGCACCTCGCCGAGCAGGTCCTCGCGCTCGCCGCCCACTTCGACGACGACGGAACCGTGCCGCTGGTCTTCTTCTCCACCGGAGTCGACGGCATCGACGAGGTGACACTCGACCAGTACGGCGGCCGGATCAACAAGCTCAACGACGCATACGGCCACATGGGCCGCACCGACTACGCCGCGGCCATGACGGCGGTCATCGACCACTACCGGCGGTCCGGCTCCACCGCCCCCGCCTTCGTGGTCTTCCAGACCGACGGAGGGCCCAGCAGCAGGACCGCCGCGGTCGACGTCCTGTGCCGCGCGGCGAAACTCCCGCTGTTCTGGCAGTTCATCGGATTCGGCCAGGACGAGTTCCGGTTCCTGCACCGGCTGGACGACCTTCCGGTACCGGCCAAACGGGTGGTGGACAACGCCGGATTCTTCCCCGCGGGCAAGGACCCGCGCGCGATACCCGACGAAGAGCTGTACGACCGGCTCATGCAGGAGTTCCCGCAGTGGCTCACGGCAGCGCGCGCACAGGGCATCGTCAGCCGCTGATCCCGGTTGACCCGGCCCGAACCGGGTGCCTAGTGTCCGGCGAATGAGACTCGCCTTCTCCACCCTCGGAGTCCCGGCCATGCCCGTCGCCCAGGTGATCGGGCTCGCCACCGACCACGGCTACCACGGCGTCGAACTGCGGGCGAGCCCCGAGGAACCCGTCCACACCGGGCTGTCGGCCGACGAACGCGCCCGCGTCGCCGAACAGTTCCAGAAAGCGGGCATCGAGATCCTCACCGTCGCCGCCTACGCCAAGGTGGCCGCCGCCGGGGAAGACGCCCCGGTGCTCGACGAGATCGCCGCCGCCCTGCGGCTCGCCGCCGACCTGGGCGCGGCCAACGTCCGGGTCTTCCCCGGCGGACGGGACCTGCCGTCCGACGAGGCCGACGCGCTCGCCGCCCGTCGGCTCGCGGCAGCCGCCGAGGTGGCGCAGGACCTCGGGGTGCGCGTCCTGCTGGAGACCCACGACTCCCACCGCGGTGGCGCCGACGCCGCCCGCGTGCTCGGCCGCGTCGGGCACCACGCCGTCGGGGCGATCTGGGACCTGATGCACACCTGGCTGGCCGGCGAACAGCCGTCGGTGACCTACCCGGTGCTGGCCCCCTACCTCGGCTACGTGCAGGTGAAGGACATCGCCTCCGCCGCGGACACCACACCGCTGCCGCTCGGTGCGGGCGTGCTGCCGCTCGCCGAGACCGTGGAGGTCCTCAGCCGCGCGGACTGGGACGGCTGGCTGTGCTGGGAGTACGAGAAGCGCTGGCACCCCGGCGCCGCGGACCTGCCCGGGCTGCTGGGCCCGGCCAGGGAGCACCTGACCAGGCTGCTGTCGGACTCGGCCTGACGGACGCACAACGGGGGGTGGGGGGCGGGGGGGGAGGGCCCCCGGGAGGGGTGCGAGGAACGGAGGACGACCCATGCTCGACCTCGGACGGCTGAAGGCGCTGCACGCGGTGCACACGCACGGCACGGTGGCGGCCGCCGCTCTCGCGCTGGGCTACACGCCTTCGGCGGTGTCCCAGCAGATCTCGAAGCTGGAGCGTGAGGCCGGGGCGGTGCTGCTGGAGCGGCAGGGGCGCGGGGTCGCCCTCACCGACGCGGCGCATCTGCTGGTGGCGACGGCGCAGCAGTTGATGGCGATCGTGGAGTCCGCAGAGGTGGCGCTTGAGGAGCAGCGGGGGCGGCCCGGCGGGCGGTTGACGGTGGCGGCGTTCCCGACGGCCGCGGCCGGCTTGCTGCCGCCGGTGCTGGCGCGGCTCTCGGCGGCGTATCCGTCGCTGGAGGTCAGGCTGACCGAGGTGGACGCCCATCTGTCGGTGGATCTGGTGGCGCGCGGGGCGGTGGATCTGGCGGTGGCGCACGACTGGGACATCGCGCCGCTGCCCTGCCCCGAGGGGCTGGAGCGGGCGGTGCTCGGCGAGGACCGCTGTGATGTGCTGGTCCCGGCGGGGCATCGGCTGGCGGCCCGCGAGTCCCTGGTGCGGGCGGATGTGGCGCGCGAGCGCTGGATCTGCCAGCCGCCGGGCTCGGTGTGCCATGAGTGGCTGGTGCGGACGTTGAGGGAGTCGGGGACGGAGCCCGATCTGGCGTTCCAGGCCGGGGAGTACCGCACGCAGATCGCTCTGGTGGCGGCCGGGTTGGGGATCGCGTTGGTGCCGCGGCTGGGGCGCGGCCCGGTGCCGGCGGCTGTACGCCCTGTGGCGGCGGGGTGCGTCGCGGAGGCCGTCGATCGTGGCGGCGGTGGAGGCGTTGCGGGCGCACCGGGCGCTGACGGCCTGCTGAAGCGAGCCGGGCATGCGGCAGGGAACCGGGTGGGCAGGGCGGCCGTCCCATCACCATGGTGACGGTGAGATGGCGCAGCGTGTTCGCGGCCGGTGTCCTCGGGGCTTTGCTGACTCCCTTGGCGGTGGCCTGCGGTCAGGGCACGGCGGACGACGGCACCCCGCGGGGCCGGCCGGCGACCGGCGCGACGGTGGCCTCGTCCCCTGCCGGGGGCCCGGCGTCCTCGCCGGAAGACGGCGGCACGCCTCGGCAGGGGCCGGGGACGCGGGTGGTGTTCTTCTCGTCCACTGCGGCGACGACGCCGGGCGCGCACGAGGTGCTGCGCGACCGGAGCGCACTGGCGCGGTTCGCGGGCCGGTACGCGGCGCGGGACACGAAGGCGGCGGCGGGGATCAGGGCCGCCGGGCAGGCCACGGATTTCTCCCGGTCGGCGCTGGTGGGCTGGACGGACGCGACGGGGTGCAGCGCGGCGACGTCGGCGGCCCTTCAGGTGCTGGGCGAGCGGTTGGCGCTGCACGTGGTGCAGCCGGAGGCGCCGCCGGAGTGTTTCGCGTCGTTCCGGGTGACCGTGGTGTTCGAGGTGCCCAGCGAACGGCTGCCCGCCCGCCCGGTGTTCGGGTAGCGGGGCAGTCTGCGCGCGCTGCCGCTCCGTCGTCCGTTCGTTCGCTCCCTGGTGTCAGGCGGCGGCGCGGACCTCCCCGGTGAAGGTGCGCCACAGTGCGGCGTAGTGGCCGTCGCGGGCGAGCAGCGCCTCGTGGGTGCCGTCCTCGACGACCTGGCCGTGGTCGAGGACGATGACGCGGTCCGCGCGGGCGGCGGTGCTGAGCCGGTGGGCGACGACGAGGGTGGTGCGGCGGACGGCCAGCCGGTCCGCTGCCCGGTTGACGAGTGCTTCGGTGGCGAGGTCGAGGGCGGCGGTGGCTTCGTCCAGCAGCAGCACAGCGGGGTCGACGAGTTGGGCGCGGGCCAGTGCGATGAGCTGGCGCTGGCCGGCGGACAGGTTGCGGCCGCGTTCGGCGACCTGGTGGAGGTAGCCGCCTTCGAGGGTGGCGATCATCGCGTCGGCTCCGACGGCGCGGGCGGCGGCCTCGACTTCGGCGTCGTCGGCGTCCATCCGGCCGTAGGCGATGGCGTCGCGCACGGTGCCGGGGAAGAGGTACGGCTCCTGCGGAACGACGCCGAGGCGCTGCCGGTAGGCAGCGAGGTCGAGGTCGCGGATGTCGGAGCCGTCGACGAGGACGGCGCCGCCGGTCGGGTCGTAGTACCGGGCGACCATCTTGACCAGGGTGGACTTGCCCGCTCCGGTCTCACCGACGAAGGCGACGGTCTGGCCTGCGGGGATGCGCAGCGAGATGCCGGCGAGGGCTTCGGCGCCTTCGGCGTCGGCGCCGCCGTAGCGGAAGTGCACGTTGCGGAACTCGACGTCGCCTTCGAGGGCGGTGACGGGTCGCGGCGACGGGGCGGCGGGGGTGGCGGTGGTCTCGTGGAGGAGTTCGCGGATGCGGCCGAGGGAGACGCTGGCCTGCTGGTAGCCGTCGAAGACCTGGGAGAGCTGCTGGACGGGTGAGAAGAACAGGTCGATGTAGAGCAGGTACGCGACGAGGGCGCCGGCGGTGAGGGTGCCGGCGCTGACCCGGTGGGCGCCGACGATGAGGACGAGTGCGGCGGCGGCGCTGGACAGCAGTTGCACGAACGGGAAGTACACGGAGATGAGGAACTGCCCGCGCACGCGCGCGGTGCGGTAGTCGTCGCTGCGGCGGCTGAAGCGTTCCGCTCCGTGCTGCTGGCCGCGGAACGCCTGGACGACGCGCAGACCCGCGACGTGCTCCTGGAGGTCGGCGTTGACGACGGCGACGCGTTCGCGGGCGAGTTCGTACGCCTTCACGGACTTGCGGCGGAAGATCCAGGTGGCGGCGATCAGCAGCGGCAGGGTGGCGAAGACGAGCAGGGCGAGTTCCACGTCGAGGGCGAGCAGGGCGACGAGGATGCCGCCGAAGGTGAGGACGCTGACGAGCGCGGTGACCAGACCGGTCTGCAGGAAGGTGGACAGCGCGTCCACGTCGGTGGTCATCCGGGTCATGATGCGGCCGGTCAGCTCGCGTTCGTAGAAGTCGAGTCCGAGCCGGTGGAGGTGGGCGAAGATCTTCACGCGCAGTGCGTAGAGGACGCGTTCGCCGGTGCGGCCGGTGAGCAGCGTGGAGCCCCATTCGGCGAGCCACTGGGCGATGACGAGGCCGAGGCCGATCAGGGAGGCGGCCCAGACCGCGCCGAGTGCCTGCCGGCGGACGCCGGCGTCGATGCCGTGCCGGATGAGGACCGGCAGCAGCAGTCCGGCGAAGGCGTCGACGGCGACGAGCAGCAGGCTGATCACCAGCGGTGCGCGGAAGCCGCGCAGGAGGCTGCCGAGTCCGAAGTGCTGGTCGGCGGCGCTTGCCGCGTGTTCGTCGACGTCGGGGGTGTCGTCTGCGGGCGGCAGTGCGTCGACCTTGGCGAGCAGGTCGGGGGTGGCGGGCATGCCGGCCAGCGCGCCGGCCATGCCGCCGCGTCCGCCCGCGCCGGAAGCAGCCGGCGCGGCGCCGCCCGCGGGTGCGGACCGGGCGTCGGCGGCGGCGCGCCGGTCCGCGGGCCACAGTTCGGGCGTGATGGCGGTGCCGGCGTCCTTCGGGAGGCTGCTGGCCGCCGGTGCGGAGGCGGCTCGGGCGGCTGCCGCGGCCGGGTCGATGGACACGACGTCGGCACCGAGGGCTTCGGGGTCGGTGAGCAGCGCCCGGTACAGCGGGCTGCGTTCTTCGAGTTCCTCGTGGGTGCCGACGTCGGAGAGCCTGCCGCCGTCGAGGACGGCGATGCGGTCGGCGAGGGCGAGGGTGGAGCGGCGGTGGGCGATGAGCAGGGTGGTGCGGCCCTGCATGACCTCGCGCAGCGCGTCGAAGATCTCGGCTTCGACGCGGGCGTCGACGGCGGAGGTGGCGTCGTCGAGGAGCAGCAGCCGGGGATCGGTGAGGATGGCCCTGGCGAGGGCCACGCGCTGGCGCTGGCCGCCGGACAGGGTGAGGCCCTGTTCGCCGACGACGGTGGCGTATCCGTCGGGCAGTGCGCTGATGAAACCGTCGGCCTGGGCCGCGCGGGCCGCGGAGCGGACCTGTTCGTCGGTGGCGTCGGGGTTGCCGTAGGCGATGTTGGCGCGGACGCTGTCGGAGAACAGGAAGCTGTCCTCGGGAACCATGCCTATCGCGCCGCGCAGCGAGTCGAAGGTCAGGTCGCGGACGTCGGTGCCGCCGATCCTGACCGCGCCGCCGGTGACGTCGTAGAGCCGGGGCAGCAGCAGGGAGACGGTGGACTTGCCGGAGCCCGAGGCGCCGACGACGGCGACGGTCTCGCCGGGCGCGACGGTGAGGGAGAAGCCGTCGAGGACCGGTCGTTCCTTGGTGTAGCCGAAGGAGACGTGGTCGAACTCGACGGTGGCGGGTGCGTCGGAGGGCAGGGCGCCGGTGCCCTCCTCGAGGGTGGGGCGGGTGTCGATGAGCTCCAGGACGCGTTCGACGCCGGCGCGGGCCTGCTGGCCGACGGTGAGCATCATGGTGAGCATCCGGACGGGCCCGGTGAGCTGCGCCAGGTAGGTGGAGAAGGCGACGAAGGTGCCGAGGGTGATCTGGCCGCGGGCGGCCATCCAGCCGCCGAGGGCGAGCATGCCGATCTGGCCGAGGGACGGCACGGCCTGCAGGGCGGGGGTGTAGCGGGCGCTGAGCCTGATGGTGCGGAGCCGGCCGGCGAACAGCCTGCGGCTGACCGTCTCCAGCTTCTCCATCTCCTGCTGTTCCTGGCCGAACCCCTTGACGACGCGGACGCCGGTGACCGATCCGTCGACGATGCCGGCGACGGCGGCGGCCTGGCCCTGCGCGTACCAGGTGGCCGGGAACAGGCGTTTGCGGGAGCGGTCGGCGATGAACCACAGGGCGGGCGCGACGGCCAGCGCGACGAGGGTGAGCAGCGGCGACAGCGTCAGCATGACGACGAGGGAGAGCAGGAACAGCAGCAGGTTGCCGATCATCATCGGCGTCATGAAGAGCAGCCCCTGGATCAGCTGCAGGTCGCTGGTGGCGCGGCCGACGACCTGGCCGGTGCTCAGCTCGTCCTGCTTGCGGCCGTCGAGCCGCATGATCGTGCGGAACATCTCGTTGCGCATGTCGTGCTGGACGTCGAGCGCGAGCCGGCCGCCGTAGTAGCGGCGTACGTAGGTGAGCACGTACACGACGGCGGCCGCGGCGATCAGCGCGACGGCCCAGGGCATCAGGGGCTTGTCGTGCTTGACGATCACGTCGTCGATGATCAGCTTGGGCACGAGCGGCACCAGCGCGGTGACGGCCATGCCGCCGAGCGAGGCGCCCAGGGACAGCAGGACGTTGCGCTTGTAGAGCCAGCAGTAGGCGAGCAGGCGCCGGAGCCATCCCTGCTCCGGGTCGTCCTTCGTCGCCGTCCTCGGCCTCGCCGTCGTCACGCGGTCCTCCCACCCGTCATCGGGCGTGTGTCGTCCACGCCCCTGTCACCGCTGTCCCTCATCGAGTCTGGGAACACGCTGAGCGGCCCATTTCATCCTCCCGCAACACTTCAACGACCAAGGTCGCACAGTAGTGCGACATTGGTCGTGGTCCTTTCGGGTGATTCAGCGGGCGGCAGCGATCTGGCGGGCCATGATCGTCGTCAGTTCGTAGGCGGTGTGCGAGGCGGCCACCGAGGTGATCTCGGCGTGGTCGTAGGCGGGGGCGACCTCGACGACGTCGGCGGAGACCAGCCGGCAGGAGGCGAGGCCGCGCAGGATCTCCAGCAGCTCGCGGGAGGTGAGGCCGCCCGCTTCGGGGGTGCCGGTGCCGGGGGCGTGCGCGGGGTCGAGGACGTCGATGTCGACGGAGACGTACAGGGGGCGGTCGCCGATCCGCTCGCGCAGCTGCTCGACGACCTCGTCGACGCCGCGCCGCATGACGTCGGCCGAGGTGACGATGCCGAAGCCCATCTTCTCGTCGTCGTCGAGGTCCTTGCGGCCGTACAGCGGGCCGCGGGTGCCGACGTGGGACAGGGCGGAGGTGTCGAGGATGCCTTCCTCGACGGCGCGCCGGAAGGGCGTGCCGTGCGTGTAGGCGGCGCCGAAGTACGTGTCCCAGGTGTCGAGGTGCGCGTCGAAGTGCAGCAGCGCGACGGGACCGTGCCGGCGGGCGACGGCGCGCAGCAGCGGCAGCGCGATGGTGTGGTCGCCGCCCAGCGTCATGAGGCGGGCGCCGGTGCCGAGCAGGTCGTCCGCCGCGCCCTCGATGGTCTCGACGGCCTCGTTGATGTCGAAGGGGTTGGCGGCGATGTCCCCGGCGTCGGCGACCTGGGCGAGCGCGAAGGGCGAGGCGTCCTGCGCCGGGTTGTACGGGCGCAGCAGCCGCGACGCCTCGCGGACGGCGTTGCCGCCGAAGCGCGCCCCGGGACGGTAGGAGACCCCGGAGTCGAAGGGCACGCCGACGACGGCGACGTCCGCGGCGCCGACCTCGTCGAGCCGCGGCAGCCGGGCGAAGGTCGCGGGCCCCGCGTAGCGCGGGATGCGGGAGGAGTCGACGGGGCCGCGCGGCGGGGCGCTGCTCATGGAGGTGGCCTCTTTTCTTCGCTGGGGATGCGGCGACCCTACGTGTCCCGCTCGGCGGGCCGGAATGTACGTTTCCTCGAATCGGCGGCGTCCATTGCGCCTCCGCGTCGATCCGCCGTCCGTCGCACGGGTGGCCGCCGGAGCGCGACAATGTGCGCATGCCCCTGGATCCCGCGCCCGCAGCTCCGACCCGCCGAGCCCTCACCGGCCATCTGATACGCACCCGGATAGCCGGGGACGTCGCCACCGGCCGGGAGAACAACCTCGACCACTACCGGGCGCTGGCCGAGGGCACCCGCTACTACTGGTTCGGGCTCGATCTGGGCGACCGCTGGAAGGACCCGGCGGCGGTGCTCGAGCTGATGGCGGAGCGCTGCGGGGTGGTGGCCGATCCGGCGCACCGGGAGGGGCAGGACACGATCGACCCCGAGCTGACCGTCGACGCGCTGGATCGGATGGCCGACGTGCTGGCCAGGGCGGCGCGGGACGGCTCGCGGGTGCTGCTGGCCACCGGTCACCCGGCCGGGCTGTTCGCGGTCCACCAGGCCCTGGCGGCGGCGCTGCGCGCGGCCGGCTGCGTCCTGGCGGAGCCCGCGGAGCACCTGTACGCGGACGGCGGCGAGGTACGCCATCTGGCGGACGTGTTCATGCTGCACAGGGGCGGCGGGCTGGTGCACACCCACTCCCCCGACCCGATGCGGGAGATCCTGGACGCGCTGGAGCGGGAGGGCCGGCCGCTGCCCGACCTGGTGGTCGCCGACCACGGCTGGGCGGGCCACGCGGGCGGCCGCGGCATCGAGACGGTGGGGTTCGCGGACTGCAACGACCCGGCGCTGTTCGTGGGCGAGGCCGAGGGCAGCATCAAGGTGACCGTGCCGCTGGACGACAATGTCGCGCCGCACTTCTACGCGCCGATGACCGCGTATCTGCTGGCCGCGGCCGGGCTGGACGGCCGCACCGGCCACAGCGGCCGAACCGGCCGCACCGGGGGCGCGCACAAGGCCGGGCGGACGGGCAGGACCCGCCAGACGGGGCGCCGCGGGCGCAGCAGCTGAGGCGGCGGCGGGCGGTCGGGGACACCGGGCCGGTGGGCGGGCCGGACTCGGTTCTCAGGCGTCCAGGGTGCGCGGGACCCTGACCAGCCCTTCCTGGATGACCGACACGGCCAGCCGGCCGTCGCGGGTGTAGATGCGGGCGGTGCCCAGGCCGCGGCCGCCGGAGGCGGAGGGGCTCTGCTGGTCGTACAGCAGCCACTCGTCGGCGCGCAGCGGCCGGTGGAACCACATGGCGTGGTCGAGGCTGGCGCCCACGACGTCGCCGACGGCCCAGCCGCCGCGGCCGTGCGCGAGGAGCACGGAGTCCAGCAGCGTCATGTCGGACACGTAGGTGGCCAGGCAGACGTGCAGCATGGGGTCGTCGGCGAGCCGGCCGCGGGCCCGGAACCACACCTGCGAGCGGGGCTCCCTGGCCACGCCGGCGGTGAGGAACGGCGGGTCCTCCACGTAGCGCAGGTCGACGGCCGCGCGTGCCTCCAGGAGGCGGTCGACGACGCCGGGGTCGGGGAACTTGTCGGCGTGCGCGGGCAGCAGCTCCTCGGCGCTGGGCAGCGTCTCCGGGTCGGGCGCGTGGGGCATCGGCTCCTGGTGTTCCAGGCCCTCCTCGTGGACCTGGAAGGACGCCGAGAGGTGGAAGATCGGCTGGCCGTGCTGGATGGCGACGACCCGCCGGGTGGTGAAGGAGCGGCCGTCGCGGATGCGGTCGACCTCGTAGACGATGGGGGCGCCGGGGTCGCCGGGGCGCAGGAAGTACGCGTGCAGGGAGTGCGCGGCGCGCTCCTCCGGCACGGTGCGGCCCGCGGCGACCAGCGCCTGGGCGGCGACCTGCCCGCCGAAGACCCGGGGCACCACCGCCGAACGGCTGCACCCACGGAAGATGTCCTGCTCGATCCGCTCCAGGTCGAGCAGTTCGAGCAGGGCCCGCAGGGCTTTGGGATTCTCGGGCACGGCCTCTTCCACGGGTGCGGCCGCACGGGCGGCCGCGGAGTCGTTCGGCGGAACGGTCATCGAGGCGTCGTTCACAGACCCATCGACTTGGCGATGATCGACTTCATGACCTCGCTGGTGCCGCCGTAGATCCGGTTGACGCGGTTGTCAGCGTACAGCCGCGCTATCGGGTACTCGTTCATGTAGCCGTAGCCGCCGTGCAGCTGGAGGCAGCGGTCGATGACGCGGGCGGCGACCTCGGTGCAGAAGAGCTTGGCGGACGCGGCGTCGGCGGCGGTCAGCTCGCGCCGGTCGTGGGCCTCCAGGGCCCGGTCGACCACGGCTTCCGCGGCGTCCACCTCGGCCTTGCAGGCGGCGAGCTCGAACTTCGTGTTCTGGAAGGACGCGACGGTCTTGCCGAAGACCGTGCGGTCCTGGACGTACTCCTGGGCGAACCGGATCGCGGCGGCCGCCTGCGCGTAGGCGCCGACCGCGATGGCCAGGCGCTCCTGCGGCAGGTTCTGGCCGAGGTAGGAGAAACCTTTGCCCTCCTCGCCGAGCAGGTCCTCCGCGGGCACCCGGACGTCGGAGAAGGACAGCTCGGCGGTGTCGGACGTCCTCAGGCCGAGCTTGTCGAGCTTGCGGCCGACCACGTAGCCCTCGGACGCGGTGTCGACGACGAAGAGGGAGATGCCGGCCCTGCGGTCCTCGGGGGTGGCCGGGGAGGTGCGGGCGCAGACGATGACGCGGTCGGCGTGGACGCCGCCGGTGATGAAGGTCTTGGCGCCGTTGAGCACGTAGTGGCTGCCGTCGGCGGAGCGCTTGGCGGAGGTCTTCATGCCGGCCAGGTCGGAGCCGGTGCCGGGTTCGGTCATGGCGATGGCGAACATCGTCTCGCCGCTGACGAAGCCGGGCAGCCAGCGCTTCTTCTGCTCGTCGGTGGCGTACGCCGCCAGGTAGGGCAGGCACAGGCCGGTGTGCACGCCGCTGCCGCCGAAGCTGACGCCGGCGCGGGCGCACTCCTCGCTGAGGACGGCCTGGAACTTGAAGCTCTCCTCGCCGGCGCCGCCGAACTCCTCGGGCACCTCGATGCCGAAGACGCCCAGCTCGCCGAGCTTGTGGTAGAACGCGCGGGGAGCCTGCCCCGCCTGCAGCCACTCGTCGTAGACGGGTACGACCTCGGCTTCGATGAAGGCGCGTATCGTCTCGCGGAACGCCTCGTGGTCCTCGTTGAACACCGTACGACGCACAGCGCGCCTCCCATCGGCCCGTCGGCAGGTAATAAGCAAGCGCTCAGTAAGTTACCCGTCGGTCCGTACGGCTGTCCAGGGACGGCCCGGGTCGAGGGCCTCCAGGGCGCCCAGCGCGAGGCGGTGCAGCAGGGCGGCCATGGCCGTGCGGTCCGGCGCGCGGCCGCCCGCGCCCAGGTGCGGGGTGGAGTTCAGCAGCCCGAAGACGGCGTGCACCGCCGCGCGGGCCTCGAGTTCGGTGGCGTCGGGGTAGACCCGGCGGACCACGCCGACCCACTCCTCCACGTACTGCCGCTGGAGCTGGCGGACCAGCTTGCGGTCGGAGTCGCGCAGCCGGTCCAGCTCGCGGTCGTGCAGCGTGATCAGCGGCCGGTCGTCGATGGCGAAGTCGATGTGGCCGCGGATCAGCGCGTCCAGCGCCTGCGCGGGGTCGGCGGTCTCCGCCACCCGCATCCGGCCCGCCGACAGCAGCCGGCCGCTGATCCCGACCAGCAGCTCGGCCAGCATCGCGTCCTTGCCCGCGAAGTGGCGGTACAGGCCGGGGCCGCTGATGCCGACCGCGGCGCCTATCTCGTCGACACCGACACCGTGGAAGCCGCGCTCGGCGAAGAGCCGCGCGGCCTCCCGCAGGATCTGTTCGCGACGGTTTTCCACAGTCTTCGTCGGGTTCATGGGATCGAGTCTAGACAATCGAGTTAGCGAGCGTTAACGTGGAGTCATCACGTTAACGCTCGCTAACATCCGGGGGGCCGAACCATGGCAGCACCCGCCCTGTCCAGCGCCGCAGATCCGGCGTCGGAGGCGTACCGCGCCAACACCGAGGCGCACACCGAACTCAGCTCCGCGCTGCGCGACAAGCTGGCCGCCGCGCGCCTGGGCGGGGGTGAGAAGGCGCGCGCCCGCCACGTCGCACGAGGCAAGCTGCTGCCGCGCGACCGGGTGGACGGGCTGCTCGACCCCGGTTCCCCCTTCCTGGAGCTGGCGCCGCTGGCCGCCGACGGGATGTACGAGGGGCAGGCTCCCGCGGCGGGCGTGATCGCCGGGATCGGCCGGGTGGCGGGCCGTGAGGTCGTCGTGGTGGCCAACGACGCCACGGTCAAGGGCGGCACCTACTACCCCATGACGGTCAAGAAGCACCTGCGCGCCCAGGAGGTGGCGCTCGACAACCGGCTGCCGTGCGTCTACCTCGTCGACTCCGGCGGCGCCTTCCTCCCCCGGCAGGACGAGGTCTTCCCCGACCGGGACCACTTCGGCCGGATCTTCTACAACCAGGCGACCATGTCGGCCCGCGGGATCCCGCAGATCGCCGCCGTGCTGGGCTCCTGCACCGCCGGCGGCGCCTACGTGCCGGCGATGAGCGACGAGGCGGTGATCGTCCGGAACCAGGGCACGATCTTCCTGGGCGGCCCGCCGCTGGTGAAGGCGGCCACCGGCGAGGTCGTCACCGCGGAGGAGCTGGGCGGCGGCGAGGTGCACGCGCGGACCTCGGGCGTCACCGACCATCTCGCCGAGGACGACGCGCACGCCCTGAGCATCGTCCGCGACATCGTCTCCACGCTGCCCGCCCGCGGCGCCCCGCCCTGGACGGTGCGGCCCGCGCAGCCGCCCGCGGTCGACCCCGCGGGCCTGTACGGCGCGGTTCCGGTCGACCCGCGCACCCCGTACGACGTGCGGGAGGTCATCGCCCGCGTCGTCGACGGCAGCCGGTTCGCCGAGTTCAAGGCCGAGTACGGCACCACCCTGGTCACCGGCTTCGCGCACGTGCAGGGCCACCCGGTCGGCATCGTCGCCAACAACGGCATCCTGTTCGCCGAGTCGGCGCTGAAGGGCGCCCACTTCATCGAGCTGTGCGACCAGCGCGGCATCCCGCTGCTGTTCCTGCAGAACATCTCGGGCTTCATGGTGGGCCGCCAGTACGAGGCGGGCGGCATCGCCAAGCACGGCGCGAAGATGGTCACCGCCGTGGCCTGCGCCCGGGTGCCCAAGCTGACCGTCGTCATCGGCGGGTCCTACGGCGCGGGCAACTACTCGATGTGCGGGCGCGCCTACAGCCCCCGCTTCCTGTGGATGTGGCCGAACGCGAAGATCTCCGTGATGGGTGGCGAGCAGGCGGCCTCGGTGCTGGCCACCGTCAAGCGCGACCAGCTCGCCGCGGCCGGCGAGAAATGGGGCGAGGACGCCGAGGAGGCGTTCAAGGCGCCGGTCCGCGAGCAGTACGAGACCCAGGGCAACGCCTACTACGCCACCGCCCGGCTGTGGGACGACGGCGTGATCGACCCGCTGGAGACCAGGACCGTGCTGGGCCTGGCCCTCACCGCCTGCGCCAACGCACCGCTGCCCACGCCCGACCCCACCGCGCCGGGCTACGGCGTCTTCCGGATGTGAGGCCGCGATGACCACGAAGAACGCTGGGACGCCCGTCATGTTCGACACCGTGCTGGTCGCCAACCGCGGCGAGATCGCCGTCCGCGTCATGCGCACCCTGCGCGAGCTGGGGGTGCGCTCGGCCGCGGTGTTCACCGAGGCCGACGCCGAGGCCCGGCACGTCAGGGAGGCCGACACCGCGGTCCGCGTCGCCGACTACCTGTCGGCCGCCGAGCTGGTGAGGGCGGGGGCCGTCGCCGGAGCGCAGGCCGTGCACCCGGGATACGGCTTCCTCGCCGAGAACGCCGCCTTCGCGCGGGCCTGCGCCGCGGCCGGGCTCGTCTTCATCGGCCCGCCGGCCGACGCCATCGAGCTGATGGGCGACAAGATCCGCGCCAAGGAGAGGGTGCAGGCCGCCGGGGTGCCGGTGGTGCCCGGCAGCAGCGGCAGCGGCCTGTCCGACGCCGAACTGGCCGACGCGGCCCGGCGGATCGGCGTGCCGGTGCTGCTGAAGCCGTCCGCGGGCGGCGGCGGCAAGGGTATGCGCCTGGTGCGGGAGGAGGCGCTGCTCGCCGAGGAGATCGCGGCGGCCCGCCGCGAGGCCCGCGGCTCCTTCGGCGACGACACCCTGCTGGTGGAGCGGTGGGTCGACCGGCCCCGGCACATCGAGATCCAGGTGCTCGCCGACGGCCACGGCGGCGTGGTCCACCTCGGGGAGCGCGAGTGCTCGCTGCAGCGGCGTCACCAGAAGGTCATCGAGGAGGCCCCCTCGGTGCTGCTCGACCCGGCCACGCGGGCAGCGATGGGCGAGGCCGCGGTGCAGGCCGCCCGCTCCTGCGGCTACACCGGCGCCGGGACCGTGGAGTTCATCGTCCCCGGCGACGACCCGGGCGCCTACTTCTTCATGGAGATGAACACCCGCCTCCAGGTGGAGCACCCGGTGACCGAGCTGGTCACCGGCCTCGACCTGGTGGCCTGGCAGCTGCGCGTCGCGGCCGGCGAGCCGCTGGACTTCGCCCAGCAGGACGTGACGTTGAGCGGTCACGCCGTCGAGGCGCGGATCTGCGCGGAGACCGCCCGGGCCGGCGACGGGCGGGTCGACTTCCTGCCCTCCGCGGGCACCGTGCTGCGGCTGCACGACCCGGCGGGCCCGGGGGTGCGCGTGGACTCGGGGCTCGCACCCGGCACCGAGGTCGGCACCGCGTACGACCCGATGCTGGCCAAGGTGATCGCGCACGGCCCGGACCGGGCCACCGCGCTGCGTAGGCTGCGCGCGGCGCTCGCCGACACCGTGGTGCTGGGCGTCGACACCAACACCGGCTTCCTGCGGCGGCTGCTGGCCCACCCCGCTGTGGTGGCGGGCGACCTGGACACCGGACTGATCGACCGCGACGCCGCCGGGCTGCTGCCGCCCGGCGTGCCCGACGAGGTGTACGCGGCGGCGGCGCTGCTGCGGCAGGACGCCCTCGCGCCGCGGCCGGACCCCGGCGGCTGGACCGACCCGTTCTCGGCGCCCACCGGCTGGCGGCTCGGCGGCGAGAGCGCCTGGACGGTGCACCACCTCAAGGCCCCGGGCCAGGACCCGGTGACCGTGCGGGTCCGCGACGGCCGGGTGCGGATCGGCGACGCCCCGCCGTTCGAGGCGCGGCTGACGGTGGACGGGCCGCGCGCGCTGCTCCACCACGAGGGCACGGTGACCGCCTTCGACCACGCGGGCGAGTGGCTCGGCCGCGACGGCGACAGCTGGCGGGTGCAGCCGCACGACCCGGTGGCGGCCGCGCTGCGCAGGGCCGCGGCGGGCGCGGGCGGCGACGCGCTGACCGCCCCGATGCCCGGCACGGTGACGGTGGTGAAGGTCTCCAAGGGCGACGAGGTCACCGCGGGCCAGAGCCTGCTGGTGGTGGAGGCGATGAAGATGGAGCACGTGATCACCGCCCCGCACGACGGGACGGTGGCCGAGATCGACGTCACCGCGGGCGCCACGGTCGCCATGGACCAGATCCTCGCCGTGGTGATACCTGCCGCCGCGGACGACGAGGCCGGCGCCGGGGACCCGCGGGCGGCGGACCCGTCCGGCGCGACGCCCGGGGAAGGCTCATGACCGCCCCCGGGACCCGCGACGCGGACACCACCGCTCCTGCCGCCTCCGACGCCGCCGGGCCGCTCGCCCTCGGGCTGCCGATGGCCGTCCGCCACCCCGGGCTGCCGGCGTCGGTCCGCATCCACGAGGTCGGGGCGCGCGACGGCCTGCAGAACGAGAAGGCGACGGTGCCGACCGCGGTCAAGGCCGAGTTCGTGCACCGGCTCGCCGACGCCGGGCTGACCACCATCGAGGCGACCAGCTTCGTGCACCCCACGTGGGTGCCCCAACTGGCCGACGCCGCCGAGCTGATGCCGCTGCTCGCCGACCTCGCCGAGCGCACCCCCGCGGTGCGGCTGCCGGTGCTGGTGCCGAACGAACGCGGGCTGGAGCGCGCCCTGGAGAGGGGCGTGCGCGAGATCGCGGTGTTCGGCAGCGCCACCGAGTCCTTCGCCCGGGCCAACCTCAACCGCACCGTGGACGAGTCGCTGGCGATGTTCGAACCGGTCGTCGCGCGGGCGCGGGCCGCGGGCGCGAGCGTCCGCGGCTATCTGTCGATGTGCTTCGGCGACCCCTGGGAGGGCCCGGTGCCGGTCGCGCAGGTCGCCGCGGCGGCCCGCCGGCTGTACGCGCTGGGCTGCACCGAGCTGAGCCTCGGCGACACCATCGGGGTGGCCACCCCCGGCCACGTGACCGCCCTGCTCGACGCGCTGACCGCCGGTCCGGACCCGGGCGCCGGCTCCGGGGCCGGCTCGGGCATCCCGGTCGAGCATCTGGCCGTGCACTTCCACGACACCTACGGCCAGGCCCTGTCCAACACACTGGCCGCGCTCCAGCGCGGCGTCTCCGTCGTGGACGCCTCCGCGGGCGGCCTCGGCGGCTGCCCGTACGCCAGGAGCGCCACCGGCAACCTCGCCACGGAAGACCTCGTCTGGATGCTGCACGGCCTGGGCGTCCGCACCGGGGTCGACCTCGACCGCCTCAGCGCCACAAGCGTCTGGATGGCGGAGCAGCTGGGACGGCCCAGCCCGTCCCGTACCGTCCGCGCCCTGACCCACCAGGAGCAGTAGCCATGTCGATCGACCACCGCCTCTCCGAGGAGCACGAGGAACTGCGCGCGACCGTCGCGCGGTTCGCCCAGGACGTGATCGCCCCCAAGATCGGCGAGTTCTACGAGCAGGAGGAGTTCCCGTACGAGATCGTGCGGGAGATGGGCCGGATGGGGCTGTTCGCGCTGCCCTTCCCCGAGGAGTACGGCGGCATGGGCGGTGACTACCTGGCGCTCGGGATCGCGCTGGAGGAGCTGGCGCGGGTGGACTCCTCGGTGGCGATCACCCTGGAGGCCGGGGTGTCGCTGGGGGCGATGCCGGTGTTCAGGTTCGGCACCGAGGAGCAGAAGCGCACCTGGCTGCCGAAGATGTGCTCGGGCGAGATGCTGGGGGCGTTCGGGCTGACCGAGCCGGAGTGCGGCTCCGACGCCGGCGGCACCCGCACCACCGCGCGGCTGGACGAGGCGACCGGCGAGTGGGTGATCAACGGCACCAAGTGCTTCATCACCAACTCCGGCACGGACATCACCGGACTGGTCACCGTGACCGCCGTGACCGGCCGCAAGGACGACGGCAGGCCGCTGATCTCGTCCATCATCGTGCCGTCGGGGACCCCCGGGTTCACCGTGTCGAAGAAGTACAGCAAGGTCGGCTGGAACGCCTCGGACACCCGTGAGCTGTCCTTCGCCGACTGCCGCGTCCCGGCCGCGAACCTGCTGGGCGAGGAGAGCCGCGGCTACGCGCAGTTCCTGCGGATCCTCGACGAGGGGCGGATCGCGATCTCGGCGCTCGCCACCGGGCTGGCGCAGGGCTGCGTCGACGAGTCGCTGGCGTACGCGCGGGAGCGCGAGGCGTTCGGCCGGCCGATCGGTGCGAACCAGGCCATCCAGTTCAAGATCGCCGACATGGAGATGCGGGCGCACACCGCCCGGCTGGCGTGGCGGGACGCCGCGTCGCGACTGGTGCACGGCGAGCCGTTCAAGAAGGAGGCGGCGCTGGCGAAGCTGTACTCCTCGGAGATCGCGGTGACCAACGCGCGGGAGGCCACCCAGATCCACGGCGGCTACGGCTTCATGAACGAGTACCCGGTGGCCCGGATGTGGCGTGACTCCAAGATCCTGGAGATCGGCGAGGGCACCAGCGAGGTCCAGCGGATGCTGATCGCACGGGAGTTGGGGATGGCCGGCTGACGGCGCGGCGCCGAACCCCGGAACGGGAGGGGCCGTTCGGCCGGGTGTGGCGGCTGGGCTCGACGGGTCGGCCAGTTAGGTTAGGCTAACCTAACTCGACCGACTCGACGAGAGGTCCGCCCATGCGCTCACACCTGCTCAACGACACCACGACGGAGCACTACCGGCGCTCGGTCATCCAGGGAGTCGAGCGGGTGGCGGCCACCCTCGCCGCGACCGAACGCCCCTTCACCGGGGTCACCCCGGACGCGCTGGCCCCCAGCATCGACGCGGTCGACCTCGACCGCCCGCTCGGCGACACCGCGTCCGCGCTGGAGGAACTGGAGTCCGTCTACCTCCGCGACGCCGTCTACTTCCACCATCCCCGCTACCTCGCCCACCTCAACTGCCCCGTCGTCATCCCCGCGGTCACCGCGGAGGCCGTGCTCAGCGCCGTCAACTCCTCCCTCGACACCTGGGACCAGAGCGCCGGCGCCACCCTGATCGAGCGCCGCCTGATCGACTGGACGGCGGCGAGGATCGGCCTCGGCCCGGCGGCCGACGGGGTCTTCACCAGCGGCGGCACCCAGTCCAACCTCCAGGCGCTGCTGCTGGCGCGCGAGGAGGCCCTCGCCCGTGGCGCCGACCCGGCGCGGCTGTGCGTCCTGGCCTCCGAGTGCGGCCACTTCAGCGTGCAGAAGTCCGCCGGGCTGCTCGGGCTGCCCGCCGACGCGGTCGTCACCGTCGCCTGCGACGCCTCCAGGCGGATGCGCCCGGACGCCCTCGCCGACGCCCTGACCCGCTGCGCGCGCGAGGGCAGGACCCCGATGGCCGTCGTCGCCACCGCCGGGACCACCGACTTCGGCTCGATCGACCCGCTGCCCGCGGTCGCCGACCTCGCCGCGCGGCACGGCGTCTGGCTGCACGTGGACGCCGCCTACGGCTGCGGGCTGCTGGTCTCCCCCACCCGCCGCCACCTCCTCGACGGCATCGAGCACGCCGACTCGGTGACCGTCGACTACCACAAGTCCTTCTTCCAGCCGGTGAGTTCGAGCGCGCTCGTGGTCCGCGACCAGGCGGTTCTGCGGCACGCCACGCACCACTCGGACTATCTCAACCCGCGCCGCGCCGTGGCGGAGCGCATCCCCAACCAGGTGGACAAGTCCCTCCAGACGACGCGGCGGTTCGACGCGCTCAAGCTGTGGATGACGCTGCGGGTGATGGGCGCGGACGGCGTCGGGACACTCTTCGACGAGGTGCTGGACCTGGCCGAGGCGGGCTGGCGGATCCTCGACGCCGATCCGCGGTTCGAGGTCGTCACCCGGCCGGCGCTGTCCACCCTGGTCTTCCGCTGGGTCCCGCCCGGCCACCGCCCCGGCGGCACCGCCGCCGCTTCCGTCCCCGTCCCCGCCCCCGGCATCGGCTCGGGCTCAGACACCCGCTCGGGCCACGTCAGCGCCCTCGATGCGGCCAATCTGCACGCCCGCAAAGCACTCTTCGCCTCCGGCCGGGCCGTCGTCGCCGGCACCACCGTGCACGGCCGCCACTACCTCAAGTTCACCCTGCTCAACCCGCAGACCACCGCCGCCGACATCGCCGCCGTACTGGACCTGCTGGCCGGGCACGCCGAGGCCCACGCGCACCTGGGAGAGACCCTTGTCCACGTCTGACGCCCGCACCGCCGCACCCTCAGGCGGCCCATCCGGCAGCCCATCCGGCGGTCCCCCAGACGGCGCCGCCGGGAGCGGCCGGGACGGCGACTTCGACTTCGTCGCGATCGGCCTCGGGCCGTTCAACCTGGGCCTCGCCTGCCTCACCGAGCCGCTGGAGGGCCTGCGCGGGGCCTTCCTGGAGAGCAAGCCGGACTTCGACTGGCACTCGGGCATGTTCCTGGAGGGCAGCACCCTCCAGACGCCGTTCCTGTCCGACCTGGTCACCCTCGCCGACCCGACCTCGCCCTTCAGCTTCCTCAACTACCTCAAGGAGTCCGGACGGCTGTACTCCTTCTACATCCGCGAGAGCTTCTATCCGCTGCGCGAGGAGTTCAACGACTACTGCCGCTGGGCCGCCGCCCGCATCCCCGGCGTCCGGTTCGGGCGCACCGTCACCGAGGTGACGTACGACGAGGCGGCCGGCGCGTACCGCGTGCGGACCGGCACCGGCGAGACGTTCCGGGCGCCGCGGCTGGTGCTGGGCACCGGCACCCCGCCGTACGTGCCGCCCGCCTGCGAGGGCCTGGGCGGCGACGTCGTGCACAACTCCCGCTATCTGCGGGCCAAGGAGGCGCTGCGGTCCAAACGCAGCATCACCGTGGTCGGCAGCGGCCAGAGCGCCGCCGAGATCTACCACGACCTGCTCCAGGACATCGACACGCACGGCTACGAGCTGAACTGGGTGACACGTTCGGCGCGCTTCTTCCCGCTCGAATACACCAAGCTCACCCTGGAGATGACCTCCCCGGAGTACGTCGACTACTTCCACGCGCTGCCCGCGCCGGTGCGCGACTCCCTCAACCTGGCGCAGAAGAACCTCTACAAGGGCATCAACGCGGACCTGATCAACGCGATCTTCGACCTGCTCTACGTCAAGAGCCGGCGCGGCGGGCTCCGCACCCGGCTGCTCACCAACACCGCGCTGGAAACCGCCCGTCACGACGCCCCGGCCGGCCGGTACGTCCTGGGACTGCGCCAGCACGAGCAGGGCCGCGACCACACCCTGAGCACCGAGGGCCTGGTCCTCGCCACCGGCTACCGCTACCGGACGCCGGAGTTCCTCGCGCCGGTCCGCCACCGCATCCGCTGGGACGCCCAGGGGCGCTACGACGTCGGCCGGGACTACGCGATCGACGTCACCGGACAGGGCGTCTTCGTGCAGAACGCCGAGCTGCACACGCACGGCTTCGCCACCCCCGACCTCGGGATGGCCGCCTACCGCAACGCCCGGATCATCCGGCAACTGCTCGGCGGCGAGGAGCCGTACCGGGTCGAGACGGCCATCGCCTTCCAGGAGTTCGCCGCATGAGCGCCCACTCCGCCACCGGCCCGGCCGGCGCCCGCCCAGCCGGCGTCCACCCGACCGGCGGCTTCGCCTTCCGCCCGGTCGACCCGGCCGCCGACGCCGCCATGCTGCACTCCTGGGTCACCGCCCCGAAGGCGACGTTCTGGCTGATGGGCGACGCGAGCCGGGCCGACGTCGAGCACGTCTACGCCGACATCGCGCAGGCGCCCCACCAGGACGCGTTCATCGGCTCGTACCACGGGACGCCCGCCGTCCTGATGGAGCGCTACGACCCCGCGCACGTCGAACTCGACGGCCTCTACGACGCCGAACCGGGCGACGCCGGCATGCACTTCCTGGTCGCGCCCGCGGAAACGCCCGTGCACGGCTTCACCCGTGCGGTGATCGCCGCCGTCATGGCGGAGATATTCGCCGACCCCCGCGTCCGCAGGGTCGTCGTCGAGCCGGACGTGCGCAACACCGCGGTCCACGCGCTCAACGCCACGGTCGGCTTCGAGGTCGTCGGCACCGTCACGAAACCGGAGAAGGAAGCCTTGCTCAGCATCTGCACCCGCGCACGGTTCGAGGCCGCCCTGTGCACCCGATGACCGACGCCGCCGCGACAGCGGCCCCCGCACCCGCACCCGCACCCGCACCGGGAGTCGAGGGGACCACCGCCCACCTGACGCCGGAGCACTGGGAGCGCGCCACCCGGCACCTGCTGGGCAAGGCCCTGGCCGAGTTCGCCCACGAGCGCCTGCTGGCCCCGGAACCGGACCCGGCCCCCGAGCCGGCCCCCGACCCGGACCCCGCGCTCCGCCCCGCGGGAGGCCAGGACGCGTCCGCGGCCTACATCGTCCACAGCGACGACCGGTCGACCGCCTACCGCTTCACCGCGGCCCGTCTCGCCCTCGACCACTGGCAGGTCGACCCGGACTCCCTCACCCGCACCACCGGCGGGGCGCCCGCGCCGCTCGACGCGCTCGCGTTCTTCACCGAGCTGCGCGACGCGCTCCAGCTGAGCGACCACGTGCTGCCCCTGTACCTGGAGGAGGTCACCGCCACGCTCTCCTCGCTCGCCTTCAAGTACGCGAAGCCGCGGCTGGGCGTCGCCGCCCTGGCCGGCGCGGGCTTCCAGGCGATCGAGGCGGCGATGACCGAGGGCCACCCGTGCTTCGTGGCGAACAGCGGCCGGATCGGCTTCGGCGCGGGGGACTTCGCCCGGTACGCACCGGAGGCCGCCGCCCCGGTGCGGCTGACCTGGCTCGCCGCGCGGCGCGACCTGGCCACCTTCACGGCGGGCGAGGGCCTGGACTACTTCACCCTTTTGGCCGATGAACTGGCGCCGCACACCCGGATAAGGTTTGATCAACGGCTCGTCGAACGCCAGCTCGATCCAGCCGATTACTACCTGCTCCCCGTGCACCCCTGGCAGTGGGAGCACCGGATTGCCGTCACGTTCGCCGGTGAGGTGGCCCGCCACCACCTCGTGCATCTGGGCCCCGGAGACGACGAGCACTCCGCCCAGCAGTCCATCCGTACCTTCTCCAACACGTCCCGACCCACCCGTCACTACGTCAAGACCGCCCTGTCCGTCCTCAACATGGGCTTCCTGCGCGGACTGTCCGCCGCGTACATGGAGGCCACCCCGGCCATCAACGACTGGCTGGCCGGGCTGATCGCAGCCGATCCGACCTTCGCCGCCGCACGCTTCTCGATCATCCGCGAGCGGGCCGCGATCGGCTATCACCACCGCGGTTACGAAGCGGCGACCGCGAAGGGCTCCCCCTACCGCAAGATGCTCGCGGCACTGTGGCGGGAGAGCCCGGTGAAGGGGCTGGAAGCGGGCCGGTCCCTGGCGACCATGGCGTCGCTGCTGCACGTCGACGGCAGCGGCGACTCCTTCGCGGCCGAGCTCGTCACCCGCTCCGGCCTGACCCCGGCACGCTGGCTGCGCGGCTACCTCGACGCCTACCTGGTGCCCGTGCTGCACAGCCTGTTCGCCTACGACCTGGCGTACATGCCGCACGGCGAGAACGTCATCCTCGTGCTGGGCGAGGACGGCGGGACCGTCGAGCGGGTGATCTTCAAGGACATCGCCGAGGAGATCGTCGTCATGGACCCGGCGGCGCCACTGCCGCCGGAGGTGGCCAGGATCCGCGCGGACGTGCCCGAGGACCAGCGGGCGCTGGCCGTCCTCACCGACGTCGTCGACTGCTTCCTGCGGTTCCTGTCGGCGATCCTGCACACCCGGGGCGTCCTGGACGAGGGCGTGTTCTGGCGGACGGCGGCGGAGTGCGTCGCCGGCTACCAGGAGGCGCACCCCGAGCTGGCGGAGAAGTTCGCACGCTACGACCTGTTCGCGCGGGAGTTCGCGCTCTCCTGCCTGAACCGGCTGCAGCTGCGGGACAACCGCCAGATGGTGGACCTGGCGGACCCGGCGGCGGCGCTGCAGTTCGCGGGGACGCTCGCCAACCCGCTGGCCGCCGCGTCCGCCGGGGCGGAGGCGGCAGCCGGAGGTCAGGCGGCGGGCCAGTCGACCTGCGGCGAGCGGTAGAAGGTGATGCCCAGGGCGGTCCAGCGGGGGGCCTGGGCTGCCAGCCGCACCCGGTAGGCGTCCCAGTCGTGGGTCGCGGCCGGGGACCAGCCGAGCTCGGCGATCCCCGGCAGCCGGGGGAAGGCCATGAAGTCGAGGTCGGCGTTGCTCTTGAGGGTCTCCGTCCACAGGGGCGCCTCGACCCCGAAGACCGCGGAGGCGGGGACGTTCTTGACGAAGGTGGCCGGGTCCCAGTCGTAGGAGGTCTTGACCTCGACGTAGCCGGCCCAGTTCAGGCCGAGAGAGGTGGAGGAGGTGTACTTCATGTCGAGATAGGCGCGGTTGGCCGGGGACATGATCAGCCGGGTGCCGGCCTGGGCGGCCGCGGCGACGTCGGTCTCGTCGCCCGCGGTGCCCCAGTACTGGGCGATCGCGCCCGGCGCGGGGTGCGCGGAGTCGATCTGGTGCCAGCCGATCACCGTCTTGCCGTGGGCGGCGACGATCTGCTGGACGTGGTCGACGAAGGTGACGTAGTCGGCGGCGCTGGTGGAGTGCGCCTCGTCGCCGCCGATGTGGAGGTAGGGCCCGGGGGTCAGTGCGGCGACCTCGCGGATCACGTCGTCGAGGAAGGTGTAGGTGTTGTCGTGGCCCACGCACAGCGAGCTGAAGCCCACCGAGGTACCGGTGTAGAGGGCGGGCGCCTTGCCGTCGCAGTTCAGCTCGGCATAGGAGGCCAGCGCGGCGTTGGTGTGGCCGGGGCCGTCGATCTCGGGGACGACGGTGAGGAAGCGTGAGGCGGCGTAGCCGACGATCTCCTGGTAGTCCTGCTGCGAGTACCAGCCGCCGGAGCCGCCGCCGACCTCGGTGCTGCCGCCGTAGGTCGCCAGCCGCGGCCAGGAGCTGACCGCGATCCGCCAGCCCTGGTCGTCGGTGAGGTGCAGATGCAGCGTGTTGATCTTGTACAGGGCGAGCTGGTCGATGGAGCGCTCGACCTGGGCGACGGTCAGGAAGTGCCGGGCGACGTCGAGCATGGCGCCGCGGTAGGCGTAGCGCGGCACGTCGCGGATGTCGGCGTCCGGCACCGTCCAGGCGGTGTCCGGCACGGCGGTGCGGCTCTCGACGGCGGCGGGCAGCAGCTGGCGCAGCGTCTGCACGCCGTGGAAGAGGCCGGCCGGGGTGCGGGCGCTGACGGTGACGGACGTGGGGGTGGTGTGGAGCCGGTAGCCCTCGTCGCCGAGGCCCTGGTCGGTGTCGCCGAGGGCCAGCACGATGCCCGCGGGCCCGTCGGCACGGCCGCCGCCCTCGCCGAGGGCGGCGAGGGTCTGGACGACGGGCAGGGCGTAGCCGGTGGCGGGCCGCAGCAGCCCGGCCGCGTAGTCGGCGACGTCCCGGGCGGCCTGGGAGCCGCTGTCCGGGGCGTCGGGGCCGCCGTCGACCTCGATGGCGGTGCCGGAGGTGAGGCGGAAGGCGCCGCCGCCTGCCTGGACCGAGGCGGGGACCGGGATGACCCGGGAGGTGACCTCGGCGGCCGCCGAGGGCGTCGAGGAGGCGGCGCGGGCGCCGGCCGCGGTGGCGCCCGCGGCCAGCAGCAGGGCGCACAGCACCCGTGGCAGGGTGGCGCGCAGGCGGCGCGGCGCGGGCGCGGGGTGCGGCCCGGCGGCGGCGGGGCCCGTGCTCCGGGCGCTCAGTGGCTTCACGCCTCACGAGTACAGGGGGCCTCCCGTGCGGTCAAGGCGACTCGGCCGCACTGCGCCGCGATACCACCCGCCTGCGGGGCCCGTCTCACTCCTTTGGCCGCCCTTGTCCGGCAATCCTGCCCGGATTCGGGCAGGATTCTTGCAAAGCCACGAGGGCCCCAGCAGTATTCGTCGAGTGCTCGAACGCCGGACGTCCTATGAAGACCTGATCGACCACCTGGTGCGGACCACGCCGCTGCACCGCGGCGAGGCCGGGCGGGTGGTGCTGGACGTACTGGCGTACTTCGACGAGACGGCCGAGGAGTTCGTCCGCCGCAGACACCGCGAGCTGCAGGCCAAGGGCCTGGTCAACGCGGAGATCTTCGAGCGGATCGGCGAGGAGCTGCCGCACCGGGCGGTGGCGCCCGCCCCGCTCTCCGCGCGCCAGCTCCGCCGCATCGTCTACGGCTGAGCCACCGGGACACCGGCGCGAACGGCAGGCACGGCAAACACAGCGGGCACGGCAGGAAAGCAAGGCGAAGAGGCGCCCGGCACAGGGCAGCGGGCGCGGCACGAAGCGACGGCGCAAGACGGCGCAGGACGACGGAGAGGGACGGCACATGTGCGGAATCGTCGGTTACATCGGCAGGCGTGACGTGGCGCCGCTGCTGCTGGAAGGTTTGCAGCGGCTGGAGTACCGCGGCTACGACTCGGCGGGCATCGTGATCACCGGCAAGTCCGGTGAGCTGAAGACCGTCAAGGCCAAGGGCCGGGTGCGCGAGCTGGAGGCGCGCATCCCCAAGCGGTTCGCCGGCACCACCGGCATCGCCCACACCCGCTGGGCCACCCACGGCGCCCCGAGCGACGAGAACGCCCACCCGCACCTGGACGCCGACAACAAGGTCGCGGTGGTCCACAACGGGATCATCGACAACGCCTCCGAGCTGCGCGCCAAGCTGACCGCCGACGGCACCGTCTTCGCCTCCGAGACCGACACCGAGGTGCTCGCCCACCTCATCGGCCGCGCTCAGGCCGAGACGCTGGAGAAGAAGGTCAGCGAGGCGCTGCGGGCGGTCGAGGGCACGTACGGCATCGCCGTGATGCACCGCGACTTCCCCGACCGGATCGTGGTGGCGCGCAACGGCTCGCCGGTGGTGCTGGGCATCGGCGAGAAGGAGATGTTCGTCGCCTCCGACGTCGCCGCGCTGGTCGCCCACACCCGCCAGGTGGTCACCCTCGGGGACGGCGAGATGGCGACCCTGAAGGCCGACGACTTCCGCACCTACACCACGGAGGGCTCCCGGACGACGGCGACGCCGACCACCGTGGAGTGGGAGGCGGAGTCGTACGACATGGGCGGCCACGACACGTACATGCACAAGGAGATCGCCGAGCAGGCGGAGGCGGTGGACCGGGTGCTGCGGGGGCGGATCGACGACCGGTTCGCGACCGTGCACCTGGGCGGGCTGAACCTGGAGCCGGGCGAGGCCCGCCGGGTGCGCCGGATCAAGATCCTCGGCTGCGGCACCAGCTACCACGCGGGCCAGATCGGCGCCCAGCTGATCGAGGAGCTGGCGCGCATCCCCTCCGACGCCGAGCCGGCCTCGGAGTTCCGCTACCGCAACCCGGTGGTGGACCCGGACACGCTGTACGTGGCGGTCTCGCAGTCCGGCGAGACGTACGACGTGCTGGCCGCCGTGCAGGAGCTGAAGCGCAAGGGCGCCCGGGTGCTCGGCGTGGTCAACGTGGTGGGCTCGGCGATCGCCCGTGAGGCGGACGGCGGCACCTACGTGCACGCGGGGCCCGAGGTCTGCGTGGTGTCCACCAAGTGCTTCACCAACACGGTGGTGGCCTTCGCGCTGCTGGCCCTGCACCTCGGCCGGATCCGCGACCTGTCGGTCTCCGACGGCAAGCGGATCATCGAGGGCCTGCGGCGGCTGCCCGGCCAGATCGACGAGATCCTCAAGACCGAGCCGGAGATCAAGAAGCTCGCCCGGGAGTACGCGGACGCCAAGTCGATGCTGTTCATCGGCCGGGTCCGGGGCTATCCGGTCGCGCGTGAGGCGTCGCTGAAGCTCAAGGAGGTCAGCTACATCCACGCGGAGGCGTACCCGGCCTCCGAGCTGAAGCACGGCCCGCTGGCGCTGATCGAGCCGGCCATGCCGACGGTCGCGATCGTGCCCGACGACGACCTGCTGGAGAAGAACCGGGCGGCGCTGGAGGAGATCAAGGCCCGCAGCGGGCGCATCCTCGCCGTCGCCCACCAGGTGCAGGAGAAGGCCGACCACACCATCGTGGTGCCGAAGAACGAGGACGAGCTGGACCCGATCCTGATGGGCATCCCGCTGCAGCTCTTCGCCTACCACACGGCGCTGGCGCTGGGCCGGGACATCGACAAGCCGCGTAACCTGGCGAAGTCCGTGACGGTCGAGTAGCCGGACCGTCGCGCAAACAGCGAGAGCCCCCGCCAGCCCGGCGGGGGCTCTCGTACGCCTCGTGAGCCCCGTGCGCCCGGGGGCGGCGCGCGCCGGCGCGCCCCCCGCTCAGGGGATGACGACGACCGGCCGCTGCGCGCGCCGCGCCAGGCGGCCCGCGACCGAGCCGAACATCCGGCCGACCAGGCCGTGCGTGCCGCCCACCACGATGGCGTCGGCCTCGTACTCGCGGCCGACCTCCTCCAGCTCGTGGCAGATGTCCCCGCCGCGCTCGACCAGCACCCAGGAGATCTCGGACAGGTGCTCGGCGCAGGCCAGCTCCAGTCCGAGCACCTCGGTGCGGTGGTCGGGGACGTCGACGAAGACCGGTGGCTCGCAGCCGGCCCACACGGTGGCGGGCAGCCGGTTCGCCACGTGCACGATGATCAGCGCGGAGTGCGTTCTGCGGGCCATGCCCACGGCGTACGACAGCGCACGTTCACTGGAGAGGGAACCGTCGAAACCCACCACGACACCGTGCCGGAAGGCCGGGTCGCAGGGGTGGCGCAGTTCGGTGGCGCGCTCGGGCAGCGCCGCGGACTCGGCGACCGGCCCGCGGTCGGGGGGCGGCCTGCGGTCGGCGGGCTCGGGAATCTCATGACCGGCCATGATGCGGATTCTCGGCGAGGGCGGCGCTGACGCGCCGAGCAGCGGACAGGACGGTGCGTGCGGGACGGTCCGCCGCAGCAACCGGTTTCGGCCAGTTCGCCACTTCCCGTCCCACTGACTCCAGCGTACGGCTGCGAAGTCCGCCTGCACAGGCTCGACGGGCCTCCGCACGGTCTCCCGTACCCGGAGTTCCCAGGAGAATGCCGGAGCCGGGCCCGGAGCGCAACGCCATCCCGCCAACCCGTGGCACGGACGGGCGCACGGGCGCACCGACGGGGCGCATCCGCACGGATCATCCGGAAGCGGACCCTGCGAGGTCAGAGCGGTCGCGGCGCCCCGGCGTGCGCGGGTGGCGGGCGGGTTCCCGCAGGGGGGATTCCCAGCGGATTCACCGTCGACACCAGGATTCCGCGCCTCCGGCGCACCACCCGGCGCTCGCCGCGCACCACCACCGCGACAGGGATGGTTTTCGGCCAACTTCGCACCCCGGCACTTCCGTTGGGCGCGTCGCGGGCTAACACCTCTGCCACCTGCGGTTCTACGATGCGGCAAGACGCGGGAGGGTGTTTCCGGGGTCCGAGTGACGTGAGGCGTACTTCCCAGCGGGCTCCACGAGTGAAACGCTTCGTGATCGAATGCTTTACGCCACGTTGTCTTGTCGACTTAGCGTCAGATGGTGAACTTGTCACTAACGCCCCACCTGACACAGTAGATTTGATCATGAGGTGGCTGCGCCGGATCAACGGGGGAGCACGTGCAGGACCGAGGGGACGACGCGTCGATACGAGGGGGGCTTGAGCTCCATGAGCCAGGAGTCCAGTTCCGGTACGGCGACGGACACTTCGTCGCAAGCACCATCGGCATCGCCTCGCGCCATCCGCAAGCTCTCCGCACGGCGCCGACCTGAAGTCGTCGCGGTGCTGCTGTTCAGTGGTGGCCCGATCTTCGAAAGCTCCATACCCCTGTCGGTCTTCGGGATCGACCGCCAGGACGCCGGCGTGCCCCGCTACCGGCTGCTGGTCTGCGCCGGCGAGGACGGCCCGCTGCGCACCACGGGCGGCCTGGAGTTGACCGCCCCGTACGGCCTGGAGGCGCTGTCGCGGGCCGGCACCGTGGTGGTGCCGACCTGGCGGTCGATCTCCCAGGCGCCGCCGCCCGAGGCCCTCGACGCGATCAGGCGCGCCCACGAGGAGGGCGCCCGGATCATCGGGCTGTGCACGGGCGCCTTCGTGCTCGCCGCGGCCGGACTGCTGGACGGCCGCCCGGCGACCACGCACTGGATGTACGCGCCCACCCTCGCCAAGCGCTACCCGTCGGTCCACGTGGACCCGCGTGAGCTGTTCGTCGACGACGGGGACGTGCTGACCTCGGCCGGCACGGCCGCCGGCATCGACCTGTGCCTGCACGTGGTGCGCACCGACCACGGCGCCGAGGCGGCGGCCGCGCTCGCCCGCCGGCTGGTGGTGCCGCCGCGGCGCGCCGACTGGCAGACCGGGCAGCGCCACCTCGACAGGTCTTTACCGGAGGAGATCGGCGCCGACCCGCTGGCCGAGGTCGTCGCCTGGGCGCTGGAGCACCTCCACGAGCAGTTCGACGTGGAGGCGCTGGCCGCGCGCGCGTACATGAGCCGGCGCACCTTCGACCGGCGGTTCCGGTCGCTGACCGGGAGCGCCCCGCTGCAGTGGCTGATCACCCAGCGGGTGCTCCAGGCCCAGCGGCTGCTGGAGACCTCCGACTACTCCGTGGACGAGGTCGCGGGCCGCTGCGGCTTCCGCTCGCCGGTGGCGCTGCGCGGGCACTTCAGGCGCCAGCTGGGGTCCTCCCCCGCGTCCTACCGCGCCGCCTACCGCGCGCGGCGGCCGCAGGACGAGCCGGACCGCACCCCGCCGCCGGAGCCGCCGCCGCTGCGCCGCGCGCAGGGCGGGCCCGTCTCCCAGGTCCTCACCATGCCGGGCAAGAACGACCCCGACGCCTACAGCCCCCGGGTGCCCGAGCAGCCGGGCCGCGGCGGCGACCCGGCCGAGGTCCCCGGCCGCAACAGGCTGCGGGCCGGCCGGGGACTGGGCGCGGCCCTGCCCGGGCCGCGGGATCGCCCCGTCGGGTGAGGGGCACGTAGGGTGAGGGGCATGAACGACCGGATGGTGTGGATCGACTGTGAGATGACGGGCCTGTCGCTGGCGCACGACGCGCTGATCGAGGTGGCCGCGCTCGTCACCGACTCCGAGCTGAACATCCTCGGCGAGGGGGTGGACATCGTCATCCGTCCGCCCGCCGAGTCGCTGGAGTCGATGCCGGAGATCGTCCGGCAGATGCACACCACCTCCGGGCTGCTGGACGAGCTGGCCGGCGGGGTCAGCATGGCCGAGGCGGAGAAGCTGGTACTGGACTACGTCCGCGAGCACGTCGCCGAGCCGCGCAAGGCCCCGCTGTGCGGGAACTCGGTCTCCACCGACCGCGGCTTCCTCGCCCGCGACATGCCCACCCTGGAGCAGCACCTGCACTACCGGATCGTGGACGTCTCCTCGGTCAAGGAGCTGGCCCGCCGCTGGTACCCGCGGGCCTACTTCAACAGCCCGGAGAAGAACGGCAACCACCGGGCGCTGGCGGACATCCGCGAGTCCATCGCCGAGCTGCGCTACTACCGCGAGGCGGTCTTCGTCCCGGCTCCCGGGCCGGACACCGACACGGCCCGCAGCATCGCCGCCAAGCACGTCCTGCCGGCCGCGCACTGACCCTCCGGGGCATCGGCGGGGGCCGCGGTCGGGCCGCTCGCAAAAGCAGGGCGCGACCACCCCTCGCCACCCTGTACACTTTTCGAGGCGGCGCCGCTCCACCAGGGAATCCCCCGGGAAACCCGGTGAACGCGCCGCTGATGGTGGGTGTAGCTCAGTTGGTAGAGCACCTGGTTGTGGTCCAGGTGGCCGCGGGTTCAAGTCCCGTCACTCACCCCAGCAAGGGGAGCCCCGCCGCGGGAACGCGGCGGGGCTCCCCTTTTTCACGGCCTCAGCTGCCGCCCAGCGCGTTCGCGGGGGCCTTGGCGCGGACCGGCCGGCCCAGGTCCGCGAAGGTGGTGGTGACGGTGGCGTCGCCCCGCTGCACGGCCTTGAGCACGACGGCAGGTCCGGTCATCGGGATGTAGAGCGTGATGCTGTCGGTGGAGCCGGTCTGGGTCAGGGAGACCGCCTGCCTCCCGGCCACCGTGAACGGGCCGCGCACCTGCTTGAGGCCGCTGAAGTCCGCGGTGACGTTGCCGACGGCCTCCGGCAGGGAGCACATCGCATCGACGTCGAAGGCGCCGAGCTGCGCGAGCGGGCCTGCGACCCACCTCCCGACGAAGAGCGCGGTGTCGCTCCCCGGCAGCCCTTCCTGCCGGTCCTCCCAGGCCCAGAGCCGCGCGTCGCCCCTCAGGTACTCCTTCTGCCCGACGTGGATCACCTCGCCCCGGCCGCCGCCCTCGGTGAAGTGCCCGACGCAGTCCCCGTCGTCCGCCACGGACGACACGGCGTGCACGCTGCCGCCGTCCTGGTTCCGGATGTCGAGGGTGAGGGACGCCGACTTCTGGCCGGCCATCGTGGCCGCGGCCCGGGTCCAGGCGTCCACCGGGCTGAGGTCGGCGGTCGGCCCGGTCGGCGCCGGACCGGCGGAGGCGCCTGCCGGGGCGGCGGCGCTGGGCACCTTGATCGACCTCGGGTCGGGGGCGGACGGCAGGGCCTGGACGGGCGTGGCGCCGGCGCCGTCCGACGCCCTGGGCTTCGCGTCGCCGCCCGCCGCGCCGCCGCAGCCCGTGAGGGCGGCGAGCGCGGCGGCGGAGAGGGCCGTGACGAGGACGGCGACGGCGGTGGTGTGCTTCACGGGTGTGCGGGCCTCCGGATCCTGGACGTGCTGGCCCCGCCTACGACCGCTCCCGCAGCCGGAAGGTTGTACAGGAGGCGGGCATACGCCGGAGGGGCGGTCCCGTGCGCGCCATCCACGCACGGGACCGCCCCGTTCCGGGGCGTCCGGCGGTCAGCCGAGCGAGGCCAGGTGGTTCTTCAGGCCGAGCCCGTAGTTCGTCGGGGTGCCGTCGTAGGAGGAGATCAGCGAGGGCCCGGAGGAGCAGTCCCAGGTGTTCCAGGTCCAGCCGAGGTAGGACAGCTTGTGCGCGTCGAGCCAGTTCATGAAGGTGTCGACGAAGGAGTGCGCGCAGGTGTTCTCGCCCGTCTCACCGGCCACCAGCGGGACCTTCGCCGCGACCGGGGCCAGCTGGGAGTCCCAGCAGGACGCCGACGCGCAGCTGTTGAAGTTGTACACGTGGACGGCCGCGGCCAGGTTGCCGGTCGGGTCGGTGGGCTCGTGGGACAGCCAGCCGGTGAGGTCGTTGGAGTAGGCCAGGCCGCCCATCATGACGACGTTCTGCGCGCCGGCGCCGCGCACCGCGTCGAGCATGTCCTGCATGCCGGCCACCTGGTAACCGATGCCCGGGCAGGTGCCGCCGTCCCGCCAGCAGCTCCACGCCTGCTCGGAGGTGGAGGTGGCGCGGTCCGGGTAGGGCTCGTTGAACAGGTCGAACACGATGGAGGTGTTCGACTTGAAGGTGTTGGCGACGCTGGTCCAGAACGGGATCGCGTACTGCGCGTCCGGCATCGGCTTCTGGCAGGTGGCGTTGACGTCGGAGCAGCCCGCCGAGTTGCCGGTGTAGGTGCCGTGCGTCCAGTGCAGTTCGACGATCGGCGTGATGCCGTGCGCGACCAGGCGGTTGACCCAGCCGGTGATCGCCGCGATGTAGTTCGCCCCGCCGTCGGCGGCCGGGACGTACGACAGCCCTTCCCAGCAGTCCTCGTTGAGCGGCACGCGGACCGCGGTGACGCCCTTCCAGCTCTTGATCGCGTTGATCGCCGCGTCGTCGACGGGCCCGTCGAAGATGCCGTTGCCCTGGGCGCAGGCGAACTCGGTGCCGGAGCGGTTGACGCCGTGCAGCACGACCTGCCTGCCGGTGGAGTCGACCAGCTGGTTGCCCGCGACGTGCAGCTTGGGCGGGGCGGTGTCGCCTCCGGGAGGCGTGGTGGGCGGGGTGGTCGGCGGCGTCGTGGGCGGGGTGGTGGTGCCGGTCCCGTTGCAGGCCACGCCGTTGAGCCGGAAGCTCGCCGGGTCGGGGTTGGCGCCCGACCAGCTGCCGAGGAAGCCGACGCTGACGCTCGCCCCGGTGGCGATTGTGCCGTTGTACGACATCGATGCCACGTTGACGCTCGTCCCGGACTGCGTCCAGGTGCCGTTCCAGCCCTGGGTGACCTTCTGGCCGCCGGTGAAGTCGAAGGCGAGGTTCCAGGCGGAGGTGGGCGCGGCGTTGTTGGTGATGGTGATGCCGCCCTGGAAGCCCGCGTCCCACTGGTTGGTGACGGAGTAGGAGACCGCGCAGGCGGGTGCGGCGCCGGAGGCGGTGGCGCCCAGCGCGGGCAGTGCGGCGGCGGCGGCCGCCGCGGTGGCCACCGCGGCGATCGAGAACACCGCGGCGCGCGTGGGGCGTCGCATGGGTCGTCGCATGAGCGACTCCTGGTGAGTGGGGGGTGGTGGGGGGAGGTGAAGCCGTGGACGCGCTCCCACTGGTCCGGCGCAAGACCCTAGCGGCTCCTCGGCCTGGTCGGTAGGGGGAAGGTAAAGACTTCGACGACGGTGCCCACAGCATCGCCGCGAACACGCCGTTCGGCTTCACCTCTTGACACTGCATCACGGCGGCTCGATGGTGGGAGCGCTCCCACTGGTTCAGCTCTCATCCCCCCACAAGAACCGCGAGGAGGACCTCTCGCATGCCCAGAGGAAGACCGTTCAGGAAGCGGCTGCGACGGCTGGTGACGGCCCTGGCGGCCGCGCTGGCCATCCCGGTCGCCATGACCGCGGCCGGCGGCGGGACCGTCGCGCACGCGGCCGGCGTCCAGTGCAGCGTCGACTACTCGGCCAATGACTGGGGTTCCGGCTTCACCGCCAACGCCAAGATCACCAACCTCGGCGCCGCGGCGATCAGCGGCTGGACCCTGACCTACGCGTACGCGGGCAACCAGACGCTGCAGAGCGGCTGGAACGGCACCTGGTCGCAGTCGGGCAAGAACGTCACCGTCAAGTCGCTCGACTGGAACGCCACCATCCCCGCCAACGGCAACGTGACGACCAGCGCCAACTTCAACTACAGCGGCGCCAACGCGGCTCCGACGAGCTTCGCCGTCAACGGCACCGTCTGCGGCGGCGCGCACCAGCCGCCGCTGCCGGTGCTGACCAGTCCGGCGGCCGGCGCCACCTACGCCGCCGGCGCCACGATCCCGCTGGCCGCGACCGCGGTGGCGGCCGACGGCGCGACCGTCACCAAGGTGGAGTTCTACGAGAACACCACGCTGCTGGCGACCGACACCTCTGCGCCGTACTCCTTCGACTGGGCCGCGGTGCCGTCCGGCGACTACTCGGTCTACGCGAAGGCGTACGACAGTCTGGGCGCCTCCGGCGAGTCGACCCCGGTGGGCGTGCACGTGGCCGCCGGGCCGTCGATCGTGGCGACGCCCACGCAGGTGAGCGTCCAGCAGGGCAAGACCGGGACGTTCGGGGTGAAGCTGTCCGGCGCGCCGTCGTCGAACGTGACGGTCGCGGTGGCCCGCACCTCGGGCAACACCGGGCTGAGCGTGCAGTCCGGCGCGAGCCTGACCTTCACGCCGGCCAACTGGAGCACCGCGCAGAACGTCACCGTGGCGGCCGCCGCCACCGGCACCGGCGCGGCGACCTTCTCGGCGACCGCAACCGGCTACGCCAAGGCCGACGTCACGGTCACCGAGGTCGGCGCGACCAGCGACTACAACGCGCGGTTCCTGTCGCTCTACGGGAAGATCACCGACCCGGCGAACGGCTACTTCTCGCCCGAGGGCATCCCCTACCACTCGGTGGAGACGCTCATCGTGGAGGCCCCGGACTACGGTCACGAGACCACCTCCGAGGCGTACTCGTACATGATCTGGCTGCAGGCGATGTACGGCGAGGTCACCCAGGACTGGAGCAAGTTCAACGCGGCCTGGGCGACCATGGAGAAGTACATGATCCCCACCCACGCCGACCAGCCGACGAACAGCTACTACAACCCGAGCGCGCCGGCCACCTACGCGCCGGAGCACGACCTGCCGTCCGGCTACCCGTCGGTGCTCGACAAGAACGTGCCGGTGGGGCAGGACCCGATCGCCGGTGAGCTGAAGACGGCGTACGGCACCGACGACATCTACGGCATGCACTGGCTGCAGGACGTGGACAACATCTACGGCTACGGCGACACCCCCGGCGGCGGCTGCGAGCTGGGGCCGACGGCGGACGGCCCGTCGTACATCAACACCTTCCAGCGCGGCGCGCAGGAGTCGGTGTGGGAGACCATTCCGCAGCCGACCTGCGACACCTTCAAGTACGGCGGCAAGAACGGGTACCTGGACCTGTTCACCGGCGACTCCAGCTACTCCCAGCAGTGGAAGTACACCGACGCGCCGGACGCCGACGCGCGGGCGATCCAGGCCGCCTACTGGGCGGACACCTGGGCGCAGGCGCAGGGCAAGGGGGCGGACGTCAAGGCGACCGTCGCCAAGGCCGGCGAGATGGGCGACTACCTGCGGTACTCGTTCTTCGACAAGTACTTCAAGAAGATCGGCAACTGCACCAGCCCGACCGGCTGCGCGGCGGGCAGCGGCAAGACCAGCGAGCACTACCTGCTGTCCTGGTACTACGCCTGGGGCGGCTCGGAGGGCTCCGGCGGCGGCTGGGCGTGGCGCATCGGCGACGGCGCCTCGCACTTCGGCTACCAGAACCCGCTGGCCGCCTACGCGCTGACCACGGACGCCAACATGGCGCCCAAGTCGGCGACCGGCAAGACGGACTGGAGCACCAGCCTCGGCCGGCAGCTGGAGTTCTACCGCTGGCTGCAGTCGGACGAGGGCGCCATCGCGGGCGGCGCGACCAACAGCTGGGACGGCGCCTACGCGCAGCCCCCGGCCGGCACGTCGACCTTCTACGGGATGGCGTACGACTGGGAGCCCGTCTACCACGACCCGCCGTCGAACCAGTGGTTCGGCATGCAGGCGTGGTCGATGGAGCGCGTCGCGGAGTACTACCAGCAGACCGGCAACGCCCAGGCGAAGACCATCCTCGACAAGTGGGTGAGCTGGGCGATGTCGCAGACCACGGTGAAGGCCGACGGGACCTTCCTGATCCCGTCCGACCTGCAGTGGACCGGGCAGCCGGACACCTGGAACGCGTCGAGCCCCGGCGCCAACACGGGCCTGCACGTCACCGTGTCGGCCTACGGGAACGACCTGGGCGTCACGGCGGCCTACGCCAAGACGCTGGCCTACTACGCCGCCAAGTCCGGCAACACCGCGGCGAAGACCATGTCGAAGGCGCTCATCGACGGCATGTGGACCAACTACCAGGACCCGCTGGGCATCGCGACGCCGGAGACCCGCAAGGACTTCTCGCGGTTCAACGACCCGGTGTACGTGCCCTCCGGCTGGACCGGCACCATGCCGAACGGCGACAAGATCAGCTCCGCCTCGACCTTCCTGGAGCTGCGGTCCTGGTACAAGAACGACCCCAACTGGTCCAAGGTGCAGACCTATCTGAGCGGAGGAGCGGCGCCGTCGTTCACGTACCACCGGTTCTGGGCGGAGGCCGACATCGCGATGGCGATGGGGTCGTACGCCCTGCTCTTCAACGCCTGACGCCGCATCCGGCGGCGGCCATGGCGTGCCGATCCCGGGAGGCCGGGCGGCGCGGCGGGAGATGACCCGGACGACCTGACCGTCCTCCGGCCCGCCGCGCCGCCCGCCCCGGGCACCGGGGCCCGTCCCTCGCGGAGAGTGCGCGGGACGGGCCCCGCGTGTGCGCGGTCCCGCGCGGCGGGGGCTGTCACAGCCCGCGGCTACGCTCCGCCGCATGATCGACTCCGACATCCGGTTCGCCCTGTCCGCCGACGCGGACGAGCGGACCACGCTGACCACCTTCCTGGACTTCCACCGCGAGACCCTGGCGCGCAAGTGCGCGGGGCTGAGCGACGAGCAGCTGCGGCGGCGCGCGGTGCCGGCCAGCGAGCTGACGCTGATCGGGCTGATGCGGCACCTGGCCGCGGTCGAGCGGTGGTACCTCCAGGTGATCATCGCGGGCGAGCAGCCGCCCGAGCTGTTCGGCGGGGGCGGCGACCCGGAGGCGGACCTGCGCGACATCGGGGCGGCCACCGGCGAGGCCACCTTCGCGCTGTGGCGCGCCCAGCTGGCGCACTCGCGGCGGATCACCGCCGCCCACCCGCTGGACGCGGTGGGCGCCAACCCCGGGCGCGGCCAGGACCATTCGCACCGCTGGGTGCTCCAGCACCTGATCGACGAGTACGCCCGGCACAACGGCCACGCCGACCTGCTGCGCGAGGCGGTGGACGGCCAGGTCGGCGAGTAGCCGGGCCGCGGCGAGGGCCCGGTCCCGGCGCCCGCCGGGCGCCGCCGCCGCCATGTCCGCATCCTGGACGAGGCGTTCGGGAGTCGAAATAGTTCACCGGCCCAACCGGCCAGTATGGAACAACTTATTGACGGGGCTGTGCGCGGCTTGTAAACATCTGGACGCCGGAGAGAGCGCTCTCACCCCTCTCCGGGCCTCCGTCACGGACCCCCACCCGGTTGAGGAGAACACATGTCAGGCAGCACGCTGGTGCGCCGACGGCACGGGCGCGACAGATCCCGGCCGATCCTGATCCTCGCTCTGTTCTGCGCCCTGCTGGCGGGCATCGCGCTCGTCGTCACCTCGCAGTCCCCCGCCCGCGCGGCCGGCACGCTGCTGTCGCAGGGCAAGCCCACCACCGCGTCCTCCGCCGAGAACGCCGGCACCGCGGCCTCGCTGGCCACCGACGGCAACACCGGCACCCGCTGGTCGAGCGCCTTCAGCGACCCGCAGTGGCTCCAGGTCGACCTCGGCATCGCGCAGCCGATCAGCCAGGTCACCCTCAACTGGGAGACCGCCTATGCGAAGTCGTTCAAGATTCAGGTCTCGAACGACGCGACGACGTGGACCGACGTCTACTCCACCACGACCGGCGCCGGCGGCGTGCAGAACCTGACCGTAAACGGTTCCGGGCGCTATGTCCGGTTCTACGGCACGGCGCGCGCCACCGCCTACGGCTACTCGCTGTGGGAGTTCCAGGTGTACGGCGGCGGCGGCACCACCACCCCGCCGCCCTCCTGCGGAACGGCCAACGCCGCGCAGGGCAAGACCGCCACCGCGTCCTCCGCGGAGAACGCCGGGACCGCCGCCTCCGCCGCGGTCGACGGCAACACCGGCACCCGCTGGTCCAGCGCCTTCTCCGACCCGCAGTGGCTCCAGGTCGACCTGGGCTCCTCGCAGTCGGTCTGCGGCGTCGGCCTCAACTGGGAGGCCGCCTACGCGAGCGCCTACCAGATCCAGGTGACCGACAACCCGAGCGGCGCCTGGACCACGATCTACTCCACCACCACCTCCGCGGGCGGGGTGCAGAAGCTCAACGTGACCGGCACCGGCCGCTACGTCCGGGTCTACGCCACCGCCCGCGCCACGCAGTACGGCGACTCGCTGTGGGAGTTCCAGGTGTTCACCACCGGGACCACCACCGGCGGGACCACCGGCGGCGGCACCGGCGGCACCACCACCCCGCCGGACGCCTTCTGGGGCACCACGGACGACATCCCGGCCGCGCACAACGTGATGGAGCTGAAGATCCTCAACCGCACCAACGGCCAGTACCCGGACAGCCAGGTCTACTGGAGCTTCAACGGCCAGGTGCACTCCATCGCCGACCAGCCGTACTTCGACATGCCGGCGAACTCCTCGGGCCGGATGTACTTCTACCTCGGCTCGCCCACCAGCCAGTACTACGACTTCATCGAGTTCACCATCGGCCCGAACGTCTTCAACGGGAACACCACCCGGGTCGACGCGTGGGGGCTGCCGCTGGCCATCAGGCTGCACTCGCACGACGGCCAGGACATCCAGCTCGGCGACACCCAGGACCTGTTCAACGAGACCCGCGACCAGGTCTTCGCGCAGTTCCAGAGCTCGGTGCCGTCGCAGTTCAAGGTGCTGGCGCAGACCCAGGCCCCGTACCGGATCATCGCCCCCGGCAGTGACCCGAGCTTCCGGGACGGCGGCGTCAACGCCAACTACTTCACGGCGTACGCCAACTCGGTCGGCGTGAACGAGCCCACCTCGAACATCTTCGGCTGCGCCGGCTCGCTGGGCGCCAACCCGTCGATGTGCGCGGCGCTCAACCGGCACACCGCGAACCTGCCGGCCGCCCAGCAGCAGGACCCGACGAAGTTCTACACCGGCGGCGACCCGGCCAACTGGTACGCCAAGTTCTGGCACGACCACGGCATCAACCACCTCGCGTACGGCTTCCCGTACGACGACGTGGCGGGGCAGGCCGCGTACGCCTCCCAGCAGAACCCGCAGTGGATGGAGGTAGCGGTCGGCTACTGACCGCCCCTGGACTCTCCTGTCCCCCCACAGCGCCGGGGGCGGCCGCCGCACACACTCCGTGCGCGCCGGCCGTCCCCGGCGCACCTTTGCGCCCGCACCCGGCGGCACGTCCGGGCGGCGGGCGGCGGGCGGCGGGCGGCGGCTCAGAGGGTGAACCAGCCGTTGCCGGAGCGCCAGTGGCCGCCGGAGGCGAGGTGGTCGCGGACCGCGCGCTCCAGCGCGGTGCGGGCCGGCAGCGCGTCCGGCGGCAGCTCGGGGTCGCCGAAGACGAAGCCGATCGTGGTCCGGTCGTCCGGCGCGCCGGTGGGGTAGGCGGGGCGGAAGCGACGCTGGAAGCGGATGATGTTGGACCCGGCGGGCAGATACGCCGCGAGCTGCGGGTCGAGCAGCCAGGAGTGGCAGGTCGCGATCGTGTACGACTCGTCGGGGAAGTGCCGCGCGAAGAACTCCCGTGCCAGCGCCACCGACTCGTCGCAGGCCCCCGGGTCCAGCGGTCCGCTGAAGTCCGGGACGTGCACGCCGAGCGCGGGGTCGCCGGGGCCGAGCGCGAGCCCCGCGGCGGCCGCCGCCCGGCCGGTCCTGCCGCCGAGCCGGGTGCGCTCGTACTGCAGCCTGCCCAGCTGGTAGATCACTCCGCGGAAGTGCCGGGCCAGCCAGCTGACGTCGGCCAGACCCGCGGTCCCGTGCCTGCGGCGGTGGGCCGCCACATGGCGGCCGGTGTCGGCGAGGGTGCGGCGGGAGACCTCGGCGGGCACGCCGTGCGCCCGGTGGTAGGCCAGGGTGTGCGGGCGGACCGCGGTGAAGACCAGCAGCGGCAGCCAGTGCCCGGCGGGCCCGCGGCCGGGCAGCGGCTCCATCGGCGGGCCGAGCAGCGTCCCGCCGCCGGGACCGCCGCCGGGACCACCGCCCACCACGCCCATGTCCCGCACCAGCTCCCGCACGTGCGACGCGAGCAGCTCGGCGAGGTCCGGCTCGCGGTCGAGCGCGGCGCGGGCCGCGACCACCGCGTTGACGTCCTGGTACGGGACCGCCAGGTCCACCAGCGTGTCGGCCAGGGCCGCGCCCGCGGGCGCCTCCACCACGATGTCCATGCCGCGACGCTACCGTCCCGCCGCCGCCGGCCGGGCCGCGCGCCGCGGCGGCGCCGCGGCGGCGCTGCGGCCGCTCAGCGCGCCGCGCGGGCCGCCTCGATCCAGCCGAGGACGCCGTGCGCGCCGCAGCCCGCGGCCAGCTCGGCCGCCTCGTCCAGCAGCCGGTCCGCGGCCGCGCGGTCGCCCTGGCCGCGCAGCAGCTCGGCCAGCGCGAGCTTGCCCGCGGCGACGCCGGGCCGGAAGTCCAGCTCCTCGCGCAGCGCGATCGACTCCTCGAAGCGCTCCCTGGCCTCCTGCGGGCGGCCCTCCGCCTCCGCGGCGAAGGCGAGGTGGCGGGTGGCGTAGGAGAGCGTCAGACGGTCTCCTACGGCCTCCGCCAGCGCGTAGGAGCGCCGGAAGAGCGGTACCGCCTCGGCGTACTCCTCGGCGACGACCTGGTGGTAGGTGCCGGTCCAGAACAGCGCCTCGCCCTCGCCGCGTCCGTCGCCGAGCCGGCGGTAGAGGTCGGCCGCCTGCCGGAACAGGGCGAGCTCGCGCGGGTCGGGCCGCCGGTCGGCCAGGAACCTGGCGTGCAGGATGCGGCCGCGGGCCAGGGCGAGGTCCGCCTCCACGGCGTCCAGTGCGCGCTCTGCCAGCGCCGGGGCGTCCCGGTCGCCGCCGAAGACCGCCTGCTCGTACAGCGCGTCCGCGTGCCGTATCCGGTCCTCGCCCATGGCCGATCCCCCCGTCGCGCCGCCCCCGGGCGGCCGTCCCGTGCGCCGCGCCGACCGCGGCCGGGTCCGACGGTAGCCCAACTCCCCGACGCCGCAGGGAAACCGGCAGCCGGAGCGCAGCCGCAGCCCGTGTCCGCGGAGGGCCGCGGCTACACCGAGTCGCGCTGCACCAGCTCGGTCGCCAGCACCACATGCCGCCGCACCGACTCGCGCTCGGCGATCTCCTCCAGCAGGACGCGGGCCATCGTGCGGCCCATCTCCTCGGTCGGCTGCCGGACGCTGGTGAGCGCGGGGTCCATGTGGCGGGCGATCGCGGAGTCCTCGAAGCCGATCAGGGCGACGTCCTGGGGGACGCGCCGGCCGGACTCGCGCAGCACCGCGCGGGCGCCGGCCGCCATCAGGTCGGAGGCGGCGAAGACGCCGTCGATGTCGGGGCGGCGCGCGAGCAGCTCGCGCATGGCGCGGCGGCCGCCCTCCTCGGTGAAGTCGCCGCGGGCCACCAGCGCCTCGTCGACGCCCGCGCCGGACTCCTGCACGGCCTGCCGGTAGCCGTCGAGGCGGCAGCGCGCCACGTACATGTCCGGGGGGCCGGTGATGGTCGCGATCTGGCGGCGGCCGCGGGCGAGCAGGTGGGCGACGGCGGCGCGGGCGCCGCCCACGTTGTCGGCGTCCACGTAGGAGACCGACTCCAGGTCGCTGCGCCGGCCGTTGAGCACCGCGGGCATGTCCAGCTGCTCCAGCAGGTCGGGCAGCGGGTCGTCCTCGTGCACGGACACCAGGAGCACGCCGTCGACCCGGTGGGCGGCGAGGTACTGGGCGAAGCGGGCCCGCTCCTTGGGGGTGCGGATCAGCGTGAGCAGCAGCTGCATGTCGGTGTCGGCCAGCTCGGCGCCGATGCCGCGGATGATGTCGGAGAAGTACGGCTCGGCGAAGAGCCTGGTCTCCGGCTCGGGGATGACCAGGGCGATGGCGTCCGTGCGGTTTCCGGCCAGCGCGCGGGCCGCCCGGTTCGGCACGTAGCCCAGCTCGGCGATGGCCGCCTCGACGGCGGCCTTCGCCCGGTCGCTGACCCGCGGCGACCCGTTGATCACGCGTGAGACCGTGCCGCGTCCCACCCCGGCCCGCACGGCCACCTCTTCCAGGGTGGGCCGTCCGCTGTGCCGCCCGTTCATGGCCACTTCCGCCTCCTGCTGCTTCCTGCTCCGCGCCACCATAGCGCTCGGCTCGGCCACCACCGAGAGGTGGCTGAGAGCGCTCCCACCGTACAAGCCGCAGGCGAGCCCGTCCGTTCAAGAAGTGACCGCCACTCAGCTCCGGACACGTTCCGGCAACGAAATGGACTTCACATCTTGACACTGACCCCTCCCAGGCGTGAATGTTCCGGAAAGCCTACGTGGGAGCGCTCCCACACGCGCCCCTCACACGGGCGGTCACGAGCACGTACCCGGGGACCGCACCACCCGCACGCCGACCCACCCTGACAAGGAGAGTGGAATGCGCACTTCAGGCAGAACCCGCAAGGCCGCTGTCATCGCGGTCGCGGGTCTCGCGACCTGCGCGACCCTGATCACCGGCTGCAGCAGCAGCGACGACAACGGCTCCAAGGGCAGTGACGGGAAGTCGTCGTCCTCGGAGCAGATCACGCTGCACATCGGTGACTTCAACGAGTTCGGCTACAACGACAAGACGGGGGCGAAGCTCTTCTCGGAGTACGAGGCCCTGCACCCGAACATCAAGATCGTCGAGGACAACGTCACCGACGGCCAGCAGTACTGGGACTCCCTGAAGCTGCACCTGCAGCAGGGCAGCGGGCTCGACGACATCCAGGCGATCGAGGTCGGCTACATCGCCGAGGCGATCCAGCCGCAGCTGGCCTCGAAGTTCGTGGACTTCAAGTCCATCAAGGGCTTCAGCGCCGACGACTGGGTGAGCTACAAGGAGAAGCAGGCCACCACCGCGGACGGCCAGGTCATCGGCGTCGGCACGGACATCGGCCCGACGGCGATCTGCTACCGGACCGACTTCTTCCAGCAGGCCGGCCTGCCCACCGACCCGCAGCAGGTCGCCGCGCTCTGGAACGGCGACTGGGCGAAGTTCGTCCAGGTCGGCGAGCAGTTCAAGGCCAAGGCGCCCAGCGGCGTGGCGTTCACCGACTCGGCCGGCGGCCTGTTCAACGCGGTGCTCTCCAGCCAGCCGACGCAGTTCTCCGACCAGACCGGCAAGCTGGTCTACGACTCCAGCCCTGGCGTCAAGACCGCCTGGGACCTGTCGGCCAAGGCGGTCAAGGAGGGCCTGACCGCCAAGCTCCAGCAGTTCGACTCGAACAACACCTGGTCGGCGGCGTTCAAGACCGGCAAGTTCGCCACCGTGGCCTGCCCGAGCTGGATGACCGGCCTGGTGTCGACCAACTCAGGACCGGCGAACAAGGGCAAGTGGGACATCGCCCAGCCGCCGCAGGCGGGCAACTGGGGCGGCTCCTTCCTGGCGGTGACCAAGGCCAGCAAGCACCAGGCCGAGGCCGCGGCCCTGGCGCAGTGGCTGACCGCCGCCGCGCAGGAGGTCAAGATCTTCCAGAAGTTCGGCAACATCCCGTCGAACAAGGGCGGTCTGAGCGACCCCGCGGTGCAGAACACGACGAACGACTACTTCGGCCCCGCCGGCAAGCCGGCGCCGACCGGGAAGATCTTCGCCACCACCGCGCAGAGCATCCAGCCCGCGCCGATCGGCCCGGACGACGGCACGGTCAAGGACATCATCACCAAGAACGGCCTGCTGGACATGGAACAGCGCGGCACCTCCTCCGAGAAGGCCTGGTCCAACGTCAAGGCCCAGGTGAAGGACAAGCTCGGCGAGTAGCCCCCCTCGGGGCCGCCCGGCAGTGACTCCCACCTGCCGGGCGGCCCGCCTCCCTTTTGCTCTCCCCCGCTGAATCCCTACGGGAAGGACGCCATTCGTGGCCACCTCCGTCAGGGCGACGTCCGACGGCAGCCCTCCGTCGTCCCGGCCCGCCCCCAGCACATCCCGCCGCGGTGACCCCGGCGCACCGGGCAACTGGCGTGCCAAGCTCTACCGGCTGGACACCAAGGCGTCGCCCTATGCGTACATCGCCCCCTTCTTCCTCGTCTTCGCGGCCTTCGGGCTCTTCCCGCTGATCTACACCGGCTGGCTCTCCCTCCACCACGTGGAGCTGGGCGAGAGCGGCTCGGGCAGCTGGGTGGGCTTCGACAACTACACCAACCTGTGGGACAACCAGTTCTTCTGGAAGGCGCTGCGCAACACCTTCACCCTCGGGGTGATCTCCACGGTGCCGCAGCTCATGATGGCCCTGGGCCTGGCCCACCTGCTCAACTACAAGCTCCGGGCGCGCGGCTTCTTCCGGGTCGCGATCCTGGCCCCGTACGCCACCTCGATCGCGGCGGCGGCGCTGGTCTTCGTGCAGCTGTTCAACCCGGACTACGGGATGATCAACCAGCTGCTCGGGCACTTCGGGGTGGACGGCATCCGCTGGGACTCCTCCAAGTGGCCCGCGCAGATCGCCATCTCCTCCATCGTGACCTGGCGGTGGACCGGCTACAACGCGCTGATCTACCTGGCCGCGATGCAGGCGGTGCCGTCCGACCTCTACGAGGCGGCGGCGCTGGACGGCGCCTCGCGCTGGCGGCAGTTCATCAGCGTGACGATCCCCTCGATCCGTCCCACCATCTTCTTCACCATCATCGTCTCGACCATCGGCGCGACCCAGCTCTTCGGTGAGCCGCTGATCTACGGCGGCGGCGTCGGCCCGACCGGCGGCACCGACCACCAGTACCAGACGCTGAGCCTCTACATGTACGACAAGGGCTGGCAGGTCGGGCAGCTCGGGCAGGCGTCCGCGGTCGCCTGGGTGATGCTGCTGATCCTGCTGCTCATCGGCGCCGTCCAGCTGCTCGTCATCCGCCGCAGCCGCCGGAAACTGGGGAGCTGACCCATGGCACAACTCACCGAGCCGGTCCGGCCCGCCGGGCCCCGGCACTCCTCGCTCCCCCTGAAGCAGGGCAGGCGCCGGCTGCGGGCGGGAGGCGCGGGCAAGCAGCACAACGGCGGCCCGATCGCCTACGCGTTCATCATCCTCGCCACGCTGGTCTCGCTCTTCCCGCTGTACTGGACGGTCGTCGCCGCGTCGCACACCGACACCGACATCGTCACCCCGCCCACCCCGCTGCTGCCGGGCAGCCATCTGATCGACAACCTGAAGATCGTCTGGACCCAGGTCGACATGACCACGGCCCTGATCAACTCGACGATCGTGGCGGGCTGCGTCGCCTTCAGCACGGTGCTCTTCGCCACCCTGGCCGGGTTCGCCTTCGCCAAGCTGGAGTTCCGCGGCCGCAACGCGCTGCTGACCGTCGTGGTCGCCACCATGACGGTGCCGCCGCAGCTCACCGTGATCCCGCTGTACCAGATCATCACCAAGGCCGGCTGGGTCGGCCACCTGCAGTCGGTGATCCTGCCCTCGCTCGTCGCGGCGTTCGGCGTCTTCTTCATGCGGCAGTTCCTCGCCGAGGCGCTGCCGATCGAGCTGGTCGAGGCGGCCCGGGTGGACGGCGCGCACTCGCTGCGGATCATCTGGCACGTGGTCTTCCCGGTCGCCCGGCCGGCCATGGCGGTGCTGGGCATGCTCGTCTTCGTGCAGTCCTGGAACGACTTCTTCTGGCCGTTCATCGCGCTGAGCCAGCAGAACCCGACGGTCCAGGTCGCCCTGGCCGGCGTCGGCGCCGGCAACCACTCGATCGACCACGCCGTGGTGGTGTGCGCCGCGCTCGTGTCGACGCTGCCGCTGCTGCTGGTCTTCGCCGTGCTCGGCCGGCAGATCGTCAGCGGCATCACCGCGGGCGCCGTCAAGAGCTGAGCCCCCGGCACCGGTCCCACCCGCAACCCACCGGTCCCGATCCCACCCGGCCCCCGACCCCCCGACTACCCCTGATTCCCCTGGAGTCCCCGCATGACAGCTGTCCGTTCAGAGAGTGCCGAGGCCACCACCGCCTCGCTCCGCTTTCCCCCCGGCTTCGTCTGGGGGGCGGCCACCGCCGCCTACCAGATCGAGGGCGCCGCGGCCGAGGACGGCCGCACCCCCTCGATCTGGGACACCTTCAGCCACACGCCCGGCCGCGTCCTCAACGGGGACACGGGGGACATCGCGGCCGACCACTACCACCGCTTCCGTGACGACGTCGCGCTCATGTCGGACCTGCGGCTGGGCGCCTACCGCTTCTCCGTGTCGTGGTCGCGGGTGCAGCCCACCGGCCGCGGCCCCGCCGTGCAGCGCGGTCTCGACTTCTACCGCCAGCTCGTCGACGAGCTGCTCGCCAAGGGCATCACCCCGGTCGCCACGCTCTACCACTGGGACCTGCCGCAGGACCTGGAGGACGTCGGCGGCTGGACGGTCCGCGACACCACCGAGCGGTTCGCCGAGTACGCGGCGATCATGGCCGGCGCGCTCGGCGACCGGGTGCCGTTCTGGACCACGCTCAACGAGCCCTGGTGCTCGGCGTTCCTCGGCTACGGCTCGGGCGTGCACGCACCCGGCCGCACCGAGCCGGACTCGGCGCTCAAGGCCGTGCACCACCTCAACCTCGCCCACGGCAAGGCGATCGGGGCGCTGCGCTCGGTGCTCCCCGCCGCCGCGCAGACCTCGATCACCCTCAACCTGCACCAGATCCGCCCGCTCAGCTCCTCGCCCGCCGACCTCGACGCGGCCCGCAGGATCGACGCGGTCGGCAACCGGGTGTTCCTCGGCCCGATCCTCAGCGGCGACTACCCGGCCGACCTGCTGGCCGACACCGCGCACCTGGTCGACTGGGAGGCGCTGGTCCGCGACGGCGACCTCGCCGAGATCTCCCGGCCGATCGACCTGCTGGGCATCAACTACTACACGCCGACGCTCGTCTCCGACAGCACCGCGCACACCGGGGACCCCGAGGTGCCGCGCAACGACGGCCACGGCGCCAGCGACCACTCGCCGTGGCCCGGCTCCGAGCACGTGGCCTTCCACCTGCCGCCGGGCGAGACCACCGCGATGCGCTGGGCGGTGGACGCGAGCGGACTGTACGACCTGCTGATGCGGGTGCACCGGGAGCACCCGGGGCTGCCGCTCATGGTCACCGAGAACGGCGCCGCCTACGACGACTACCTCTCCCCCGAGGGCACCGTCAACGACCCGCAGCGGATCGCCTACCTGCACGGCCACCTGTCGGCGGTGCACCGCGCGCTGGCCGACGGCGCGGACGTGCGCGGCTACTTCCTGTGGTCGCTGATGGACAACTTCGAGTGGGCCTACGGCTACAGCAAGCGGTTCGGCGCGGTCTACGTGGACTTCTCCACGCAGCGCCGGATTCCCAAGCAGAGCGCCCACTGGTACGCGGCGGTGGCGCGCGACAACGTCCTTCCGGACCTCCCGGAGGAGGACGGGGAGTCCTGAGGGGACGAAGAAAAGGAGCGGTGCGGCAGTTCGAGGGTGCTGCCGTACCGCTCCTTGCTCCTCTCCCGTGGGGGTGGGAGAGGAACAGCCCTGCGCCGGCGCGGTGTCAGCCGCTGTAGCCGGCGAACGCCTTCGAGAAGGCGCCGGCGCTCTGCGCGACGGAGCTGCAGCTCGGGTCGGCCCAGCCCTGCGCGCCGCCCGCGCACTGCTTGTCGCGGGTCGCCGACCACATCGACAGCCACGCGAGGCCCTTGGTCCGCGCGAAGTTCGCCAGCCGGGTGGCGTCGGCGACGGTGAAGGTCTCGCTGCCGACGTCGTTGACGCCGATCATCGGGGTGACCGCGATCTTCTGCCAGGCGGCCGCGTCGGAGAGCCCGAGCACGCTCTTGACCTGCGCCTGGGTGGCGGTGGCGCCGTCGATCGCGTACTGGCCCATGTCGCCTCCGAACGAGGCGCCGTAGTCCATCGCCATGATGTCGACCGCGTGCACGTCCACGCCGTTGCTCCTGGCGTCGCCCAGCAGGTTGATGCCGTCCTGGGTGAGGCCGGTGGGCATCGCGGGCAGCGTGTAGGAGACCTCCAGGCCGCCGTGGCTCTTCTGCAGCTGGGCGATGGCCTGCGCGCGGCGGGTGTTGGCGGCGGTGTCGGGCAGCGCGCCGCCCTCCACGTCGAAGTCCACCTTGGTGAGCTTGTACTGGTCGACGACCTCGCCGTAGGCGGCCGCCAGCTCGGAGGCCGAGGAGCAGGCGGCGGCCAGTTCGGTGCCGCTGGCGCCGCCGAAGGACACCCGCACGTCGCCGCCCGCCGCGCGGACCGCGCCGATCTGCGCCGCGACCGGGTCGCCGCCGAGGTCGCTGACGCCGCCCCACTTGGGCACGCAGCCGCCGCCGGAGACCACGAAGGCCAGGTTGAACTGCTTGACGCCGTCGGCCTTCATCGCGGCCGTCAGGTCGTACGCCGGGTACAGCGAGGTGTCGACGTAGGGCGCGAAGCCGCCGGTTGCGGTGGAGCCGGTCGACGTCGGGGTGGGCGTCGCGGTGGGGGTCTGCGCCGGCGGCTGCGCGGGGCTGCTGGGCGGCGGGGTGCCGGGCGGCGGGGTCGTGGCCTGCGTGGGGTGCCCGGTCGGGGTGGGCGCCGGGCCGTCCGCGACCGAGCACCTGGCGTTGTCGATCATGCAGTTGACCGGGTCGGCGGCCTTCGTCCCGGCCTTGGCCACGAAGCCCACCTCGACGGAGGCGCCCGGCGCGATCGTCGCGTTCCAGCCGGCCGGCCTCACCGTGACGGTCTGCCCGGAGACGGTGTGGTCGCCGTTCCACAGCGAGCTGATGGAGGTGCCCGCCGGCAGGTCGAAGCTGAGCGTCCAGCCGTTCAGGGTGCTGCCGGTGGAGTTGGTGATCCGGTACTGGCCGGTGTAACCGGTCGTCCAGTCGCTGGTCTTGGAGTACGCCGCCCCGACGGTCGCGGCGCTCGCGGACCCGGCGAGGACGAAGGCCCCGCCCGCCACGGCCGCTGCGGCGACGAGCGCGCCGATCGCCTTGACCGTGCCACTGGGACGGCGACGGTGAGTGGATGCCATGTGCTGCCTGCCTCGTACGCGGTGTCAGTGAGGGACTGAAGGCGCACGCTAGCGGGCAGGGAACGGACAAAAGCCCAGTTGAGGGCGGCGGGCCCGGTTCTTATGGCGGGCTTAAGGAGGGGGAAGGAAGGGCTTAACGCTTCGCCGCGTCACGCGGCGTCAGTCCTGCCGGGAGGACTCCAGGTGGGCGAAGACCACGACGTTGTCCTTGTAGTCCTGCTTGGCGTGGTCGAAGGTGCCGCCGCAGGTGATGATGCGCAGTTCGGCGTCCGGGGTGTCGCCGTAGACGCGGTCGTCGGGGAAGTCGTTCTTGGCGAAGGTCTCCACCGAGTCGACCCGGAAGGTCGCGGTGACGCCGTCCACGCGGGTGATGTCCGCGGTCGCGCCCTTCTTGAGCAGCGAGAGCAGCAGGAACACCGCGGGCCCGGTCTTGGTGTCGACGTGCCCGGCCACGATCGCGCTGCCGCGCTCGCCCGGCATCGGGCCGTCCGCGTAGTAGCCGGCGAGGTTCACGTCGTCCTCCGGCGGCGGCTGCAGCCGGCCGTCGGAGCCCAGCGAGAGCGGCGTGAACGGGGCGTTGACGCCGATCGACGGGATCGACAGCCGGACCGGCACCGCCCGCGAGAGCACCGGGCCCTGCGCGGCGCGCGCCGAGGCGGCGGCCGACGCCGACGCCTGCGCGGAGGCTCCGGCGGTGGCCGGGGCGGGGGCGGCGGGCGCGCCGACCGCGGGCTGGGAGCCGGTCGGGTTGAAGGAGTTGTAGACCAGCAGCCCGCCGAGCAGGGCCGCGCCCGCCGCCCAGCGCAGGACGCGGGTGCGCGGATCGCGCCCGGAGGCGCCGCCCCCCTGGGAGGCGCCGGGGTGCGGGGGCTGCACGGACATGGGCGCTGCCTTTCTTCGCGGACCTGCTGACCTGCTGCGTCGCTGCGTCGCTGGTGCTTACGGGGACTTCACATCCGGCGGGGAACACCGGGAACGGGCCGGTGCGGCCGCCGCCACGGGGACGGCGGCCACACCGGAACGGGAGGAACGCCCGGAAGCGCGCGGATGCCGAGGGTGAGGAGGTGGGAGGTGGCTGCGGAAGGTCAGGCGGCCACAGCGGCGCCGGACGCGCCACGGCGGCGGCGCAGCACGTACGCACCGGCGCCGAGGCCGCCGAGCAGCAGGACCGAGCCGGCCGCCAGACCGCTGCCGCCGGCCAGCGACATGCCGCCGCCACCGGTGTGCATGCCGCCGTGCGGCTTCTCGCCGTTCCAACCGCTGCCGCTGTCCTCGCTCTTCTGCCAGCCGCTGCTGCTGTCGGCGCCGGCGCCGCCCTGCTCGCCCGTCCAACCGGAGTTGTCGGACGAGGACTTCGGGCTGCTGGGGTCGTAGGCGTCGACCGCGCCGGTGGCGTGGGCGGCCGGGGCCGCGATGGCGAGGCAGGCGGTGAGTGCGGCGCCGGCCAGGAGGGAGCGGGCAGTACGCATGGGACGTCCTTCCGTCGCACCGTGCGCCGGTCGGCTTCGTGCCGGCCCTGGAAAGCGCAGTGGCGACACCCTCACCGTCAGTCACTCACCGGCTCGCTGCCACCGGGATGATCCACGAGGGTGGCCGCTTCGCCTCTTCGGGTGGTTCCCGGGCGCACGACGGGATTCCGTCCCCTTCCCGATCCCCGTCCCCGTTCCCCCGTCCCGGCCGTCCCGGTCACCCGCTCGGCCCGGCCGGAACGGCGCGAGCGCCCGGTGTCCACGCACAGTGGTGACGGCGGCCACCCGCGGCCCCGACCCGGCGGGGCGCGCCGTGCCGCCCGCGCTCGCGCCGTACCCCCACCGCAACTCCGCCGAGAGGACGCCATGCCAACGGATGACCCCGCATCCCCCGCACCCGTCGCCGCCCGCACCTCCCAGGGCCGCCGCTCGCTGCTGCGGGCGCTGACTGGCGGGGGCGCCGCGGCGGCGCTCACCCTCTCCACCGCCCAGGCCGCCCAGGCGGCGCCGGGCGCGGCGGCCGGCGCGCTTGATCCCTTCGCCACCGACCGGTTCCGGCCCTCCGGCCGGGTCCGCGAGTACTGGCTGCAGGCCGACTCCTACGCGCACAACGTCGCGCCGAACGGCAAAGACGGCATGACCGGCATGAAGTTCACCGCCGACCAGACCACGTACCAGGCCATCGGGTACCGCGCGTACACCCCGAAGTGGGGCAGCCCGCTGCCCGCCGACCACGGGCCCGAGGGCATCGGCGCCAACAGCGGCGTCCCCGGGCCCGTGCTGCGCGCCGAGGTCGGCGACGTGATCCGGGTGCACTTCAGGAACAACGACGCGCACTACAAGTGGCCGCACAGCATCCACCCGCACGGCGTCCGCTACGACCAGGACAACGACGGCGGCTGGATGTCCGACGACCCCAGGCGGCCGGGCACCGCCGTGGCGTACGGCGGGAGTTACACCTACGAGTGGACGTGCACCGAGGGGTCGGTGGGCAGTTGGCCGTACCACGACCACGCGGCGCCCCAGGCGGTGGCGCACGCGGCCGCGTCATCCGCGGCGCCCTCGGCGCCCCCCTCGGCGGGGATGCAGGGGATGTCGGGGAAGCCGGGCGACAGCCCGCCGCCGTCCGGCGGGGCGCAGGCGGACGCGTTCTCGGCGGGCGGGCCGGTGATGGAGATCGGCGCGGAGCTGGGCCTGTTCGGGATGATCGCGATCACCGACAAGGACACCCCGCCGGTGGACCGGGAGTTCGTGCTCTTCTTCCACGACCTGGCGTCCGCCGACGCGCCGTCGCTCAAGCAGGACGTGTCGCTCTGCAACGGGGGCGCGTTCGTGGACAACGCGCCCACCTTCACCGCCCGGCCGGGCGACCGGGTGCGCTGGCGGGTGGGCACCCTGGGCAACAGCTTCCACGTCTTCCACGTGCACGGCCACCGCTGGCGCACCGCAGACGGCTGGGTGGACTCGCAGGTGCTCGGCCCCGCGACGACCCTCACGGTCGAGTACCGCGAGGACAACCCGGGCGACTGGATCTACCACTGCCACGTGCCCGGCCACATGATGCGCGGCATGGCGGGCCGCTACCGCGTCACCCGCTGACCCGCCGCGCGGCGCAGGGCGGCGCCGGGCGCGGCGGCCGGGGCCGGTGACCGGTCCCGGCCGCCACCCGCGGGCGGCTGCCTGACGGCGGCCTCCCGCCGGCCGGCTCAGGTCAGCCGGAAGACCCGGCGGAGCACGCCTTCGAGCGCGGCCTGCGGGTCGGGGTCGGCCCCCTGCGCACGCCAGGCGACGATCCCGTCGGGCCGCACCAGCACGCAGCCGTCGTCGCCGACGCCGTGCAGCCGCCCGAAGTCCGGCGGTCCCGCGGGCGGTCCGGCCGGAGGTCCCGACGGCGGTCCCGCCGGGCGGCCGGCCGGCGGGCCCGCGCCAGGGCGCTCGCCGCCGGCGGCGGGAGCCGGCGGCTCGGGCACCACGTCCCGGCCGATCCCGTACGCCTGGAGCGGGACGCCGGTGCGCTCGGCGGCGAGCCGTGCCGCGTCCTGCCAGGCGGCGGCCCGCGGCCCGCACAGCAGCACCGGCGCGCTCTCGTAGAGGTCGAGCGTGGACAGCCGCTCCGCGCCGCGGCGCAGCCACATGTGCGGGGCCCGGCCGCCGACGGCGGCGAGCGGGCTGAAGTCCGCGGGGATGACGGACGCGTCGGGCGCGGCGCCGGGCTCGGCGGCGGGGTCCTCCAGGGCGCCCTCGCGGTACCGGTAGCCGAGGACCACCGCGAGCATCCCGGCCTGGCGGCCGGCGGCGGGCGCGACGTCGTAGCCGGGGTGGCTGTGCTCGGCGGAGCGGGCGGAGGCGCGCGCGCCGGTGGCGAGGGCGAGCGGCCGCCGCTCGGCGTCGTAGGTGTCGAGCAGGCCGGGCCCGGCCCAGCCGGCCAGCACCGCGGCGAGCTTCCAGGCCAGGTTGTGGGCGTCCTGGATGCCGGTGTTGGAGCCGAACGCGCCGGTCGGCGACATCTCGTGGGCGGAGTCGCCGGCCAGCAGGACGCGGCCGCCGCGGTAGGCCGCGGCGGTCCGCTCGGCTGCGTGCCAGGGGGCCTTGCCGGTGATCTCCACCTCCAGGTCCTGCACCCCGGTGGCGGTGCGGATCAGGTCGGCGCAGTGCTCCTGGGTGAAGTCCTCCAGGGTCTCGCCGTCGTCGGGCCGCCACGGCGCGTGGAAGACCCACTCCTGCGCGTTGTCGACCGGCAGCAGGGCGCCGGGGCTGGCCGGGGTGGTCAGGTAGCAGACGATGAACCGCCGGTCGCCGACCACGTCCGCCAGGCCCTTGGCGCGGAAGGTGATGCTCACGTTGTGGAAGAGGTCGCCGGGCCCGGTCATGGGGATGCCGAGGCGTTCGCGGACCGGGCTGCGCGGCCCGTCGGCGGCGATCAGGTAGTCGGCCCGCACGGTGCGTTCCGTGCCGCTCTCCCGGTCCCTGACGACCGCGGTGACGCCCTCGTCGTCCTGGACGCAGTCGACCAGCTCGGTGTGGAAGCGGATGTCGCCGCCGAGGCCGCGGGCCTCGTCGAGCAGGACCGGCTCCAGGTCGTTCTGGCTGCACAGGCACCACCCGGACGGGCTGATGGCGGCCATCCGGTTTCCCGGGTCGATCTGCTTGAACAGCCACTCCTGGTCGGCGCCGGTGAGGGTGTCGGCCTGGAGGATGCCGTGGTTGCCGGCCAGCACCGACGCGGCGTCGCGGATCGCGTCCTCCACACCGGCGGTGCGGAACAGCTCCATGGTGCGGACGTTGTTGCCGCGGCCGCGCGGGTGGTGCGAGGTGCGGGCGTGCCGCTCGACCAGCAGGTGGGGGACGCCGAGACGGCCGAGGAAGAGCGAGGCGGACAGGCCCACCAGGGAGCCGCCCACGATGAGCACGGGCACCCGCTCGTCGTGGCCGTGCCCGGCCGGGGCGGACGGGGCCGGGACGGACGGGGCCGGGACGGCGGTCGGTCGGGAGGCGGAGGCACGGGCGGGGGCGGAGGCACGGGCGGGGGCGGAGGCGGGGCCGGGGCCTGCGGGGCCCCGGTCGGGTTGACGCGTCATGGGTCTCTCCAGTGCGGGACGGTGCGGAGCCGGTGTGCGGCGGGTGCGGAACGCGGGCCGCGGTCCACCGGCTGCGTTGCTCCCTTCCCTGCCGGTCCCCCGCCGCGAGCCGGTTGCCCGGGTCTTCACCCGCCCGCCTCACGCGTCGTGCGCGATCCGGAGCTTTACGTGAGCATTACGTTAGCCGGCCTCGCCGATCGCATATGCGTACGGCAAGCGGCTTTTCCGCACCTGCGAGAGGACCGAGATCCCGTGACCACCCTGGACGACCGGCGCACTCCGCCGTCCCCCGCCGCCCTCGGCGACGCCCCTCCGACCACCCGCCTTCGCGTCGTGCTGCTGCTGGACGTCCTCGACGGCAAGCAGCAGGACTTCCTCGCCGCGTACGAGCAGATCCGGCACCAGGTGGCGGCCGTGCCCGGCCACATCAGCGACCAGCTCTGCCAGTCGCTCGGCAACTCCTCCCAGTGGCTGATCACCAGCGAGTGGGAGAGCAGCGAGCCCTTCCTGGAGTGGGTGGAGAGCGCCGCCCACCGCAAGATGGTCGAGCCGCTGCACGACACCGTGCGCGACACCACCAGCCTGCGCTACGTCGTCAACCGCGAGACGCCTGAGCCGGGCGAGGCGGTGCGGGCCGCGGTGCGCCGCGGCAAGCCGGCCGCCGCCCCCGCGGCCGGGCTCGACCCGCTGCCCGAGCCGCCGCTGTGCTCCGGCGGTGTCGTCCGGCACGCGATCACCTTCACCGTCCGCCCGGGCAGCGAGGAGGCGGTCGGCAAGCTGCTCGCCGACTACGAGTCGCCGGAGTCCAGGGTCGACGACACCACCCGGCTGCTGCGCACCTCGCTGTACATGTACGGCAACCGGGTGGTGCGCGCCGTCGAGGTCGAGGGCGACCTCGGCAACGCCCTGCGCCACGTGGCCCGGCAGCCCGAAGTGCGCGCGGTGGAGGAGGCGATCAACCCGTACCTGGAGGAGGAGCGCGACCTCACCGACTCCTCCTCGGCGCGGGCCTTCTTCGCCCGCGCCGCGCTGCCCGCGGTCCGGCACGTGGCGTCCGACCCGCGGGCCGCCGCGGCCGCCGGGCTGACCCGGCTGGCCTTCGTGCACCAGATCCCCGGCCGGGACGGCCCGTCGCAGGCCCGCACGCTCTCCGACCTCGACGCGGCGGACTGCGCCGACCCCGGCCGCCCGGTGGTGGCGGCCACCGTATTCCAGCGCGGCGACGTGCTGGTCCGGGTGCTGGACCTGCGGGGCCCCGCCGACGCCGGCCAACTGGCCCGCGGCGGACGGCAGATGAACCTCGTCACCGACCGCTCGGCGCAGCCCGCCTGACCCCCGGGCCGCGGCGGCGGCGCAGCCGCGGCGGCCGGACCACCCACCAAGGAGCCGGAATGACCCAGAGCCAAGCCCGCATCGTCCACCTCGACGACACCAGCCCCAACCGCCGCCGCGGCGGCGACCTGCGCGCCGTCCTCACCCCCACCACCACCGGCTGCACCAGCGGCTTCATGGGCCTGGCCATCGTCGGCCCGGGTGAGCGCATCGGCGAGCACTACCACCCGTACTCCGAGGAGTTCGTCTACGTCGTCAGCGGCGCGCTGGAGGTGGACCTCGACGGCGCCACCCACACGCTGCGGCCCGACCAGGGCCTGATGATCCCGATCGACGTGCGCCACCGGTTCCGCAACGTCGGCGACACCGAGGCCCGGATGGTGTTCCACCTGGGTCCGCTCGCGCCGCGCCCCGAGCTGGGCCACGTCGACACCGAGGGCGCCGACGCCGCCGGCGAGACCGCCGCCGCGCCTGCCGTGCCCCCCGACCCGGCTGGGGCGCGGGCATGAGCCGCCGTGTGGCGGTCACCGGACTCGGGGTGGTCGCCCCCGGCGGGATAGGCGTGCCGGCGTTCTGGGACCTGCTCACCGCGGGCAGGACCGCGACCCGCGGCATCACCCTCTTCGACCCGGAGGGCTTCAGGTCGCGGATCGCCGCCGAGTGCGACTTCGACCCGGCCGCCGCGGGGCTCACCCCCGAGCAGGCCGAACGCTCGGACCGGTACGTGCAGTTCGCCCTCACCGCGGCCCGCGAGGCGGTGCGCGACAGCGGTCTCGACATGGGCGCGGAGGACCCGTGGCGGATCGGCGCGTCGCTCGGCTCGGCGGTCGGCGGCACCACCCGCCTCGAGCACGACTACGTGGCGGTCAGCGGGAAGGGCTCCCGCTGGGACGTGGCGCACGAGCCGGCCGGGCGGCACCTGCACCGGGCGTTCCAGCCGAGCGCGCTGGCCGCGGACGTGGCGGCGGACCTCGGTGCGCACGGCCCGGTGCAGACCGTCTCCACCGGCTGCACCTCCGGGCTCGACGCCGTCGGCCACGCCTTCCACCTGGTGCAGGAGGGCCGGGCGGACGTCATCGTGGCCGGCGCCGCGGACTCGCCGATCTCCCCGATCACGGTGGCCTGCTTCGACGCCATCAAGGCCACCTCGACCCGCAACGACGACCCGGCGCACGCCTCCCGGCCGTTCGACGCGGACCGCGACGGCTTCGTGCTCGGCGAGGGCGCGGCGGTGCTGCTGCTGGAGGAGTGGGAGCACGCCCGCAGGCGCGGCGCCCGCATCCACTGCGAACTGCGCGGCTTCGCCACCTTCGGCAACGCCTACCACATGACCGGGCTGACCGCGGAGGGCCTGGAGATGTCGCACGCGATCGACCAGGCGCTCGCCGAGGCGCGGATCGACCGCACCGGCGTCGACTACGTCAACGCGCACGGCTCCGGCACCAAGCAGAACGACCGGCACGAGACCGCGGCGGTCAAGCGGTCGCTGGGCGAGCACGCCCGCAAGGTGCCGATGAGCTCGATCAAGTCGATGGTCGGCCACTCGCTGGGCGCGATCGGCGCGATCGAACTCGCCGCCTGCGCACTGGCGCTGAAGAACGACGTGGTCCCGCCGACCGCCAACTACGACACCCCGGACCCGGACTGCGACCTGGACTACGTGCCGCGCACCGCCCGGCAGACGCAGCTGCGCTCGGTGCTGTCGGTCGGCAGCGGCTTCGGCGGCTTCCAGTCCGCGGTCGTGCTCGCGCACGCCGAGAGGAGCACCCGATGAGGGACCAGAGCACGAGGGACCGGAGCACGCACGACGCCGCGCCGGGCGAGTCCTCCGCCCGGCGGACGGTCATCACCGGCCTCGGCGTGATCGCCCCCAACGGCATCGGCGCCGAGCCCTTCTGGAAGGCCGTCGTGGGGGGCGCCTCGGTGCTCGGCCCGGTCACCCGGGAGGGCTGCGCCCACCTGCCGCTGCGGGTGGCCGGCGAGGTCCGCGACTTCGACCCGGCCGCACTCGTCGACAGCAAGTTCCTGGTGCAGACCGACCGGTTCAGCCACTTCGCCATGGCCGCCGCCGAACTCGCCCTGGACGACGCCCGGCTGGCGGCCGACCCGGACGACCCGTTCGGCATCGGCGTGGTCACCGCGGCCGGCAGCGGCGGCGGCGAGTTCGGCCAGAGCGAGCTGCAGCAACTGTGGGGCAAGGGACCGTCGTTCGTCGGGCCCTACCAGTCGATCGCCTGGTTCTACGCGGCCAGCACCGGCCAGATCTCCATCCGCGGCGGCTTCCGCGGTCCCTGCGGGGTGCTCGCCGACGACGAGGCCGGCGGCCTCGACGCCTTCGCGCACGCCCGGCGCACCATCAGGCGCGGCACCGACGCGGTGGTGGTCGGCGCCACCGAGGCGCCGCTCGCCCCGTACTCGGTGGTCTGCCAGCTCGGCTACCCGGAACTGAGCCTGGAGGAGGAGCCGCACCGCGCCTACCTGCCGTTCACCGTCGACGCCCGCGGCTTCTCGCCGGCCGAGGGCGGCGCGATGTTCGTGCTGGAGGACGCCGACGCCGCGCGGCGGCGGGGCGTGCGGGCCAGGGCCGAAGTGGCCGGGCACTGCGCGACCTTCACCGGCGGCGACGGCTGGGAGGACTCCCGGCAGGGCCTGGCCCGCGCGATCAGGGGCGCGCTGGACGAGGCGGGCTGCTCGGCCCGCGAGGTCGACGTGGTCTTCGCCGACGCGCTCGGCGTGCCCGCCGCCGACCAGGCCGAGGCGCTGGCGCTCGCCGACGCGCTCGGCCCGCACGCCGCGAACGTCCCCGTCACGGCGCCCAAGACCGGCTTCGGCCGGGCCTACTCCGCCTCCTCCGCGCTGGACGTCGCCGCGGCCGTCCTCGCCCTGGAGCACGGCGTGGTGCCGCCGACCCCGAACGTCACCGAGGTCCGGCACGACCTCGACGTCGTCACGGGCGAGGCGCGCACCGCGGCGCTCGACACCGCTCTGGTGCTCAGCCGCGGCCTGATGGGCGGCAACGCCGCCCTGGTGCTGCGCCGCGTCCCCGACGGCGAACTCTGAACCCGCGGCCGCCCGCCCCGCTCGGACCCCGGTCCGGCGGGCGCCGCGCATCCCCGAAAGAACGAAGGAGAACCACCATGATCGGAACTGTCACCTTCGACGAGCTCGCCGAGCTGATGAACGCACGGGCCGGACTCTCCGTCGACCCGCAGGAGATGAAGAGCCGCCCTGACGCCACCTTCGCGGACTTCGAGCTGGACTCCCTCGGCCTGCTGGGCATCGTCGCCGAGCTGGAGAAGCGCTACGGCCAGCCGATGGGCGCGGACGCCGAGGGCTGCAAGACGCCCCGCGCCTTCCTGGACACCGTCAACGGCACGCTCGCCGCCGCGGTCTGAGCCGTCCGCCCGAGCCGCACGGAGGAGAACCACATGACCAGCACCACCGGACACACCGACAACCGCATCGTCATCGCCGCCCCGCTCGACCTGACCTGGGAGATGACCAACGACCTGGAGCGCTGGCCGACGCTGTTCAGCGAGTACGCCTCGGTCGAGGTCATGGAGCGGGACGGCGACCGGGTCACCTTCCGCCTCACCATGCACCCCGACGAGAACGGCACGGTGTGGAGCTGGGTCTCCGAGCGCACCGCCGACCGCGGCAGCTGGACGGTCCAGGCCCGGCGGGTGGAGACCGGCCCGTTCGACCACATGGACATCCGCTGGGAGTACGAGCCGGTGCCGGAGGGCACCGCGATGCGCTGGGTCCAGGACTTCGCGATGAAGCCCACCGCGCCGGTCGACGACGCCGGCATGACCGACCACATCAACCGCAACTCCGTCATCCAGATGGAGCGCATCCGCGACCAGGTCGAGAAGGCCGCGGCCGACGCGGGAAGGGTGTGAGCGCGATGCACCGCAGCCTGATCGTGGCCCGGATGAAGCCGGACTCCGCGGACGGCATCGCGGACGCCTTCGCGGAGTCCGACCGCGGCGAACTGCCCGGCCTGATCGGGGTCACCGGCCGCAGCCTGTTCCAGTTCGGCGAGCTGTACCTGCACCTGATCGAGGCCGAGCGGCCGCCCGGCCCCGAGGTGGCCCGGATGAAGGACCACCCGCAGTTCCGCTCGGTCAGCGACGCGCTGTCCGCGTACGTCACCGCCTACGACCCGCTGACCTGGCGGGAGCCGAAGGACGCGATGGCCAGGGAGTTCTACCGCTGGGAGCGGACCTGACGGTCCGCGGGGCAGGCCGCGCAGGACATCGGCCCGTACCTCCCGATCGGGAGGTACGGGCCGATGTCCTTGCCGGTCGGAGTCCGGTCGGAGTCCGGTCGGAGCGCTAGCCCGCGACGACCGCCTCGAAAGCGTGCAGGTACGGGTTGACCGGGCGGATCTCGCCCAGCGTCAGACCGGCCTGCGTCATCAGGGCGCTCATGCTCGCGCGGGTGTGCTTGGCGCCGCCGACGTTCATGAGCAGCAGGAGGTCCATCGCGGTGGTGAACCGCATGGACGGGCTGTCGTCCACCAGGTTCTCGATGACCAGCACGCGGGCGCCGGGCTCGGCCGCCGCCATCACGTTGGCCAGCGTCGCCCGGGTGCTGTCGTCGTCCCACTCCAGGATGTTCTTGATGATGTACAGGTCGGCCTGGACCGGGATCGCCTGCCGGCAGTCGCCCGGCACCAGCGTGGCACGGGAGGCGAGCGCGCCGCCGTCGCGCAGCCGGGGGTCGCAGCCCGCCACGACCGCGGGCAGGTCGAGCAGCGTGCCGTGCAGGCCGGGGTGCTTCTCCAGCAGGCCGGCGAGCACGTGCCCCTGACCGCCGCCGATGTCGGCGACCCGGGCGATCCCGGTCATGTCGACGTACTCCGCCAGGTCGGCCGCGGCCTGCCGGCTGGAGGCGGTCATCGCCCGGTCGAACACCCGGGCGGAGTCGCCGCCTTCGGTGTGCAGGTAGTCGAAGAAGCCCTTGCCGAAGACGTCGGGGAAGACCTCCCTGCCGGTGCGCACCGCGTCGTCCAGGCGCGGCCACGCCTGCCAGGTCCACGGCTCGGTGCACCACAGGGCGATGTGCTTCAGGCTGCCCGGCGCGTCCTCGCGCAGCAGCCGCGACATGTCGGTGTGCGCGAACCGGCCGTCCTCGGTCTCGGTGAAGAGCCCGTGGCTGGCCAGCGCGGTGAGCAGGCGGCGCAGCGCGCGCGGCTGGGCGCCGGTCGCGCGGGCCAGGTCGTCGGCAGTGGCGGGGGCGTCGCCGAGGGCGTCGGCCAGGCCCAGCGAGGCGGCGGCGCGCACGGCGGCGGCCACGGCCGCGCCGAACACGATCTCGCGCAGCCGCATCGAGGTCTGCGGGTCGGGTGCGCCCTGCGCGGCGCCGGCGCGGACGCGGGCGCGGTCGGGGGCCGGGGTGCGGTCGTCGGAGGTGGTGGGTGGCGCGGTGGTCATGGCGCCGCCTTTCTGCTGCGGGGGGATGGGGGGTCGTGCCGGGTACGGCGGGTGGTGCGGTGGGAACGGGGTGGCGCGGAGGGGTTCCGGCGGATGGCGTACGGGATCGGGGGGCGTACGGGATCGGGGGCGCGCGGGGTCAGCAGTGGCCGGCGGGCAGCGACACGGCGCACGTGTTGCCGCTGAAGGTGTTGCCGGTGCCGGTGTCGCGGTCGGCGATGTCCGCCGGGCCGTTGCCCGTCAGCAGGTTGTCGTGGATCGCGTTGCCCGTGTTGGGGACGCCCACGAAGCTGTGGAAGAGCACGACGCCGCCGGACATCGGCGCGTCGCCGGAGTTGCCGGTCACCGTGTTGCCCTCGATGACGGTGTTCTCCACGCCGGTCAGCACGATGCCGGAGCCCTGGACGTACGGCAGCCGGCTGGTCGCCGCGCAGAACCTGGTGTTGCCGGAGACGACGTTGCCGCGGACCGTCAGGTCGCCCGCCCGGGGGAGGCCCTCGTCGCCGACGACGAACACGCCGGCGCAGTTGCCGGTGGCGGCGTTGGCCGCGACCGTCATGTCGCGCACCCGGCGCAGCACGACGCCCATCTTGTTGCCCGACAGGGCGTTGCCGGTGATCCGCGCGCCCAGCGTGTCCAGCGCGCCGCCCTCCTCGCTGACCGCGTTGGCCAGCAGGATGCCGGCCTCGCCGTTGCCGCGGGCGACGTTGCCGGCGAAGAGGGCGTGCACCGACTTCTCCTGGCCGATGCCGTACTGCGCGTTGTCGGCGGCGACCACGCCGGCGACCGTCATGCCGTCGGCGTGCGTGCCGAAGATCCCGTACTGCGCGAAGCCGGAGACCGTCAGGTCCTCGACGCGCACGCCGGGGGCGCCGCTGACCGAGATGCCGACGGCCGCGGGCGCCGCACCGGCCGGCGGCAGCAGCCTCACGTCGTGGGCGCCGGCGCCGGCGCCGCGCAGCGTCAGGTGGGCGACGGTGATCCGCACGGTCTGGTGGTAGGTGCCGGGCCGCAGTTCGACGGTGTCGCCCGGGTGCGCGGCGTCCACCGCCGCCTGCACGGACTGGCCGGGGGCGACCCGGTGCGTGGCGGCCGCGGTGGCGGCGCCCGCCTGCGGCGCCACGAGCACCGCGGCGGCGGCGGAACCGGCCGCGGCGAGGCCGGCCAGCCACCGCGACCGGGGCGTCATCTGTCCCATTCTCATCAGCGCATCCCGCTTTCCGTGCACGAAGGACGCGCCACACCGGCCCGCCCCCTCGACGCTAAAAGCGGCGCCCGCCCCCCGCCACAGCTGTTCCCCCGCCCGTGCGGCGGCCGCCCCCGCTACGCCCCTGACGGCCCAACGCACGGGGGCGCGGGCGGGGGGCGAGCACGGGCCCGCCGCCTACAGGTGACGGCGGCGGCGGGAGGCCGCGACCGGGCGGACGCTGACGCCGCGTGAGAGGTACAGGCGGATCTCCGCGCCGCCCAGGACACCGCGGCCGACCGCGATGTCGCCGCCGGTGGACTCCGCGACCCGCCGCACGATGTCCAGGCCGAGCCCGGTGGAGCCCTGCCCGCCGTCGCCGTGGCCGCGGCGGACCGCCGCTGCCGGGTCCGCGACGCCGGGGCCCGCGTCCGAGACGAGCACGATCACCGAGTCCGCCGAGCTGTGCACGTCCACCGCGAAGGCGGTGCCCTCCGGGGTGTGCCGGAAGACGTTGCCGAGCATCGCGTCCAGCGCGGCGGCCAGTTCGGCGCGCGCCACCGGCACCCGTACCGGCCGGTCCGCGCCGGCCGTCGACACCGCCCGGTCCTCGTCCTCGGCGAGCGCCGACCAGAACGCCATCCGGTCCCTGATCACCTCCGCCGCGTCGCACCCGGCGGCGCCCGGCGCGGGCGCGCGCTGCTCGCGCGCGGTCCTGATGATCTGGTCGACCTCCCGCTCCAGCTGCGCGACCGCCGCACGGGTCTGGTCCGCGGCGGGGCCGTCGCCGAGCGAGGCCGTGTTGAGCCGCAGCACCGTCAGCGGGGTGCGCAGCCGGTGCGAGAGGTCCGCGGCCAGCTCCCGCTCGTTCGCCAGCAGCCCTACGACCTGGTCGGCCATCGCGTTGAACGCCGCGGCGGCCGCCCGCAGCTCCCCCGGGCCGTCCTCCTGCACTCGCACCCCCAGGTCGCCCTCGCCCAGTTGCTGCGCGGCGCTCGCCAGCCGCACCGCCGGGCGGATCATCCGGGCGCCGAGCCGGTCCGCGATGGCCACCGAGCCGACGATCAGCGCCAGCCCCACCCCGGCGAGCACCACCCAGGCGGTGGCGACCCCCCGGGTCACGTCGGCCTCCGGCACGAACACCTCGACCACCGCGGTGCCCGAGCTGACCGCCGTCGGCCGCAGCAGCGCGTACCCGCCGGGCACCCGCACGGTGGACGCCTCGCCGTACGACGCGGCACGGTCGAGGTCCGCCCGCGTCGCGCGGTGCGTGCCCAGGTCCACGGCGGGCGACCCGGCGTGGGCCGGCACCCGCACCGCGATGCGGTCCTCCGCGCCGGCCTGCGTGGTGGCGACCGCCCGGTCCAGCTCCTGGCGGTCGGTGGTGATGACCAGCGCGGGCGCGATGGCGGCGGCCTGCCGCTCGGCGTTGGTCAGCGCCCGGTCCCTGGCCAGCTCCCTGACGACCAGGCCGAGCGGCACCGCGAACGCGATCACCACCATCGCGGTGACCGCCAGCGAGACCCGTATCAGCGACCAGCGCATCCCCCAGCGGTGGCCGCCGTCGTGTGCCCGGCGGGTCACGCCGGGGGCTCCAGCTTCACCCCGACACCGCGCAGCGTGTGCAGGTAGCGGGGCCTGGCCGCGGTCTCCCCCAGCTTGCGGCGCAGCCAGGACAGGTGCACGTCGATCGTCTGGTCGTCGCCGTACGACTGCTGCCACACCTCGGCGAGCAGCTCGCGCCGCGCCACCACCACGCCGGGACGCGCCGCGAGGAAGGTCAGCAGGTCGAACTCGCGCCGCGTCAGGTCCAGCGGCGCCCCGTCCAGGGCGGCCTGCCGGCGGCGCGCGTCGATCTGCAGGCCGCCCACCCGGATCAGCGACTCGGCCTCCGCGCGGTCGGCGGTACGGCCCTTGGCCCGGCGCAGCACGGCCGCCAGCCGGGCCGACAGGTGCTCCACGGAGAACGGTTTCACCAGGTAGTCGTCCGCGCCGTCGTTGAGCAGCCGGACGATCTCCGCCTCGTCGTCCCGCGCGGTGGCGATGATCACCGGCACATCGCTCAGGCCTCGCAGCATCTTCAGCGCCTCCGCGCCGTCCAGGTCGGGCAGGCCGAGGTCGAGGATCACCACGTCGAAGCCGAACTGCGCGACCTCGCGCAGTGCTTCGAGCGCGGTGCCGACGCTGCGCACGGTGTGCGCGGCGTCCGTCAGGTGCCGGATCAGGGCGGAGCGGACGAATTGGTCGTCCTCGACGACGAGCACGCTTGGCATGGCCGCAACCTACCGCCTGCGGCGAGGAACCCGACCACGACCGCAACCCCCACCGGGTCCGGGCGCAGCCCGGGGCTTCCAGGGGCGCGAGGAACTGCGCGACAAGCCACCGCGAGGGGTGCAGGTCGCCACCGGCCCGAAGGGGCAATTGCTGTCGCAGACCGGACCACAGGCCGCCGGCCGGTTGCCCGCACCGCTCCCCGCGCCCCCGCCAGGGCGCAACCCCCACCGGGTCCGGGCGCAGCCCGGGGCTTCCAGGGGCGCGAGGAACTGCGCGACAAGCCACCGCGAGGGGTGCAGGTCGCCACCGGCCCGAAGGGGCAATTGCTGTCGCAGACCGGACCACCGGCAGCCGGCCGGTTGCCCGCGCCACTCCCCGCGCCCCCCGCAGGGCGCAACCCCCACCGGGTCCGGGCGCAGCCCGGGGGTCCGCGGGGGGGCTGGGCGGCGTTGCCTGCGCGGAGGGGGGTGGGGTGGTGGGACGGGCCGCCGGCCGCGGCGGGGAGGTGGGAGTATGGCGCGGTGGGGCGCGCATTGATGCATGTGGGGGCCTGGGCGCTGGCCACGTCAGCGGCGGTGACGCTCTCGTGGTTCGGCGTCCGCTCCGTGCTGCGCAGCACCGCGTACGATCCGCCGCGGGCGCTGCCGATCCCGTCGGCGACGCAGCCGGCGGAGATCTCCGCGACGCAGCGGCCGAGTCCGCGGCCCAGCGCGCCCATCAGCGCACGCACCAGCGCACGCACCAGCGCGAGCCCGAGCGCGACCCCGCGGCGGACCGCGACGAGCCCGGCGCCCGGCCGGACCCGGCCGCCCGCCACCGGCAGCGTCCGTCCGTACAGCCTGAAGGGCGGCCGGGTGGTGCTCGACCTCGGGGCGACCTCCGCGTCGCTGGTGTCGGCGACGCCCAACCCCGGCTGGCAGATGAGCGTGTGGACGCCCACCGGCGACGGCTGGCTGCGGGTGACGTTCACCTCGGCGTCGGGGGCCGAGGCGTCCACCGTGTCCTGCACCTGGAACGGCCACCCGCCGACCGTGCAGGCGTACGAGAACTAGGCCGCGCCGAAGGCGTCCGGCGGTGGGGCCGGGGAGGCGACGGCCGTCGCGTCGGTGACGGGGGCCGCGCCGGCGGCGAAGTCCGCCAGGGCGCGGCCGTGTTCGACGCGGCCCGGGTGCGGGTCGGTGGCCACCCGGCGGGTCAGCTCGGCGACGGGCAGCGGCCCGTCGGCGGCGAGCAGCACGAGGTTCCCGAACCGCCGCCCGCGCAGCACCGCGGGGTCCGCGGCGAGCGCCGCATGCCCGAACGCGCCACGCACGGTGGCGATCTGGCCGCGTGCGAACGCCAGCGCGCCGCCGTCGGTGAGGTTCGCCGCGTACCAGCCGCCGGGCCGCAGCACGCGGCGCACCTCGTCGAGGAACTCCGCGCTGGTCAGGTGCGCGGGCGTGCGGGCGCCCGCGAAGACGTCGGCGATCACCAGGTCCGCCCAGTCCGCGGGGAGCCGGCCGAGGCCGGCCCGCGCGTCGCCGCCGCGGACCTTGATCCGCCAGCCGCGGTCCCAGGGGAGTTCCGCGCGGACGAGTTCGGTGAGGGCGGTGTCCGCCTCGACGACCTGCTGGGTCGAGCGGGGCCGGGTGTGCGCGGTGTAGCGCGCCAGGGTGAGGGCGCCACCGCCGAGGTGCAGCGCGTGCACGGGCCGCCCGGGGGTCGCGAGCAGGTCCACCGCGTGTCCCAGCCTGCGCTGGTAGGAGAAGTCGAGGTGGGAGGGGTCGGCGAGGTCGACATGCGACTGCGGGGCGCCGTCGACGAGCAGCGTCCACGCCTGCGGGCGCTCGCGGTCCGCGCGCAGCTCCGCGACGCCGCCGCCCACCTCCGCGGTGCGGGACGGCTCGTCCCGTCGGTTCCTGGCCATCCCCCGATTATCCGGCCGGCGGCGGCCCCCGGCCGCCCCGGACACCGCCGGGCCCGCTCAGGCGCCGTCGAGGCGCTCCGCAAGCTCGACGTTGCGCGCGGCTTCGCCCAGCGCGGCGCGCAGCACCGCCGGGTCGGTGACCGCGGTGCCGGTGCGCGGGGGGACCAGCCAGCCGGACCCGAGCGGCTGCGGCTCCCCCGCCGCCTGCCGGCACGAACTGCCGGGGACGTCCCAGCAGTCCGCGGTTCCCGGCGGCACGAGGAAGGCGAGGCTGTCGCCCGCCCGGTTGTGCAGCACCGGGCCGACGCCGCTGCCCAGCCGCAGGATGTCCACGGCCTCCAGTCCCTGCCGCGCGGGCACGGTGACGATGTCGGGTTCCTCACAGTCGGCCGCCGCCGTGCCGCGACACGCGTGCGGACCCGCCGCCCCCCCGCCGGCCGCTCCCCCACCCGGAAGATCCCCGCTCAGAAGGTCCCGGCCCACCGGGCTCCCGCCGTCGGCCGGGGGTGTCTCGCTGATGCTGTTCGCCACGGCAAAAGCCTCCTCGCAGGATGCGTGCGCCTCTGGTGTGTCCGGCGTCACATCCTTTACAACGCCTTCACGAGTCAGCGGCTACGCGTCCTTCACCCCTCAAGGGGTGGCGTTTCCTGGCGAATTGCCGCGCGAACCGGCGGGCGCCGCGCCACCGCGGTCACTCCAGGTGCGCGGTGTCGTTCCAGCGCTCGACCGCGGGCTGCCCGTACGCCCAGCCCAGCACCGACAGGGACGCCGGGTCGAGCCGCAGCGCGGCGGCGAAGGCCGGGTCGAGGCCGAGCCAGCGCGCCCCGAGGGTGCGCAGGAAGTGGCCGTGCGCGAAGACCAGCACGTCGCGCTCGGCGGACCTGGCCCATCCCACCACCTCGTCGGCGCGCGCGGCCACCTCGGCGAGCGGCTCGCCGCCGGGCACGCCGTCGCGCCAGATGTGGAAGCCGGGGGCGCGCTCCTGCAGCTGCGCCGGGGTCAGGCCCTCGTAGTCGCCGTAGTCCCACTCCAGCAGTGCGTCCCACTCCTTGGCCCGCGGCCCGAACCCGGCCAGCTGCGCGGTGTCGGCGGCCCGCAGCAGCGGGCTGGTGCGGATCTCGACGTCCGGCAGGCCGTTCCAGGGCGCCGCGGCGAGCCGGTCGCCGAGCAGCAGCGCGGTGCGCCGGCCCTCCTCGGTGAGCGGGATGTCGGTGCGGCCGGTGTGCCGGCCGAGCCGGGACCACTCGGTCTGCCCGTGCCTGACCAGGTGGATTCGCGGAGCCATGCAGGGCCTTTCATCGGCGCGGAGGGGAGTCCACCATGATGGCCCACCCGTTCACGACGCGCCGAGCAGCCCCTGCAGCATGGCGTCGAGCCCGTGCTCGTACTGCCGTCCCGCGTCGTCCTGGGCGCACAGGAGTTCGGGCGCCAGCGAGACCAGCGCCGGGTACCGGTCGGGCGGCAGCGCCTCCAGCTTGGCGCGGACCCGCTCGCGGACCTCCTCGCGGCACAGGGCGCGGGCCCTGCGGGTGTTCCACAGCGCGGAGCCGACGGTGTACTGCATCAGGGCGACGTGCGCGTAGGCGGCGTCGGCGCGCGAGAGCCCGGCGCGGTGGAGCAGCCCGAGCATCCGGTCGATGACGGCGATGGCGTCGTCGCCGCGCTGCGGGCGCGCGGTGAGCAGCTGGAGGGCGGAGGGGTGCTCGGTGAAGAGCCGGTAGAGGCCGCGGCACACCTCACGCAGCTCCGCGCGCGGCTCGCCGCAGCCGGCCGGCGGCATCTCGATGGTGTCCAGCAGCCGCTGCGCGACCGCGTCGCTGATCTCGTCCTTGCCGCGGAAGTGCGAGTAGACCGCCATGGTGCCGACGCCGAGCTGCTCGGCGAGCGCGCGCATGGTGAACGCCTCGGCGCCGTCCCGATCGAGCAGACCGATGGCGGCGTCGAGGATACGATCCGGGTTGAGCGTGTTGCGCGGCGCACGGCGCCGTGGGGAGCGGACCGGCTGGGTGACGGACATCGGGTTGCCTTGTTCTCGTCCTGCGGATCGGGACCTGCGGTTCTGGGAAGTCTCGCGGACCCTCCGTCACGCGTGGTATCGCGCGGCGGGCAACCCGGGCAGCGGACCGGGCGTCCTTGTGCGTGCATACCCCGTCACCGGAGGTCGAACACCGTACGAGCCCTGATGGTCCGGGGAATTTCCGGGGTGGTGCGCCGAGGGTTTAACGTACGTCGTACGGTAGAGCGTACGCCACAAGTCCATGACCGCCGACGCGGCCTCGGAGAACCTGGAGAGACCTCCGCATGACGATCACCGCCGCCGCGCCGCGAGCCGCCGCCTACCGCGGCCGGCTCCGCTGGTGGACCGAGCTGCCGCTCATCGCCGTGGTCTACGCGCTGTACTCGGGTGCCCGGCTGCTGGTCCGCGGTGACGTCGACGACGCGGTCGGACACGGCGCCGACATCCTGCACTTCGAGCAGCTGACGCACCTGGACCCGGAGCGGTTCTTCAACCGGCTGTTCACCGAGCACGCCTTCCTCGGCGTGCCGGCCGACTTCGCGTACGCGTCGCTGCACTACATCGTGACCCCCTCGATCCTGGTCTGGCTGTGGCGCCGCCGGCCGACCCACTACCGGGTCGCGCGCACCTGGCTGATGATCTCCACGCTGATCGGCCTGGTCGGCTTCACCTTGCTGCCGACCGCGCCGCCCCGGCTGCTCACCGGCCACCACGGCTTCATCGACACGATGGCGCAGTACGGGTCGTACGGCTGGTGGGGCACCGACGCGAGCGCGCCGCGCGGCATGGGGCACCTCACCAACCAGTACGCGGCGATGCCCAGCCTGCACGTGGGCTGGTCGCTGTGGTGCGGCATCATGCTCTTCCGCTACGGCCGCCACTGGACGGTCCGCACGCTCGGCGTGCTCTACCCGCTGACGACCGCGTTCGTGGTGATGGGCACCGCCAACCACTACCTGCTCGACGCGGCGGCCGGCGTGGCCGTGATGGGCATCGGCTTCCTGGCGGCCAGGCCGGCGCTCCGGATGGTCGACGCGCTGCGGGCCAGGGCGGCGGGGGCGATGGGCCAGGGCGAGGCGGCGGCGGACGGCGCGGCCACCGCCGCGGGCGCCGAGGGGGACAGGACCGTGGTGGACGGCCACGCGCCCGCGCGCGACGCGGCGGAGGCGGACGGCGACGGCGGCACGGCGCACCCCGACGCGCCGAACGCACCGGACGGCCTGGACGAGCTGGGCACCCTGGACGACCTGGACGACCTGGACGACCTGGACGGATTCGAGGACCTGGACGGACGGGACGTGCACGACGGTCCCGACGCCGCCGGCAAGGACGGCTCCGGAGGCCGGACCTTCGTGCCGCGGCCGGCGAACGCGCGGCACGACGCCGCGCGCGAGGACGACTCCGAGGGCGCGGCCGGCGGCGATCCGGGCGCGCTGGACGCCCCCGCGCGCAGCGGACTGTCGTAACGCGGTGCCACACTCTCCCGCGTGAGCACTGTGCACCCCCTGCGGGAGCGGCTGGCCGCGCTGCGCGGCCCCGCCACCCCGCCCCGCCCGCTGGACGCGCGGGCCCTGGCCGCGCTCGCCGCCAATCCCGGCTGCCGCCGCCGGGCGGTGCTGGACGCGGCCGGCGTCGACAAGGGCGCCCTGGCCGGACGGCTGGGCACGCCGGCCCCGTTCGGCCAGTCGCGCTTCGCCTTCTCACGCGGCCACGCCTTCGAGTCCCGGATCATGGCGGACGGCTGCGCGCAGCTGCTGGCGCTGCTCGGCGCGTCCGCCGCGGACGGGGACGGCGCGCCGGTCCGGGCCGCGGTCCCCGACCTGTCGGCCGCGGGGCCGCAGAGCCGGGCGGCCCGCACCCGGATCGCCCTCGCCGAGGCCGCGCCCGGCAGCTGGACGCTGCTCGACCACCCGATGGTCGCGCTGGAGGTCGCGGGCTCCACCGCCTACCTGGAGCCGGACGCCATCGCGGTCGGCCCGGACGGCGCGTGGACGGTCATCGAGATCAAGTCCTTCCCGATCCTGGACGGCGGCGCCGACGCGGTGAAGGTGGGCGCGGCGGCCCGGCAGAGCGCGGTGTACGCGCTGGCGCTGGACGCGATCGAGCCGGGCCGGGCCCGCAGCTCCTTCCTGCTGGTCTGCCCGCGGGACTTCTCCAACCAGCCGACCGCGCAGTGGGTCGACGTCCGCAAGCAGCTCGCCGTCACCCGGCGGCAGCTCGCCCGGCTGACCCGGATCGAGGAGATCACCGCGGCGCTGCCCGCCGGCACCACCTTCGACCTGGCCCCGGCCGCCGACGGCGCGCCCACCCGGCCGCCGGCCGACCTGGCCGCCGCGGTCGACACGGTCCCGGCCGCCTACGCACCCGAGTGCCTCTCCACCTGCGAACTCGCCTTCCACTGCCGGGAGCGGGCCCGCGAGGCCGACCGCGTGGAGGCGCTCGGCCGCTCCCTGCGGGCCGAACTCGGCGGCATCACCACGGTCGCCGCCGTCCTCGCCTCGGCCGCCTCCGGCGGCGACCCCTCCGACCCCGCCGTCGCGGCCCTGCGCCGCGCCGCCTCCCTGCGCACCGAGGCCCTCACCCGGGCCGCCGCCCCCCTCCCGGCCCCCGAGCCCAAGCCGACCGGGGCCGCCCGCCCCGCCGCGACGGCCACCCCGACCGGCCCGGCGCCCGAACTCCCCCCGCCCGCGGACCCGCGGCCCGCTCCGGACGCGCACCCGGCCCCGACGCGGCCGGGTCCGGCCGCCGAGCACGCCGCGGACGCCCACCCGGGCGCGAAGCCCCCGCCACTCCCGGCGGCCCGCCCCGCCGCGGAGGCCCAGCCCGCTCCGGACGCGCACCCGGCCCAGACGCGGCCGGGTCCGGCCGCCGAGCACGCCGCGGGCGAGCGGCCCGGCGGGAGGGCGGACGGGTGAGCGTGTTGCAGACGCTGGCCAGGGCCGAGGCGGTGGCCGGGCGGCGGGCGGTGCCCGCGGCCACCGTGCTGCACCGGCATCTGTCCGGGCGGCCGGTGGTGTTCGTGCCGCTGACCACGGCGGGCGAGGCGGCCGCGCCGCTCGGCGCGATGGTGGGCACCGACCGCGAGGCCCCGCGGCTGCTGGTCGTGCCGCAGCCGCTCGACCGCGAGCTGCGGTTCGCCTTCCTCGCCGGCCTCGCGGACGTGCTGATGCCGCTGCTCGACTCCTGCGGCGAGGCGGTGGAGGTGGAACCGGCCACCCGCAACCGCGAGGAGACCGAGGTGTGCGCCGACGCGCTCCAGATCGTCGTGCCGAACTTCGCGGCCCTGGAGTACGTACGGCTGCTCGGCCGCTCGACCCGCTTCCTGCGGACCGCGCAGGACCCGGACGCGCCGTACCCGGTGCCCGCGCCGCTGCCGCTGCTGGGCCGCTGGCTCACGCACTACGCCGAGCGCGCCCGGACCCCGGGCAGCGCGCTGCTGCCCGCGATGACCGAGCTGCTCACCCGGCACTGGACGACCGGGCAGAGCGCGATGGAGGACCAGCACCTGGGCGCGCTGCTCGGCTGGATCGATCCGCCGCCGGGGCTGGACGGCCCGGCGGCCGCCGCCCGCGCGGAGACCGCGCGCGGCCGGGACGGCCTGCTGTTCAGCCCGCCGGCCGGGCCCGCCACCGACCCGGTCTTCGACAACCGGGTGCTCGCGCCCGCGATGGCCCGCTACGACGCCGCCCGCAAGGCGCTGCACGCGGCCGGCGAGGCGGAGGCCGACGCGCGGGCCGCGGCCGCCGCCGCGCTGACCGCCGCGGAGGCCGAGCTGCGCGACCTGGTCGCCTCCCAGCTGCGGCCCACCTGGGACGACGTGTGGCACGGCCTGGACCTGCTGCGGACGCTGCCGCCCGGCGCGCACACCGAGGAGCGCTGGAAGCGGGACCGGTGGTCCTTCACCGGCCACCGGGACCGGGTGCGGGCCGGCGAGCCGCCGCAGCCGCGGCGGGACGACGCGGTCACGGCGGCGCAGAAACTCGCGACGCGGGAGACCGCGCAGGCCCGGCTGTCCGCCCAGGAGGCGCTGGACGATCCGCTGGTGATGGCGGAACGGCGGCTCGCCGGTGAGGCGTTCGCCGGCGAGGTCACGGCGGTGGAGATGGCGTACTCCGAGGGGCGGCGTCCGATGCCGCGCCCGCTGGTCACCCTGGTCACCGCCGACCGCCCGCAGGCCGAGCCCGGCGCCAGGTGCTTCCGCGCGCTGCCCGGCGCGAGGTCCGCGCAGAGCGCGCAGTTCGTCGCGCTGGAACCTCTCGACCCCGGGCCGGACACCGATTCAGGCACCGGGCCGGGCGCCGACGCCCGGCCGCCGGACCGCTGGGCGGTCACCGTCCGCCTCACCGGCGGGATGGGCAACGGCCGCACGCCGAAGGAGGGTTCGGTGCCGGAACCGGGCGACGAGGCGGTGTTCACCTGCTTCGAGCACGACGCGCGCGGCGGCCCCGCCCTGCCCGACCCCGAGCAGACGCCCTGGACGCACGGCGGTCCGCCCCGCACCGACGGCGCTGCCGGCACCGGCGTCGACGGCGGCCGGGGCGACGGCGCGCGCCGGGCCGCCCCGGCCGATCCCCCCGACCCCGTCACCGCGGAGGACTTCCTGTGACGCACCCCGTGCGGACCGACGGCACGGCCCCGCCCGGGGGCGAGCCGTTCGACCCGGGCGGCGCGGCCGCCGAGGCCACCGCCGCGATCCTGCACAGCACGCTGCACGGCGCGGCCCGCGGCGTGGTCGTGGACTCGCCGCCCGGCGCGGGCAAGTCGACCCTCGTGGTCCGCGCCGCCCGGGAACTGGTGGCCGCAGGCGAGCAGTTGATGATCGTCGCGCAGACCAACGCACAGGTCGACGACCTCGCGGACCGGCTGGCGACCGCCGACCCCGAGCTGCCGGTCGGCCGGCTGCACGGCGCCGACTCGCCGCCGGACGCCGCCCTCGACCGGCATCCGATGCTGGCCAGGTCCAGCGCGGTGGCGGACCTCAGGGACCGCGCGGTGGTGATCGCGACCGCTGCGAAGTGGGCGTACGTCAAGGACGTCGAGCCGTGGCGGCACGCCATCGTGGACGAGGCGTACCAGATGCGCTCGGACGCGCTGCTGCAGGTGGCCGGGCTCTTCGAGCGGGCGCTGTTCGTCGGCGACCCGGGGCAGCTCGACCCGTTCAGCGTGGTGGGCGCGGAGCAGTGGGCCGGGCTGAGCTACGACCCGTCGGCGAGCGCGGTGGTGACGCTGCTGGCGCACAATCCCGGGCTGCCGCAGCACCGGTTGCCGGTGTCCTGGCGGCTGCCGGCGAGCGCGGCGCCACTGGTGTCGCGGGCGTTCTACCCGTACACGCCGTTCCGCAGCGGCACCGGGCCGGGCGACCGGCGGCTGGTCTTCGGCGTGCCCGGTGACGGCGAGGGGCCCGACCGGGTGCTGGACGAGGCCGCGGAGTCCGGGTGGGGGCTGCTGGAGCTGCCGGCCCGGCACACCCCGCGGACCGACCCTGAGGCGGTACGGGCGGTGGCGCTGGTGGTGCGGCGGCTGCTGGACCGCGGCGGTGTGACGTACAGCGCGCCGGACCCCGATCCGGCGCCGCTGACCGCCGACCGGATCGCGGTCGGCACCGCGCACCGCGACCAGGCGGCGGCGGTGCGCGGCGCACTCGCCGCGCTGGGCGTCGCCTCGGGGGTGGGCGGCGTCGCGGTGGACACCGCGAACCGGCTGCAGGGACGGGAGTTCGACGTCACGGTGGTGCTGCACCCGCTGTCGGGGCGGCCGGACGCGACGGCCTTCCACCTGGAGACCGGCCGGTTGTGCGTGCTCGCCTCCCGGCACCGGCACGCCTGCATCGTCGTGTGCCGGGCGGGCGTCGCCTCCCTGCTGGACGAGCACCCGTCGTCGGAGCCGGTCCAGCTGGGCGTCACGGTCAAGTTCCCCGACGGCTGGGAGGCGAACCACGCGGTCCTCGCGCACCTCGCGGAGCACCGCACCGTCTGGCGCCCGGCCTGAGCGCCGGGCCCGAAACGCCCGGCCCGAGCGCCCGGCCCGGCGCAGGCGTGAGCGCACGGGCTCGTGCGGGCTCGTGCGGGCTCGCGCGGGCAGGCTTGCGCGAGCGCGGGACAATGGACGGGTCGACCGAGTCCACCGGAGGTATCCGCATGTCAGAGCCGCAACCGGCTCAACCCCCGCAGCCCGGACGCGAGGACCGGGCCAGGCCGCGGCGCCCCGTGCCGCTGCTGTTCGAGCCAGGAGCGCCCGCCGCGCAGGACGAGAACCGCTTCTTCGACCTGGAGTCGATGGAGGACCCGCGGGAGATGCTCACGCGGGCCACCGAACTGGCCCTCGCCTTCCGCGCGGCGGCCGACCGCGCCACCGAGTTCCAGGCGATCGCGGCCGCCCAGCTGGCCGATCCGCGGCGGTTCGACCGGCTCACCTACGAGCGGCTCGCCGAGCAGGCCGGGTGGACCGAGGACTACGCGCGGAAGATGGTCGAGTACGGCGAGAGCCTCATCAAGGGCGGCGGTACGACGCCTTAGCGTCACCACGCGGCTACCGGGAGGCAAGGTACTCCCCGCCCCGCGCTCGCGTCCCGGGTTCCGCCGATTCCCACCGGGGCAACCACGTCACCGGGTACATGTAGACGCCATGGACGAATGGCACGCCGTGGACATCGTCACCGAGGCCCTCCGACGGCAGCACACCGCGTACGTCACCCCCGAGGGCGCCGCCTGGCTCGCCTCCGCCAGCGCGTTCCCGCGCAGCGTGGAGGCCCTGTGGTCGGCCCGCCCCACCGCGCCCGGGGTGCTGCCCTGCGGCACCGCCTTCGACGTGGTCAACGCGCCCGCCCTGTTCGGCCGCAGGGTGCTGGAGCGGCTCTGGGGGTCGGGTCCCGGCAGTGGCCCGGTGGCCGTGCACCGCGGCCGGGTGCTGCTCTTCGTCGCCCCCGGCGCCGCCCACCGGCTGCCCTCGCTGCTGGCCTGGGAGGAGTGGGCGGCGGCGGTGCCGCCGCTGCTCTGCCACGGCGCGGGCGACGCGGTGACCGTGCCGCCGCTCTACGGCGCCGCGCCGGACGGCGACTGCGAGACCGCGTCGCGCTGGGTGGTCGCGCCGGACACCCGCCACCCCTGGCTGCCGGGCGTGGACGTGCTGCTGTGGGCGTGCGTGCGGGCCGCCCGCGACGCCGCGCGAAAGCAGGTCCCGTCCCAGGTCAGTGCCCCTGGGACGGGGTGAGCGCTATCGATTTCCACTCGCCAGGACCGGATGCTAATGTCTACGACGTCAGCAGGCGCCGCTAGCTCAGTTGGTTAGAGCAGCTGACTCTTAATCAGCGGGTCCGGGGTTCGAGTCCCTGGCGGCGCACCTGATCCGAAGGCCCCTCGCGGAAGCGGGGGGCCTTCGGCGTGTTGGCGTTCCCGGGGCGGTCGTCGTCCGGCCAACCTGGAGCCATGGGGCACTGGCTGGCGGACGACCCGTACCGCGTCCGGATCGCGGAGAGCGGCCGGCTGCCGCTGCTCCTGCTGCTGGCCGGGCTGATCGGCTCCTTCCTGTTCATCCGGTTCAGCACCCGCATGATCCGCCGCGGCGTGTCGTGGTGGCCGGGGAACGTCCAGCCCGGCGGCGTCCACATCCACCACGTGGTGTTCGGCCAGGCGATGATGCTGATCGGCGGGATCGGCGCGTTCTCGGTGCGCGGCGGGCCGGTGGCCTACGACGTGCTCGCGGCGGTCTTCGGGGTGGGCTGCGGTCTGGTGCTGGACGAGTTCGCGCTGGTGCTGCACCTGGAGGACGTGTACTGGAAGGAGGAGGGCCGGCAGTCCGTCGACGCGGTCATCCTCGCGGTCGCGGTGATCGGGCTGCTGCTCGCCGGCCAGGCCCCGCTGGGCGGCTACGTCGGCGGCCGCTCGTCCGCGCCCTATCTGATCGCCGCCGCGCTGCTGGGCTTCGTGGTGGTGTGCCTGTTCAAGGGCAAGGTGTGGACCGGCCTGCTCGGCGTGATGCTGCCGCTGCTCGCGGTGGTGGGCGCGCTGCGGCTGGCCCGCCCGGCCAGCCCGTGGGCGCGTTGGCGGTACGCGCCGCGGCCGCGCCGGATGGCGCGCGCGGAGCGGCGCGAGGAGCGCATCCACCGGCGGGTGGCGCGGGTGAAGACCCGGCTGATGGACGCGGTCGCGGGCGCGCCGACTCCGGTGTCGCTGGCCAAGCCGGAGCCGTCCCGGCCCACCGTCGTCGAGGTGCCGCCGTCGCGGCTGGAGGTGCTGCTGGCCCGCGGGCTGCGCCCGCTGCGCGACCCGGGCGCCGCGGTGGCGGTCTGGTACCTGCGGGCGGCCACCGCGCTGGACGCGGTGACCGGTCTGGTCGCGCCGTTCCGCGAGCGGGTGCGGGCCGCGACCGACGGCGAGTACGTGACGGCGTTCCTGGTCAGTCCAGGCTTCACCGGGGCGGTGCTGGCCTTCGTGCTGTCGGTGAGCCTGCGGCGGCGCAAACGCGCGGCGTGGCTGCTGACGACGGTGCTGACCGCCGCGTACCTGGTGCTGATCACGGTGACCGTGGCGGTGGTGCCGCGGGCGCACCGGCATCCGTTCAACTGGGTGTCGCTCGCGCTGACCGTGCTGCTGCTCGCCGCGTTGCTGGTCTCGCGCACCGCCTTCAACGTGCACGGCGAGCGCGGCAACACCTCGCTGGCGCTGATCGGGCTGGTCGCCGGCGCGGTGGGCGGGGTGGGCCTGAGCACCCTGCTGGTGCACGCCACCGACCGGCAGCCGCCGAGCGAGTGGGGGGCCAGCGCCCGGTACGCGGGGGTGCGGGTGCTGACCGTGTCCGGCCTGTTCGACCTGCCGGGGGTGGACGTGCCCGGCTGGACCGACCTGGCGATCAACGTGCTGAGCGTCGCCCTGATGCTGGTGGTCCTGCTGCTGTTCTTCCGCGCGCCGCGCGCCAGGACCCGGTTGCAGCCCGCGGACGAGCGGCGGCTGCGTGCCCTGCTGCGCGCGTACGGGCGCGGCGACTCCTTCGGCTACTTCGCGCTGCGCCGCGACAAGTCGGTGTGCTGGAGCGGGAACCGGGACGCGGCGGTGGTGTACCGGGTGGTCAACGGCGTGGCGCTGGCCTCGGGCGATCCGGTGGGTCCCGCCGCCGCCTGGCCTTCGGCGGTGGCGCGCTGGCTGGAGACCGCGCGGCGGCACGCCTGGGCGCCGGCGGTGGCGTACGCGAGCGCCGAGGGCGCGGCCGGCTACCGGGCGGCTGGGCTGCACGCGGTGGCCTCGCGCGAGGAGGCGGTGCTGACCGCGGGCGGGCTGCCGCCGGCGCAGGCCGTGCTGCGGCGGGTGATGGCGGACGCGGGGTACCGGGCGGTGCTGCGCCGCCAGCGGGAGGTGGACCCGCAGGAGTGGCTGCGGCTGGGGCAGTTGGCCGACGCCTGGCGGCGGCGCGGCAGCCTGCTGCGCGGGCTGCGGGGGCGCGGCCCGGGGCTCGGCCGGCTCGGTGACGCCTCGGACGGCGACTGCCTGCTCGCGGAGTGCCGGGACCGGCACGGCAGGGTGTGCGCGCTGCTGGTCTTCGTGCCGTGGGGCGCGGACGGGCTGACGCTGGACGTGCTGCGCTGGGACCGCGAGTCGGGCCGCGCCCCGGTGGACTTCCTGCTCGCGGAGGTGCTGCGGCGGGACGCGGCCGGCGGCGCGGCGCCGGGCGGCGCCGCCCGGGTGTCGCTGAACCTGGGCATGGACCGGGGCACGGTCACCGTGGTCGCACGCCATCTGATGTGCGAGCGCCGCACCGAACTCCCCCGGGTGCTGGCCGCGGCCGCCTTCGCCGAGCCGGTTCCGCACTTCCGCCGCTCCTGACGCCCCTGACGCTCCACCCGCCCCTGCCGCCGTCGCCGCGCCGGGCGGGGTAGCGTTCGGGAGACGGCGCAAGCCGACGACCGCAGGCACCTCTTGGAGGCTTCACCATGGCAACCACCCGCACCGCGACGACTCAGTGGAAGGGCCCGCTGCTCAGCGGCTCCGGCACCGTCTCGCTGGACACGTCCGGCGTCGGCACCTATGACGTGACGTGGGCCTCGCGCGCCGAGGAGGCGAACGGCAAGACCTCCCCCGAGGAGCTGATCGCCGCGGCCCACTCCTCCTGCTACTCGATGGCGCTGTCGCACGGCCTGGCCGGCGCGGGCACCCCGCCGGAGAGCGTGCAGACGGTCGCGAACGTGACGTTCCAGCCCGGCGAGGGCATCACCGGCATCACCTTGACGGTCAAGGCCCGGGTGCCGGGGCTGACCGCAGAGGCGTTCGAGGCGGCCGCGCAGGAAGCCAAGGCCAACTGCCCGGTGAGCAAGGCGCTGACCGGCGTGAACATCACGCTCGACGCCGAACTGCTGTCCTGACGCAGCTCCCCCGCCCCGCCCGCGGGGCCGCTCAGCGGCGGGTGACGTGGATGTCCCACGCGCCCGCCGCGGTGTGCGCCCGCACCGAGAAGCTCAGCCCGGCCTCCCGGTCGGTCCAGCCCTCGCCGACGGTGAAGGGCGCGTCGTTCAGCGAGTTGAAGGCGCCGCTGCTGAAGTCGCAGGCGGAGGTGAGCGGGTGGGCGTCGGTCACGGTGATCGGCCCCTGCCCGGAGTCGACGTCGGTGCGCACCCGGTAGGCGAGCACCCCGGTGCGGCACGCGTCCTTGTCGTCGCCGCTGCGGGCGCGCGCCTCCAGCACGTACGCGCGGGTGTCGGAGTACGGGATGATGACCGCCTTGCTGCCGCCGGGGGTCTCCAGCGGGGTTATTCGGTAGGTCGCGCCGCCGTGCCGGGTGTCGCAGTCGATCTGGCGGTCGCTCAGCCAGCCGAGCCGCCACTTGTGCCAGGCGAACAGGTCGCCCTGCAGCCCCCAGTCCAGCGACATGGTGTCCCACTGCCCGGCGAGGGTGTCGGTGCGCTGGAAGTCGTCGACGGCGTAGAGGTCGGGCAGCCCGAGGGCGTGTCCGTTCTCGTGGCTGAGCACGCGTGAACCCGACTGGTCGTGGCCGTAGATGAGCGAGACCTTGTTCAGCCGGGCGCCCTCGTCGGTGGTCACCGCGGACGCCCCGGTCCAGGTGACGGAGAGCACCGCCTCGTCGGCGGGCGGGCCGGCGTTGGGCGTGACCAGGATGTTGACCAGGTCGTAGCCGCGGAAGTCGATGTCCTTGTCGGCGACCTGGAGCAGGTCGCGCATCATCGCGGTGTGCTCGTCCCAGCCGTAGCCCCGGCCGATCCCGTACGCGGAGAACGGCCGCGGCATGCGTATCCAGCGCAGCACCGGGGTGGACTCGTAGTCGAGCCGGCCGTAGGACGCGGCGGCGTACCACTGCTTGACGGCCGGGAAGAACTCGCCGTAGCGCTCGGCGGCGCTGTAGGGGGCCGGGGCGTCGGGGAAGTCGACGAGCAGCGTCAGCGCGCGTACGGCGCCGGTGGAGCGGGCGAACTCGCCGTCGGGGCCGGTGCTCACGTGGTCGGGGAAGCCCTCGGACATCGCGACGCCGGGCACCGCGCGCAGGGCGCAGGGCCGGCCGGACGGCGGCGGGCCGTTGAGCACCGTGGAGTGCCCGCCTGCGGAGACGGTGGAGCTGACGACGAGCAGCCCGAGGACGGTCAGTGCGGCGATCCGCAGCCAGACCCGTGCCGGCGGCACGGCGGTCAGCTCCCGAGGCCGTGGTAGGCGGCGCTCTTCGGTGCGTTCTCGGTGATCCGCACGGTGAAGGTGCCGTCGTCCTGCCGCCCCAGGACGCTCACCTGGGTGGTGCCGTCGGGCAGCGTGTAGCTCTCGCCGACCCCCAGGGGCGCGTCGGCCAGCGGCGGGTAGACGGAGGTGGCGGGGCACGCGGAGGTGCCGGGGTGGCCGTCGACCACGTCGATCGGCCCGTCGCCCGACTCCCGGTCGGAGCGCACCTTGTAGAGCAGCACCCCCTGGCGGCAGGTGGTGCGGTCGTTGCCGGCCGCGGTGCGCGCCTCGACGGCCAGCGCGCTGTCCGCGCCGGTGCGGACCACCAGCAGCTTGGTGCCGCCGGGCGTCTCCAGCGGGCTCAGGTCGTGGTAGGTGGTGCCGGTGCGGGCGATGCAGCCGACCTGGCTCCGGCGCAGCCAGCCGAGCTTCCACTTGTGCCAGGCGAAGGGCTCGGGGGCCAGGCCGAACTGGCTGCCCATCAGGTCCCAGTCGCCGACATGGGTGTCCCAGTCGGCGTTGCTGCCGGCCGGCGGCCGGTAGTAGAGGTCGGGCAGGTCGAAGACGTGGCCGGTCTCGTGGGCCAGCACGTTGCGGTCCGGCGGGTGGTGCTCGAAGACGGTGACCAGCCGGCGCAGCGCGGTGCCGTCGACGTCGATCGGCTGGGAGAGGTTGACGACCTTGGTGGCGTCGGAGTCCACCCCGGGCGCGTCGGGGTCGGCGACCAGGTACACCACGCCGTAGCCCCGGAAGTCGATCCGCGGGTCGGCCACCGCGAGGGCGTCGCGCAGGTAGCGGGTGCGGTCGGCGGCGTCCCAGTCGCGGTTGATCGCGTACGCGGTGGACGGGCGCGGCATCTGGAGCCAGCGGGTCTCGGGGTGCACGTGCAGCCGGAACTGCCCGTAGGAGGCGCGGTCGTAGAAGTGCGCGGTGTGCGGGAAGTGGTCGGCGGCGACCTCGGCCGGGGTGAGCTGCGGCGCGGCGTCGGGGAAGGACAGGAAGATCATCAGGGCTTTCACGTCGCCCGCCGGCCGCGCGTAGTCGCCTTCCCAGCCGTCCACGCCCTCGGAGTGGTGGACGTCGGTGCGCGGCAGCAGGCATGCCGCGCCGTCGGCGCCGTGCGCGGCGGGACCGGTCATCAGGGTCCACGCGACCAGTCCGGCGAATCCGGCCACCGAGGCGGCGGCGGAGCGCAGCAGCCTGCGGTGGGCGCCGCCGCTGACGGACGCGCTGGGAGAGCGCCGCACGAGAACCTCCGGAGTCTGGCAGAGCCCGTTCGGGAGACCTCCTTCACATTGCTATGGATTGGGGTGTTATGCGGCATTCGGCTGCGCCGAGCGGGTGTCGGCCGCCATGGCGCTGATGTTCGGACGCCCACCCGTCCGGACGACTACGCTCCGTCATGGCGTACGGAGGGCGATCAGGTGCTCGACCCAAACGAGCGGAAACGGTCATTCCGTCAGCGCTCGTGCGGGAAATCACCAGAGCGCCGCTGGAACACCAACTCCGCCAGCCCATATGATCGCGGTGACGGAACCGCTAACAGGGAGCAGGCCATGGGCGGACCCTCGGGCAGCCCCGGCGCCGAGCCCGAGAGCACGGCACACGTCATCACCCAGAGTCACCCGCCCTTGTGGCGCTCCCCCGACGCCGAGCTGCGCGACTACCGCGCGGCCTTCGCCGTCGCGGGCGCCGCGATGGCGCTGCTCGGCCCGGACGGCGCGGTGCTCGCCGCCAACGGCGCGCTCGGCGACCTGCTGGGCACCTCGCCCGAGGGAATGAGGTCGGTCGGCGCGGCGGCGCTGCTCGGGCTCGGCGGCGACCCGCACGCGCACGCCGCCTTCCACGAGGTGCTGACCGGCCGCCGTCCCCGGCTGCGCTGCACGCGCCGGCTGTCCCGTCCTGACGGCGGCGCGGTGCGCGCCGAGATCACGCTGTCGCGCACCGAGGCGCTGCCGCTGCTGCTGACCGTCCAGGACGTCGGCGAACGCGACGGCTTGCGCGAGGAGTTGCGGCATCTGCGGATGCACGACCCGGTGACCAGGCTGCCCAACAGGGCGCTGTTCTTCGAGCGGCTCGCCGCGGCCTGCGAGCAGGCGCCGGGCCGCGGCGACGCCGGGCGGGGTCACCCCGGCACCGGCCGGATCGGCCTGTGCTACCTGGACCTGGACGGCTTCAAGGCGGTCAACGACACCCTCGGCCACCGGGTCGGCGACGAACTGCTGGCCGCGGTGGCCGGCCGGCTGCTGGCCTGCGCGGAGCCCGGCGGGCACCTCGTCGCGCGCCTCGGCGGCGACGAGTTCGCGGTGCTGCTGCGCGAGTCCACCGGCACCGGGCAGGCGACCGGCCTGGCCGCCGGGGTGCTGGAGGCGCTCCAGGAGCCGTTCGACGTGGCCGGGCACCGGCTGGCGGTCTCGGCGAGCATCGGGGTGGTCGAGCGCGAGGCGGCCGGCACCTCGGCGACCCTGCTGATGCAGACCGCGGACACCACGCTGTACTGGGCGAAGGCCGACGGCAAGGCCCGCTGGACGCTCTTCGACCCGGAGCGCAACGAGCACCGGATGACCCGCCAGGCGCTGTCCCGCACCCTGCGACAGGCCGTGGAGCGCGGCGAGTTCGTCCTGGACTACCAGCCGCTGGTGGCGCTGGACTCCGGCGAACTGCGCGGTGTGGAGGCGCTGGTGCGCTGGGAGCACCCGCACTTCGGCCGGCTGGCGCCGAACCGCTTCATCGGGCTCGCCGAGGAGGACGGCTCGATCGTGCAGCTGGGCCGCTGGGTGCTGGCCGAGTCCTGCCGGCAGGCCCGCGCCTGGCAGCAGGCGTTCCCGGACGCGCCGCTGGTGGTCAGTGTGAACGTGGCGGTGCGGCAGGTGTGGGACTCCGACCTGGTCGCCGACGTGGCGGCGATCCTGCGCGAGACCGGACTGCCGCCGCGGCTGCTGCAGTTGGAGCTGACCGAGTCCGCGGTGATGGGGTCGGCCGGGCGGCCGCTGCAGGCGCTGCACGCCCTGCACGAGATGGGGGTGCGGATCGCCATCGACGACTTCGGCACCGGCTACTCCAACCTCGCCTACATGAGCCGGCTGCCGGTGTCCGCGCTGAAGCTGGACGGCTCCTTCGTGCAGGGCTTCCGCTCCGCGGAGCACCCCAATCCGGCGGACGAGACCATCGTCGAGGCGCTGGTCGATCTCGCCCACCGGCTGGGTCTGACGGTGACCGCCGAGTGCGTGGAGAACGCGGAGCAGGCGGAACGCCTGCGGCGGATCGGTTGTGACACCGGCCAGGGCTGGCACTACTCACGTCCCGTGGGGGCGGACGTGATCTCGGGGCTGCTGGCCTGATCCGCCGTTCGCGGGCGGCCGGGCCCCCGTCCTCGGGGGGAGTGAGGACGGAGGCCGGGCCTGGGGCCGCGCGGGTGTGTCAGTCGCGCTCTAGCAGGCGCCGAGGTCCTGCCAGACGCCCCACTCGCCGGTCGTGCCGGGCTCCTCGTTGGTGGTCCACCACTTGGCGTTCCACTTGTGGCCCTTCCAGGAGACCTGGTTGCCGCCGACGTAGATCGCGCTCGCGCTCCACGAGGGCAGCGTGCAGGTGCCGCCGCCACCGGTGGTGGTGCCGCCGGTCGTCGTGCCGCCGGTGGTGGTCCCGCCGGTGGTCGTGCCACCGGTGGTGGTCCCGCCGGTGGTCGTGCCACCCGTGGTGGTCCCGCCCGTGGTGGTCCCGCCGGTGGTGGTGCCGCCGGTCGTGGTCCCGCCCGTGGTGGTGCCGCCGGTCGTCGTGCCGCCGCCGGAGCAGCTGGACGCCGAGCCGTTGGTCGCGGTCACGATCTTGTTGAAGAGCGTGGCCGCCGGGTCGAGGTCGAGCAGCGAGTACATCATCGAGCCGGCCAGGCCGTGGCAGTGCGCGTAGTCCGCCTTGGCCTGGATGCCCTGGCTGCCCAGGCCGGTCCAGAACTCGCTGCCGTTGTAGAAGTAGTTGGACTGCGAGGCCGCGTCCCAGAAGGTCGTCGACGGGTTGTCGACGAGCCCGGTCAGCTCCTTGTAGTACGCGGTGCCCGCGACCTGGCTGATGCCGCGTGCCGCGGCCGGGCCGGTGGCCGGCTGGTACAGGCCGTGGTTGCTGCCCGCGGACACCCCGGTCCAGCCGCGGTAGTACATCGGGTAGCCCATGGTGATCTTGTTGGCCGGGAACCCGCCGGGGATGCCGTAGGCCGGATCCCCGGTGGTCCACGCCTTGATCGCCGCGTCCGAGCTGTACTTCTCGGTCCCGGGGCTGATCGGCGAGGACGGGTCGCTCGGCGACTGGTACGTCGGGTCCTGGTGGTTGGTCGGACCGGTCGTCTCGAAGGCGCCGTGCATGTCGTACGTCATGATGTTCGCGTAGTCGAGGTACGAGCCGACCTTGTTGGTCTCGATGTTCGCGATCTTGTCCTGGCCGGCCGGCAGGGCCGCGGTGAGCAGCATGTGCTTGCCGCCGTTGGCCGAGCCGTACGCGTCCAGCTCGGTGCGGAACTCGGCGAGCAGCGCGGTGTAGTTGGCCTTGTCGGCCGCGCTGTAGTGGTTGCCGGTGTGGCCGCCGGGCGAGCCGGGGTACTCCCAGTCGATGTCGAAGCCGTCGAAGATGCCGGCCGCGCTGCCGGCGCCGCCGTAGCCGCCCTGCGAGGGCAGGTTGCCCTTGATGAACATGTCGATGCAGGAGCTGACCAGCTTCTTGCGGCTGGCGTCGGTCGCCGCGGCGTCCGAGAAGTACTTGGAGTACGTCCAGCCGCCGAGCGAGGCGACGATCTTCAGGTTCGGGTACTTCGCCTTCAGCTCCTTGAGCTGGTTGAAGTTGCCCACGATCGGCTGGTTCCACACGTCGGCGGTGCCGTTGACGCTGATGTCGGCGCCGAAGGACTTCTGGTAGTCCGCGAAGGCGTCGCCCGCGCCGTCACCGGCGTTGGGGTCGCTCTCGTTGGTCGAGTCCGACGCCTTGGTGGCCTCGAAACACGTGTGGTTGACCGGATCGATGTTCTCGAACGAGTAGTTGAGGACGTTCAGCTTGCCCGCGATCCCCTCGGTGTCGAGGTTCTTGGGGTAGAAGGCGTTGCCGTACACGCTCCACTGGTCGTAGTAGGCGATCTTCACGCCGCCGGTGCTCGCCGCGGCGGCGGCCGCGGGCTTGGCTGCGGACGTGGTGTCCGCCTGGGCGGTGCCTCCGCCGAACGCGAGTGCGACGAGCGCACCGGCACCCAGCGCGGCGCTCGTGGCGGCGGCCACGAACGCTTTCCTTCTGGACTGCACGAGAACCTCCGGGGGGAGAGGGAGGAACAACAGGGGGCTGGGGAAATTGATAGGCCCTCGTCAAGTGCACGTCAATGGTCTGAACCAAGGTTGGGTCTAGACCAATTCGGCCGCACCGGCCGGCCGGCGCCCTCCGCGCGCCAACGGCAAAGCCGCTCGTCAGTCGGGTGACGAGCGGCTTTAACCCTGGGTTAAGTCAGGGCCCCTGGTCGGTACGGCCTTGGACCACAGGCGACCCGGAAACCAGTCTTTAACCAGCCGACGCTCCTGTCGCGGCCCGCGCGGCCGGCGCCAGGGAAGCGTCCTCGGGGAAGCCGTAGGCGTCCGCGATCAGTTCGTACGACCGCAGCCGGGCCGCCGGGGTGTGCGCGTTGGCGGTGATCACCAGCTCGTCCGCGCCGGTCCGCTCGACCAGCGCGTCGAGCCCGGCCCGCACGGTCCCCGGCTCGCCGTGGATCACGTTCGCCACCCAGGAGTCGGTGAACTCCCGCTCCATCGGGCTGAACCGGTAGGCCGCCGCCTCGTCCGGGGTCGGCACCAGGCCGGGACGGCCGGTGCGCAGCCGCAGCATGGACAGCGCTCCGGTGAGCACCTGGCGGCGGGCCTGCTCGGGGTCGTCGGCGGCCAGCGCGGACACCCCGATCGAGGCGTACGGACGGTCCAGCACCGCCGAGGGGCGGAAGGACTCGCGGTACAGGGCGAGCGCCGGCACCGTGTTGGCGGCCGAGAAGTGGTGCGCGAAGGAGAACGGCAGCCCGAGCGCGCCGGCCAGCTGGGCGCTGAACCCGGAGGAGCCGAGCAGCCAGACGCTGGGCCGGTCCGCGGACTGCACGCCGCCCTCGGCGCTGCCCTGCACCGGTCCGGGGATGGCGTGGATACGGGAGTACGGGTGCCCGTCGGGGAAGTCGTCGTCGAGGAAGCGGGTCAGCTCGGCGAGCTGGCGCGGGAACTCGTCGGCGCCCTCGTGAGCCGAGTCGCCGCGGCGCAGCGCGGACGCGGTCGCCCCGTCGGTGCCGGGCGCGCGGCCCAGGCCCAGGTCGATCCGGCCGGGCGCGAGCGCCTCCAGCGTGCCGAACTGCTCGGCGATCACCAGCGGCGCGTGGTTGGGCAGCATCACCCCGCCGGACCCGAGGCGCAGGGTGCGCGTGAAGGCCGCGAGGTGGGCGAGGATCACCGCGGGCGAGGAGCTGGCGACACCGGGCATCGAGTGGTGCTCGGCCACCCACATCCGGTGGTAGCCGCGGGTCTCCGCGATCCTGGCGATCTCGACGCTGGTGCGCAGCGCGTCGGTGGCGGTCAGCCCCTTGCCGACGCCGGCCAGGTCGAGCACCGACAGCGGTACGGGCGCGGTCCCGCGGACCGTTCCGCGGATGCCCAGTCGTTCGTCACCCACGGCGGGCGCCTCCTAGGTCGTACTCGGTCGTACTCGGTTCCGGTGTGCGGGCTCGCACACCCCCCTGTCGCGCAACCGGAGACGGCGTCCGGTTGTTCCCCGGCGCGGGAACCCGCGGTTTTCAGCCATCGCGACGCCGGAAATGGGGGAAGGGGCAGGAGACCGAAAAAGAGGGCAATGTCTCCGGCATATGCCAGAGTGCCCCCTTCCTGCGTATACGCCTGCGGGCGCCCGCTCGCGTCGTCAACCTCCTCTACGCGCAGAGGCATTGGGGCTATCGTGAAGGTCCGGCCACACGCCGCGCCAGGCCCTCGCTCCTGACCCGCGACCAGGCGCGAGGACGGGTCGCAGACGGTCTTACCTGCAGGGGGCTACCGTGGCGCTGGAACACCGACAGATCGGGCCGGTTCACGCGGTCCAGCACGCGCTGCGCGTGCTGGAGTCCGTCGACACCCACCGGCACGGCGTCACCGCGGAACAGCTGGCGCGGGAGATCGGTGTGCCGCTGGGATATCTCGAAGAGCTGCTGACGATGCTGCGCCGCGAGCGCTATCTCGGCTTCCTGCCGGGCGGCGGCTACGTCGTCGGCGAGTCGCTGGTCCTGCTCGGCGCCGCCCACCGCGACCTGGCGCTGGCCGAGAGGCTCAGGACGATCCTGTCCGAACTGCGCGACGAGGTCGGCGCGGCGGTCTACTTCAGCCGCTACGACGACGGCGAGGTCAACATCATCGACTTCGCCGACGGCCCGAACACGCCGAAGGTCAACGAGTGGGTCGACTTCCGCTCGGCCGCCCACGCCAGCGCCGTCGGCAAGTGCCTGCTCTCCCAGCTGGACCACAACGGCCGGCTGGAGCACCTGTCCCGGCACCGCCCGGCCCGGCTCACCTCCCGCACCGAGGTCGACGACCGGGTGCTGCTCACCAAGCTGGAGCGGCAGCCCGCCACCGTCCCCACCCTGGACCTGCAGGAGTACGCGGTGGGCACGGTCTGCGCGGCGGTCCCGGTGACCATCGGCAAGACCGTGGCCTGCCTGGCGCTGTCCATGCCGTACGCCCAGGCGCACCGGCTGCGACCGGCCGTGGACACCCTGCACGAGCGCGCCGCGCCGATGCTGCTGTCGATGAGCCTGTGACGCCCGCGAGCCCGGGACGCCCCGCCCGGCCGGGCACGAGGAAGGCCCCCCGCCGAAGCGGAGGGCCTTCCTGCGGTGCGCCGCCAGGGACTCGAACCCCGGACCCGCTGATTAAGAGTCAGCTGCTCTAACCAACTGAGCTAGCGGCGCCTGCGGGAACAACTATACGTGATCTGCGGGAGTGCTCATGACCACCCCGGCGCGGCGCTCCCGGCCCAGTGCGCGGGCCGCAGCGGCCGGCCGGGGATGCGGGTCCCGGCGTCGCCGCGGGCGGCGTTCAGCTGGGTCTGGGTGACGAAGAGCGCGCCGGTCAGGTCCGCGCCGCGCAGGTCGGCGTCCCGCAGGTCGGCGCCGATCAGGTCGGCCAGCCGCAGGTCGGCGCCGCGCAGGTCGGCGCCGATCAGATACGCGCCGCGCAGGTCCGCCCCGCGCAGGTCCGCGCCGCGCAGCCGGGCGCCGACCAGGTCGGCGCCCCTGCGGTTCCTGCGCCGGCCCGGCGCCTGCGCCCTGACCAGCTCGCTCGCCCGCAGCAGCAGGCCGTTGACCGCGGCGCGCTCGGCGGCCGGGTCCAGCGCGGGCAGATCGACGGCGGGCGACCGGGTGAGGCCGCCGATCCGCTCGGCGGCCCGCGCGGCCTGCGGGTGCAGCTCCGCGGCGGCGTCCAGCGCGAGCACCTCGGTGAGGTACCAGAGCAGCTCGTGCAGCTGGCGCATCAGCGGCAGCGCCGCGAACATCGCGGCGCCGCCGTCCGCGGCGCCGCGCCAGTCGCGGCCGCCGAAGGTGACCTGGGAGAGGTGCTGGCCGGCGCCGAAGCAGTCGTAGACCGAGCAGCCGGAGTAGCCGCTGTCGCGCAGCCGGGTGTGGATGCCGCAGCGGTGGGCCGGGCCCAGGTGGGTGCAGGGCTCGCCGGCGCGCTTGTCGCGGGCGAAGTCCGCGGAGCGGGTGAAGGCGAGCGCCACGCAGCACAGCCCGGTGCAGGCCGCGCAGTCCGCGCGCAGCGCGGCGCTCGTCGCGCCGGTCACATCGCCGGACGCCGCCCCGGAGGTCCCCCCGGGCGTCGCGCCGGGCGCGCCGGCAGCGGCCGGGTCGCCGGTTCCCGTGTCCGCCGTATCCACCGTGCCCACGTGCCCGTACGCTCCCAGAGTGCCGCGGGCAGGCCGTCGGTCGGCCCGCCCGCGGTCCATGGTGCCGTATCCCGCCGCGCTCAGGACCCCGCGGGGAAGCTCGCGGGCTTGGCGGCGGTGTACAGCCAGGTCTGGAAGAACCCGTCCAGGTCCCGGCCGGACAGCCGCTCGGCGAGCCCCTCGAACTGCGCGATGGTGCCGTTGCCGTAGCGGTGCGCGGCCGGCCACGCCTTCAGCAGGGCGCGGAAGTCGCGGTCGCCGATGGTGTCGCGCAGCGCCTGGATGGCCACCGCGCCCCGGTCGTAGACGGCGTCGTCGAACTGGTTCTGCGGCCCCGGGTCGCCAGGCTTCACCGTCCAGAACGGGTCGTCGGCCGGGTGCGCGTCGTAGACCTGCTGGGCGAGCTGCTGCGGGGTGCCGGTGTGCTCGTGCTCGGCCCACAGCCATTCGGCGTAGCTGGCGAACCCCTCGTTCAGCCAGATGTCCGACCAGCGCTCCAGCGAGACGTCGTCACCCCACCACTGGTGGGCCAGCTCGTGCGCGACGACGCCGGTGTTCGGGGCGGTGGCGTAGAAGCGCGGGCTGTAGAAGACCCGGGTCTGCGCTTCGAGGGAGAAACCGGAGGTGACGTTCGGCACATAGCCGCCGGCCGCGTCGAAGGGGTAGGGGCCGAACCAGGTGCTGAGGAAGTCGATGATCTCGCCGGTCCGCTCGACGCTGGCGCGGGCGTTGGCGGCGGTGGCCGCGGGCAGATCGGTGCTGTAGGCGTTGATCACCGGCACGCCGGCGCGGGTGGCGCTGTGCGTGAGGGCGAAGTGCCCGACCGCCAGCGTGGCCAGATAGGTGGCCTGCGGGTCGTCCTGCCGCCAGTGGAAGCCGGTCCAGCCGTCCTCGGTCCGCTGCGAGACCAGCAGGCCGTTGCTGATCGCCTGGTCGCCCGCGGGCACCCGGACCGTCACGTCGTACGTGGCCTTGTCCGCCGGATGGTCGTTGCTGGGGAACCACCACCAGGCCGACTCGGGTTCGTTGGCGGCCACTCCGCCGTCCGGGGTGCGCTGCCAGGAGGTGAAGCCGTAGCGCTGCACCTTCGAGGGCACGCCGGAGTACGTGACGGCGACGGTGATCCGGTGGCCGCGGGCGACGGGGCGCGCCGGGGTGACGACCAGCTCCTGCTCCCCGCTGCTCGCGAACCGGGCCGGCCTGCCGTCCACCGTGACCTTGCTCACGTCCAGCGCGAAGTCCAGGTCGAAGCTGGTCAGGCCCTGGGTGGCGGTGGCGGTGAGGGTGGTGGTGCCGGTCAGCGTGTCGGTGGCGGGCTGGTAGGCGAGGTCGAGGTCGTAGTGCGAGACGTCGTAGCCGCCGTTGCCGTAGGTCGGGTAGTACGGGTCGCCGATGCCGGGCGCGCCCGGCCCGGCGCCGGCCGCGGACGCCGGGATCGCCAGCAGCAGTCCCAGGACGGCGGTGGCCGATGCGATCACTCTCTTGCGCACAGGGGTCCTCCAGCGCGGTGAGCCGTGGGTGGCAGGTACACGCTGACCCTAGGAAGTCACGCGCGTCCCGGCCACCCCGGGGACCCCTGCTGTCGCAGAGTCTTCACCGGGCGCAACACAAACGGCCGGAAAGCTCAGGACGGGTCCGTAGAGTTGCACGGACGGCGCTCCGCGCTTCAGATGGAGATCCGGCCCACCGGACGTGGGGGACAAGGGCAGATAGGTTCACCATGTGAAGAGTGTCTGGTTCACCCGGGCGGTGGCCCGGCTGGAGAGCGAGTACCTCTCCCGGATGGGGTTGTCGCTCCCGCTGGCCGCCCTGGTCGTCGTCATCGCGGCCGACCTTGCCGCCGGCCAGGACCACTTCCTCACCCCGGGCATCGTCGCCGCACCCGCGCTGGCCTCCATCACCGTGAACTGGCAGCGCACCCTCTTCGTCAGCCTGCTGGGCGCCGCCGCGCAGGCCGCCCTGTCGCCCTACGACGGCGTCACCGACATCCCCGACCACGACGTCCTCTTCGGCCAGCTCTTCGCCTACGGCGTGGTCTGCCTCTTCAGCGTCTACATCGCCTGGCGGCGGGAGACCGGCGCCAAGGCGTACACCGCGATCTCCTCGGTCGCCGAGGCCGCCCAGCACGCCCTGATGCACCCGCCGGCGCCGCGGGTCGGCCAGGTCCGGCTGGCCGCCCGCTACGTCTCGGCCGCCGACGCCGCGCAGATCGGCGGCGACCTCTACGCGGTGCTGGAGACCCCTTACGGCGTACGCGGGCTGATCGGCGACGTCCGCGGCAAGGGGCTGGCCGCGGTGCAGACCTCCGCGGTGGTGCTCGGCGCCTTCCGCGAGGCCGCCTTCGACGAGGGCGGCCTGGACCGGGTCGCCGCCCGGGTGGAGGTCAGCGTGCGGCGCCACGTCACCACGGGCGACTTCATCACCGCGCTGTTCGCGCAGTTCGACCGGCCCGACAGCGTGGAGCTGCTGCACTACGGGCATGTGGCGCCGCTGCGGGTCTCCCGCGACGGCGACGTCGAGACCCTCGACCCCGCCGAGCCGTGGGTGCCGCTCGGGCTCGGCGACATGGTCGACGGCGGGCCCACGCCGTGGCGGGTGCGGCTGCGGCCGGGAGACGTGCTCGTGCTGTGCACCGACGGCGTGATCGAGGCGCGCGGCCACCGCGACAACTCCTTCTACCCGCTGGCCGAGCGGGTCGGCCCGCTGGTCGCCGGATGCGGGCGCGACCTCGACGCGGCGGTCGAGCGCGTCTACGCCGATCTCCTGCGGCACGCGGGCGGCGCCCTCGCCGACGACGTCGTCCTGCTCCTCATCTCCGCCGCCCCGATCCTCCCCGCCCACCCCCCCGACCCCGCGTAGCCCGGCGCCCGCGGGCAGCCGAACGAGAACGCTCTAGGGGCGGGTGGAGCGTTCGAGGGCGGCGAAGACGGACTCGTACGCCTCGCCGGTGGCCTGCTCCATCCCCCTCTCGCACATGCGGTTCGCCGAGAGGTGGGCCTCGTAGCCGCGCGCGGCGACCTCCTCCGCCTCCCGGCGGGTCGCCGCGGCCGTCAGCTCCTCGTGGAGCGTGCCGCGGTCCCCGGCGAAGCCGCAGCAGCCGGCGTCGACCGGCACCACGACCTCCTCCGCGCAGGCCGCGGCGAGCGCCGCGAACGCCTCGCGCACGCCCGGCAGCCGCCCGCCCGCCACCCCCATGGCGCACGTGGGGTGGAGCACCGCGGAGCCGACCCGCCGGCTCACCGCGAGCTTCGGCAGCAGCTGCTCCGCGGCCCAGACCAGCGCGTCCACCACGGTCAGCTCGGCGTGCAGTTCCCGGTTGGGCCCGGTCAGACACGGCACGACGTCCCGGCCGAGCCCCAGCGCGCAGGACCCGGTGTCGACGACCAGCGGGAGCCGGCCGCCGCCGGTCCACGCCCAGGCGTGCTCGACGACGCGGTTGGCCATCAGCGCGGCGGCCTCGTCGTAGCCCTTGGAGTGCCACACGGTGGCGCAGCAGGTGCCGCTGACGTCCGGCGGGATCCACAGCGGCGATCCGGCGCGGTCGGCGAGGACCACCAGGGCGCGGGGCGTCCAGCCGTCGGCGCCGGTGCGCGCGGAGGGACCGAGGATCCGGTTGACGCACGAGGGGTAGTACACGGCGGCCGCGCCCTGGCGGCCGGTGCGCGGCAGCCGCGGGGCGGCGGCGGGGGCCTCCGGCGGCCGGCCGGGTATCGGCTCGGGCCCCGCCGCCCCGCGGAGCGGTCCGGCGGCGGTCAGCGGCCGGTCGCCGGCGGCGCCGCGCACCGCGCGGGCGGCCGCGAGGGCGGTGCGGGCGGCGCGCTCCACCACCCGCCCGTGCGCGGCCAGCGACGCGGCCGCCCGCTGCTCGGCGCGCGAGTGCCGGGCCCGCCGGAAGTCCTTCATCAGCGCGCCGGTGTCGATGCCGACCGGGCACGCGGGCCCGCACAGCGAGTCGCCGACGCAGGTGTCGACGGCGTCGTGGCCGTAGGCGCCGAGCAGCTCCGCCAGCACCGGGGAGCCGTCCGGCTGGCGCAGCATCTCGCGGCGCAGCACGATCCGCTGACGCGGTGTGGTGGTCAGGTCCCGGCTGGGGCAGACCGGTTCGCACAGCCCGCACTCGGTGCACGGGTCGGCGGCGGTCCCGGTGACCGGCACCGTCTTGAGGCCGCGCAGGTGCCCGCGCGGGTCCTGGTCGAGGACGACCCGCGGGGCGAGGATGCCGTCCGGGTCGAGCAGCCGCTTGACCTGCCACATCAGGGCCGTGGCGCGCGGACCCCACTCCAGCTCCAGGTACGGCGCGAGGTTGCGGCCGGTGCCGTGCTCGGCCTTCAGCGAGCCGCCGAACCGCTCGGTGACGAGGTGGCAGAACTCGTCCGTGAAGGCGGCGTAGCGCTGCACGTCGGCGGGGAGCGCGGCGTCGAAGGCGAGCAGGAAGTGCAGGCTGCCGTGGGCGGCGTGGCCGGCCACCGCGGCGTCGAACCCGTGCCGGCGCTGGAGCGCGAGCAGCTCCCCGCACGCCTCGGCGAGGTGCTCGGGCGGCACCGCGAAGTCCTCGGTGATCAGCGTGGTGCCGGGCGGACGGGCGCCGGCCACCGCGGCGACGAAGGAGGCGCGGGCCCGCCACAGCGCGGCGACACGGTCGGGGTCGCGGGTGAAGTCGTTGTGCCCGGGCACCGCGACGGCTCCGGCGCCGGCGGGGGCCGGGTCGATCAGGCCGAGGTCGTCGCAGATCCGCCGGGCGGCGCGTTCGTACGCGGCCAGCTCGGTGTCGTCCGCGGCGCGGAACTCCACCAGCAGCGCGGCGCAGTCCGCGGGCAGCGCGGCCCACTCCCGGGGCGCTCCCGGGACGCCGGCGCAGACGGTGAGCGCCTGGTGGTCCATCAGCTCCACGGCCTCCGCCCCGGCCTGCGCGAACAGCGGCACGGCGGCCGCGGCGGCGGGCAGCGAGGGGAAGCAGAGCAGGGCGGCGCTGGCCGCCGGGCGTATCGGCAGCGTCTCGTAGACCGCCTCGGCGACGAAGCCGAGGGTGCCCTGCGAGCCGATCATCAGCCCGCGCAGGATCTGCGCGGGCGTCTCCCCGTCGAGGAAGGCGTCCAGCCGGTAGCCGCTGGTGTTCTTGACGGCGTGCTTGGCCCGGATGCGCGCGGTCAGCTCGGCGTCGGCCTCGATCTCGTCGCGCAGGTCGAGCAGGCCCTGGTGGAGTTCGGGCTCCGACGCGGCGAGTGCGGCGTCCGCCTCCGGGTCGCCGGTGTCCACGACGGTGCCCGAGGGCAGCACCACGGTCAGCGAGGCGACGGTCCGGTAGGAGTCGCGGGCGGTGCCCGCGGTCGTCCCCGTGGCGTTGCCGGCCAGCACGCCGCCGATCGTGGCCGCGGCCGCGCTGGCCGGGTCGGGGCCGAGCCTGCGGCCGTACCGGGTCAGCGCGGCGTTGGCCCTGGCCAGTACGGTGCCGGGCAGCACCCGCAGCCGTGCGCCGTCCGCCTCGACCTCGGCGCCGCTGAAGTGGCGGCGCACGTCCACCAGGATGTCCTCGCCCTGCGCCTGGCCGTTCAGGCTGGTCCCGGCGGCCCGGAAGACCAGGGTGCGCCGCTCCGCGCGGGCGTACGCCATGAGCGTGACGACGTCCTGGACGCTGTCCGGCACGACCACGGCCTGCGGCACGAAGCGGTACGGGCTCGCGTCCGAGGCGTACGCCACCAGGTCGGCCGTCCGGCCGAGCACCTTCCGGTCGCCCAGCGCCGCGGCGAGCCCGGCCCGCAGCCCGGCGGGCGTCCCGCCGGCCCGCGCCTCCTCCACCCGGTCCACCGCCGCGCGCCGCCCCACGGCCCGCGGCCGCAGCGCCTCCCGCCCCCGGTTCCCCTTCTTCGGCTTGTGCACGGGCATCCGGACCTCCGCAGACGGCGATCACATGGCGCAGCCAACATAAGCCGCCTCCACCTCCGCCGCGCGCCGACGGGAAACCCGTCAGCCCACCGCGCGGTTCAGCGCACCCAGCCCTTGAGCGGCTCCGTGTCGAGCACGACGCCGACGGGCTCCGGCACCCGGACCTCCGCACCGAAGGCGTACCGGTCCAGGTGGGCGTACACGCCGCGGCTCTCCGGCGAGCTGTGCACCACGACCTCGCCCAGGGTGCGGTCGACCAGCAGGTACACCGGAATGCCCGTCTCGGCGTAGGCCCGCGGCTTCTCGTCACGGTCCCGCTTGTCGGTGTCGGTGTCGAAGTCGTACGAGGTCACCTCGACGACCATCAGCACCTGGTCGGCCGACGCCCATTCGCCCTGCGCGGAGAACGTGTGCCTGGGTGCGAGCGTCCCGTCCGGCCTGGCGTGCCCGGTCCGGTACGTCTCGACCTCCAGGCCCCGCTCCGAATACAGCCGCAGATCGGGTCGCTGCTGCATGCAGTGCTCCATGACCCAGATGATGATCTCGTCGTGGTCCCCGTCCGGCACTGCCTTGACCCCGAGTTCTCCGTGGATGAACTCCAGGCGTACGTCTTCTCGTTCGGCGGCAGCGGCGATCCGCTCGAAACCCTCGGCCTCCATCTGAGGCCGGTCCTCGATGACCGTCACGGAACCGCTCCGTCCTTGTGGCAGCACAGGCGGAACCGACACTCCACACCCTACCGGCGGGTGCCGTCAGGCCCGGTGGCTGCCGGTGAGGGCGGCGCGCACGACGATGTTGGCGGTGTAGGCGCGGGTGGTGCGGTCGAAGACGCCGCCGCAGGTGACGAGGCGCAGTTCGGGGGGGCCGGTCGGGGAGCCGTAGACGCGGGCGGGGTCGAAGTGCGCCTTCTCGACGGTGTCGACCGCCAGGACGGCGAACTCGGCGACCGTGCCGTCCGCGCGGGTCACCTCGACCCGGGCGCCGGGCCGCACGGTGCTGAGCGGGTAGAAAACGGCCGGGCCGGTCTCGGTGTCGACGTGGCCCACGATCAGCGCGGTGCCGGCGGCGCCCGGGGACGGCCCGCCGCGGTACCAGCCGGCGGTGCCTGGGGTGCTGTACGGCGGCGGGTCGACGGCGCCGTCGGTCAGGCCGCGCGGCACGAGCGGCGCGTGGATGCCGAGCGAGGCGATGTCCAGCCGGACCGGGGCCGCGGCGGCCAGCGGCGGCCGGCCGGTGCCGGGCGCGGGCGCGGCGCCCGCCTCGGACACGGCGGGCGGCCCGGCGCCGGGCCCGGGGGCGGCGCCTGAGCCGTGTCCCGAGCCGGACAGCCAGGCCGTCAGCAGGAGCAGCGCCGCCGCCCCGGCCGCCCAGGCCCGCCCGCGGGGCGAGGGGACAGGGGGTGTCGGGGCCGCGCCGTCGAGCACGCGGCTCAGCCGCGGGCGCAGGTGCGGGCGGCGTTGCGGCGGCGGACCACCGCGGTGGTGAGGGCGATCGCGGCGAAGCCTCCGGTGGCCACCAGCGCGCCGGTGCTCGAACCGGCCGCGACGGGCCCGGCGGCGAGCTGCGCGGTGCCGCCGCCGCCCGCGGGCACCGGCCGGACCGGCTTCAGCGGCGAGGTCGGCGTGGTCGGGGTGAGCGGCGCCGACGAGGTGGTGACGGTGACGGTGGCGCTGGCGGACGAACTCTCGCCGTCGCACTGCACCGAGACGGTGTAGGAGCCGTCGACCGCGTCGGACCGGATGAAGGCACTGCCCTCCAGCCCGGTGGCGCCGCTCGCCGGGGCGAGGGTCACGCTGGACACGAAGACGCTCGCGCTGGCCTTCGCCTTGTGCCCGGCCGAGCAGGACGCCTGCAGGTGCAGGCTGACCATGCCGCCGGGGGCGACCGTGGTGGGGCTGACGTCCATCGCACCGCCACCGCCACCGCCACCGGCGGCGGTGGCGCCGGGGTCGGTGGCCGTGTCCGCGCCCGCGCCGCCGTCCACGGCCGCACCGCCGTCGGTGACCGCGCCGCCGTCGGCGGCCCCGCCGGCTGCCGGGTCCGTGCCGATGCCCGTGCCGGCGTCCGTACCGGTGCCGGAATCGGTCAGGCCGTCCGCCGGCGTGCCGGCCGCGTCCGACGCGCCGGCCGCGCCCGACGGGTCGCCCGCGAAGGGGTCGGCCGGCAGACTGCTCGTTCCCGTGTCCCCCGCGTCGGCGACCGCCCAGGGGGCGGACACGCCGCCGACGGCGGTCACGGCCACGAACGCGGCGGCGACGACGGGCAGTGTGAGACGGGTCATCAGGAGGACCTCCGCTCGTCCGGGGGCGTCGATCCGCTCCCGGTCCTCCGAACATCCCCGTGCCCGCCGCCGCCCGCACCCCGGGCGGCGGTTCACTGGCCCATCCAGGTGAGCGGCCGTCGACGCAGCGTGACGGCGCGGCCGGTCAGATCTCGGCGACCAGGTCCGCGATGGAGTCCACGACCCGCGACGGCTTGAACGGGTAGCGGTCGATGTCCGGCACCGTGGTCAGCCCGGTCAGCACCAGGAACGTCTCCATGCCCGACTCCAGTCCGGCCAGCACGTCGGTGTCCATCCGGTCGCCGATCATCGCGCTGCTCTCGGAGTGCGCGCCGATCGCGTTCAGCCCGGCGCGCATCATCAGCGGGTTGGGCTTGCCGACGAAGTACGGGGCCCGGCCGGTGGCCTTGGTGATCAGCGCGGCGACCGACCCCGCGGCGGGCAGCACGCCCTCGGGGGACGGCCCGGTCTCGTCGGGGTTGGTGCAGATGAACCGGGCGCCGCCGTTGATCAGCCGGATCGCCTTGGTCAGCGCCTCGAAGCTGTACGTGCGGGTCTCGCCGAGCACCACGTAGTCCGGGGCGTGGTCGGTGAGGACGTAGCCCACGTCGTGCAGCGCGGTGGTCAGGCCGGCCTCGCCGATCACGTACGCGGTGCCGCCGGGCCGCTGGTCGTCCAGGAACTTCGCGGTGGCGAGCGCCGAGGTCCAGATGTTGGCGACCGGTACGTCCAGGCCCATCCGGGTCAGCCGGGCGTGCAGGTCGCGCGGGGTGTAGATGGAGTTGTTGGTGAGCACCAGGAACGGCTTGCCCGACTCCTTGAGGCCCTTCAGGAAGGCGTCGGCGCCGGGGATGGGTGTGCCTTCGTGGATCAGCACCCCGTCCATGTCGGTGAGCCACGACTCGATGGGCTTGCGTGTCGACACGGACGTTCTCCTGTTCCTGGTGCCGCCGGACGGTCTGCGCTGCCCCAGCGTAGCCGGGGCGGACCGCGGCAGGTCCTGGCGTCTTGCGGGCCGGTCAGCCGAGCGCCGCCGCGGTGAAGAAGGGCGCGAGCACCAGCAGGGCCGCGCCCTCGGCCACCGCGAGCGGCGGGGCGACCGCGACCGGCACCCGGCGCCCGCGTGCGGCGAGCACCTCGGCGACGCCGGCGCGGAAGCCGCCGGGGTCGGCCTGGACGGTACGGCCGCCGAGCACCACCCGGTCGATGTCCAGCAGCGCGACGAGGTTCGCGGCGCCGACGCCGAGCAGCGCGGCCGCGCCCCGCAGGTCGCCGCGGGCCACCGCGGCCAGGCAGAGCGCCTCCAGGCAGCCGCGGTTGCCGCACTTGCACGGCGGGCCGTCCAGCTGGACCGCCTGGTGCCCGAACTCCCCCGCCCCGGTGCGCCCGCCCCGGTGCAGCGCCCCGTCCAGCACGAGGCCGGCGCCGAGGCCGGTGCCCAGGTGCAGGTACGCGAAGGACCCGACGGTCGCGCCGCCCCCGCGGGCCCCGATCGCGACCCCGGTCCCGGCACCGGCCTCGACCCCGGTCCCGGCCGCCGGGCCGGCCGCCGGGACCGGGCCCGCCGCCAGCACGGCGAGCGCCGCGGCGTTCGTGTTCTTGTCGACGGCGACCGGCAGACCCAGCCGGCGGGCGAGTTCGTCGCGCAGCCGGCAGCCCTCCCAGTGCGGGAAGCCGGTGACGCGGTGCAGCACGCCGGTGCGGTGGTCGAGCGGGCCGCGTATCCCGACGCCGGCCCCGATCACCGGCCCGGAGGCGGTCGCGGCGGTCGCGCGGATCTCCGCCGCCACCGCGCCGAGCGCCTCGTCGACCGGCCGGCCCAGGTCGAGCGGCGCGGTGCGCTCGCCGACCTGCCGGCCGGCGAGGTCGGTGAGCACCGCGGTGAGCCGCTCGCCGTCGAGGTGCACGCCGACCGCGTGCCGGGCGCCCGCCGCGAGCCGCAGCCCGGTGCGGGGCTTGCCGCCGGTCGGCGCGCGGTGACCCGACTCCTCGATCAGGCCCCGGGTGCGCAGCCGCGCGGTGATCTTGCTGACCGCCTGCGGGGTCAGCCCGGTGCGCTCGGCCAGGTCGGCGCGGCTGAGGCCGCCGTCGGCGCGGGCGGCGGCGCGCAGCAGATCGAGCACGAGGGCGGCGTTGTGGCCGCGCAGAACGGGCAGGTTCGCCCCTGAGGCTGACGGATGCACGCTGCCATTGTCGCGCGCGCTTGCACTTTGGCAACACTGTTGCAAAAGTGGAGCCATGAGCACTGCCCCGGACACCCCCGCCGCCCCCGTACCCGGCGCGGCCGGCGCCGCGCCTCTGCGCGTCGCCCTGGTCGGCTACGGCCCGGCCGGCTCCTTCTTCCACGCCCCGCTGATCGCGGCCACGCCCGGCCTGGTCCTCGACACGATCGTCACCGGCAGCCAGGAGCGGCGCGCCCAGGCCCGCGCCGAACACCCCGAGGTGCGCTTCGCGGACACCGCCGAGGAGCTGTGGACCGGCGCCGCACCGGACCTCGTCGTGCTGGCCTCCCCCAACCGCACCCATGTGCCGCTGGCCACCGCCGCACTGGAGGCGGGCCTGCCCGTCGTCGTCGACAAGCCGCTGGCCGGGACCGCGGAGGAGGCCCGCAAGCTGGCCGCGCTCGCCGACTCCCGCGGGCTGCTGCTGACGGTCTTCCAGAACCGCCGCTGGGACAGCGACTTCCTCACCCTGCGGGCGCTGCTCGCCGACGGTGCGCTCGGCGACGTGCACCGCTTCGAGTCCCGCTTCGAACGCTGGCGCCCGCACCTCAAGGGCGGCTGGCGGGAGTCCGGCGACCCCGCGGAGATCGGCGGCCTGCTCTACGACCTCGGCAGCCACCTCGTCGACCAGGCGCTGACCCTCTTCGGCCCGGCCCGCGGCGTCTACGCCGAGTCCGACGTGCTCCGCCCCGGCGCGGCCGCCGACGACGACTCCTTCGTCGCGATCACCCACACCTCCGGGGTCCGTTCCCACCTGTGGATGAGCGCCACCACCGCCCGGCTCGGCCCGCGCTTCCGGGTGCTCGGCAGCGCCGCCGGCTACGTCACGCACGGCCTCGACCCGCAGGAGGCCGCACTGCGCGAGGGACGGCGGCCGGGCGACGGCACCGCGTGGGGCGTCGAACCCGAGTCCGCGTGGGGGACCCTCGGCGCCGAGGAGTCCGTACGGCCGGTGCCGTCGCTTCCCGGCGACTACCCCGCCTTCTACGCCGCGGTGGCGTCCGCGCTGCGCGAGGGGACCGCGCCGCCGGTGACCGCGCTGGAGGCGGCGGCCACCCTGGAGGTCATCGAGGCCGCCCGGCGCTCGGCCGCCACCGGACAGGCGGTGACGCTGTGAGCGCCGCGCAGCCGGCCGCGGGCGACGGCCGTACCGGGGACGCCGCGCCGGCGACCGGCAGCCCGGCCGCCCAAGGCGCCCAGGGCGCCGCAACGGGCGGCGGCTCCCTGCTCGACGAACTCGCGGCGCAGGAACAGGCCCTGGTCCTGCCCCGGTTCACCCACGACGACGCGTGGCGGCTCGGCTGCCTGCTCGTCACCCTCGCGCGCGAACGGGAGGCCGCGGTCACCGTGGACATCCGGCGCGGCGGCCAGTGCCTCTTCCACTACGCGATGGAGGGCACCACCCCTGACAACGACGTCTGGCTGGAGCGCAAGGCGCGCGTCGTCGAACGGTACGCCGCCGCCTCGCTGCTGGTCGGCGAGCGGTTCCGGGCCAAGGGCACGACCTTCGAGGCGTCCTCCCGGCTCGACCAGGACCGGTACGCCGCACACGGCGGGGCGTTCCCGCTGCGGGTCACCGGGGTCGGCGTGGTCGGCGTGGCCGGCGTCTCCGGGCTGCCGCAGGCCGAGGACCACGCGCTGGTCGTGGCGGCGCTCACCCGATTCCTGGAGGAGGTCCGCACGTCCTGGTCGGCGTGAGGCATGGCCCGGCCCGGGGCCCGTCGCGGCCCGGGGCCGTGCGCCGGCCGAAGGACGACCGGGCGGCGCACGGCGGCGGGCCGGCGGGGCTACAGGTACAGCCCCGTGGAGTCGTCCGTGCCCTGCAACCGCTCGGCGGCCACCGCGTGCAGGTCGCGCTCGCGCATCAGCACGTACGCCACCCCCCGCACCTCGACCTCCGCGCGGTCCTCCGGGTCGTACAGCACCCGGTCCCCGACCTCCACCGTGCGGACGTTCTGGCCGACCGCGACGACCTCGGCCCAGGCCAGCCGCTTCCCGACGGCGGCGGTCGCCGGGATCAGGATGCCGCCGCCGCTGCGGCGCTCCCCCTCGCCGCCGTCCTGCCGCACGAGCACGCGGTCGTGCAGCATCCGGATGGGCAGCTTGTCGTGCTCACTGTTCGAACTCACGGCCACGACGTTACCGGCGGCGGCGGTGCACCGAGAGACCGACCACCGCACCGATCAGCACCGCCACGGCCACCGCCGCCGGCACGATCCGCTCCGGCCGCGGTCTGCCGTCCTCCGTCACGAACTGCGCCCGCGCGCGGCTGACCGCGCGGTTCGCCGCGACATACGCCTGACCGACGGTCCGGTCCAGCGCGGAGACGGCCTTGGCCTTGGTGTCCCGGGCGATCGTCACCGGATGCACCCGTACCGCGATCTCGTCGAGCGTCGCCGCGAGATCCTCCCGCCTGCGGGCAATCTCCGCCTCGATCTGAGCGGGCGTCCTCGCACCTTCCGACACCGCACTGCCTCCATCGCCTGATTCGGTAGCGTTCGGACAGTCTGTCAGCATGACAGGGTACGTGCCTCGTCGGCACCCCGTTTGCCCCAGGAGCCTTCCCATGTCCGAGCGACTCGCAACCGGCGACACCGCCCCCGACTTCACCCTGCAGGACGCCGACGGCAAGCCGGTCTCCCTGGCCGACCACCGCGGCCGCAGCACCATCGTGTACTTCTACCCGGCCGCCCTCACCCCCGGCTGCACCAAGGAGGCCTGCGACTTCACCGACAACCTCGACGTGCTGGCCGCGGCCGGCTACGACGTCATCGGGATCTCCCCCGACAAGCCGGAGAAGCTCGCGAAGTTCCGCGAGAAGGAGTCCCTCCAGGTCACCCTCGCCTCCGACCCCGACCGCTCCGTCCTCACCGCGTACGGCGCCTTCGGCGAGAAGACGATGTACGGCAAGACCGTCACCGGCGTCATCCGCTCCACCTTCGTCGTCGACCCCGACGGCCGCGTCGCCCACGCCTTCTACAACGTCCGCGCCACCGGCCACGTCGCCAAACTCCTCCGCGACCTCAAGGTCTGACCCGCGCCCGCCCCGGGCCGGGCGCCGTGACCGCTCGGGGCGCCGCCCGTTGATCCGTGCGAGGGCTCGAACGGCAGACCGGGAGCGGAGGAGCGGTGGCCACCGGCGCCTACCCGCGCGAGCGGCTCGCCGCCGCCGCGCACGCGTCCAGGACCTTCGCCGAGGCGATGGAGAGGCTCGGAGACGTGTCGCCCCCGGGCGCGCGGCGGTACCTGCGCGACCGCATGCGGCTGCTGGGAGTCGACACGTCGCACTTCGAGCGCGAGGCCACCCGCTGGACACGCGACGCCCTGACCCGGGCGGTCGCCGGCGCGGCGAGCATGAACGAGGTGCTGCGCCGGCTCGGGCTCGACGTCGTCGGCGGCCACCACACCCACATAAGCCGCCGGGTCCGGGGGCTCGGGATCGACACCTCGCACTTCACTCCGCGTGCGGCGGCCGACGCGGCCCGGCGGGGGCGCCGCACCGGGAGCCGCGCCGACCTCCTGGTACGGCAGGACCCGCAAGCGGCCAGGAGGGTACCGAGCGACCGGCTCAAACGGGCTTTGGCCGCGCGGGGCGTCGCCGACGTCTGCGCCTCCTGCGGAACCCCGCCCGCGTGGCGCGGCCGCCCGCCGCCGCTGGAGGTCGACCATGTCAACGGGCGACCGGAGCGACGACCGCCTGGTGAATCTGCGGCTGCGCTGCCCCAACTGCCATGCGGTGACGCGGACGTGGTGCCGAGGCGGCGGTCCCGCGCACTGGGGCGCCGAGGAGTCGGGCGGCGGCCCCACGGGCGGGGCCGCGGCGGATACGATGGCGTGAGTTCTGCGGCCGTTGCTGAATTGGCATAAGCGCGACACTTAGGATGTCGTGGGAGAAATCCCATGTGGGTTCGAGTCCCACCGGCCGCACCGTGCGGGCCCGTCCCCCGAGGGGAGCGGGCCTTTCACGTGGGGCGTGCGGGGGTGTTCAGCCGAGGAGTTCGGCGATGTGCGGGGTCAGGGCGCGGAACGCCTTGCCGCGGTGGCTGATCGCGTTCTTCTCGTCGGCGGTGAGTTCGGCGCAGGTGCGGCCGCGGACCATGGCGGGGTCGGTGTCGGGCTGCAGGATCGGGTCGTAGCCGAAGCCGCCCGCGCCGGCGGGGGTGTGGCGGAGGGTTCCGGTGAGGCGGCCCTCGGTGACGCGGGTGGTGCCGCCGGGGAGCGCGAGGGCGGCGGCGCAGGCGAAGTGGGCGCCGCGGTGGGGGTCGTCGATGTCGGCGATCTGGGCGAGCAGCAGCCGCAGGTTGGCGGGGTCGTCGCCGTGGCGTCCCGCCCAGCGGGCGGAGAAGATGCCGGGGGCGCCGCCGAGCACGTCGACGCAGAGGCCGGAGTCGTCGGCGACGGCGGGCAGTCCGGTGGCGTCGGCCAGGGTCCTCGCCTTGAGCAGCGCGTTCTCGGCGAAGGTGACGCCGGTCTCCTTGACGTCGGGGATCTCGGGGTAGGCGTCGGCGCCGACCAGCTCGACGTCGAGTCCTGAAGCGGTGAGGATCGCGTGCAGTTCTCCGACCTTGTGGGCGTTGCGGGTGGCGAGGACGAGGCGTCGGGTCATGGGCCGATTATCTCCGGCGGCGGCCCGGCGGCGGCCGGGCGGTGTCGGCGGGGAAGGGTCAGCGCAGCGAGGTCAGGGCGGCCTGGACGCGGTCGACGGCGGCGAGCGGCGTGGAGGCGTGTGCGGACAGCCGCAGCGACGTGGCGCGCACGGTCGGCGTGACGTCGTGGGCGTGCAGCGCCTTGGCGACGGTGGCGGGGTCGGTGCCGGGCAGCGTGAAGGAGACGATGCCGGCGCGCTCGGCATGCGAGGTCGGGGAGAGGATCTCGCCGCCGCAGCCGCGCACGGTGTCGACGAGCTGGTCCACCCGGGTGGCGATGTGCGCCTGGATCGCGGTGACGGTGGTGCGCTCGACGAGTTCGAGGGCGGCGGCGAGCGCGGCGGCGGTCACCGGGCTGAGGTTGGTGATGCTCCAGCGCTGCGCGCCGGTCGCGGGCGGGTGTTCGCGGTCGTCGAAGAGCGCGACGTCCTCGACGCCGGTCCAGCCGGTGAGGACGGGTTCGAGGCGGTCGAGGGCGCGTGCGCTGAGGACGGCGAAGCCGGTGGACCAGCTGGCGCGCAGCCATTTCTGGCCGCCGGTGACCAGGACGTCGGCGGCCTGCCAGGGCAGGTCGGCGACGCCGAAGCCCTGGATGGCGTCGACGACGAGGAGCCGGTCGGGGCCGAGGACCTCGCGCAGTGCGGCGAGGTCGGCGCGGAAGCCGGTGCGGAAGTCGACGGCGCTCAGCGACAGGGCGACGACGTCGTCGGTGAGTGCGGCGCGGACCAGGTCGGGGGTGATCCGGCCGAAGGCGTCGGGTTGCAGGCTGCGGGCGCGGGCCCGGCCGAGGGCGGCGGTGCGCCGCCAGGGGTAGTGGTTGGCGGGGAACTCGCCCGCGGGGACCAGCACGGTGCCGCGGGGGATCCCGAAGGCGGCGTGGAAGAGGCCGGTGGAGGCGTTGGGCAGCAGGACGGTCCGCTCGGGGTCGGCGCCGGCCAGCCGGGCGGCGCTGTCGCGGGCGCGGGTCTCGGCGCGCATGAGGTCGTTGACGGTGTCGTGGTCGGCGCGCGCGGAGCGGGCGAGCGCGGCGGCGGTGACGGCGAGCACCTCGCGGGAGGGGGGTCCGTACCGTGCGAAGTCCAGGTATCCCTCGGGCGCGTCGAACTCCTCGGCGTATCCCGGCAGGCCGCCGTCGCTGTCCTGGGCCGTCATCGTGCTCCTCGGTGGTGTGGCGCCGGGAGGCGCCGGGAACCTGTCGTACGTTCCCAGAGTGGCAGTGGCGGTGAGGATACGCGGGTGGAGCGGATGGCTACGGGCAGAGCGAGCGGACCGGCGCGCGGGTACGGCGCGGGCGCGGCCGGCATGAGTGCGGGCGGCATCGACGCGGGCGGTGCGGGGGCAGGCGGCGGGGTGGGCCCGGCGATCGGCCCGGCCGGGGTCGATCCGGACGCCGAGCGGCAGCGCGGGGTGCGGCGGATGAAGCTGATCGCGACCGGCTTCCTGCTGGTCGCGACGGTGGTGTACGCGCTCGCCCGGTGGGCGCAGGCGGAGGGCGCGGGCGGCTGGTCGGGGTATGTGGCGGCGGCGGCCGAGGCGGGCATGGTGGGCGCCCTCGCGGACTGGTTCGCGGTCACCGCGCTGTTCCGGCGGCCGCTGGGGCTGCCGATCCCGCACACCGCGATCATCCCGACGAAGAAGGACGCCCTGGGCGCGAGCCTGGGGGACTTCGTCGGCGAGAACTTCCTGTCCGCCGAGGTGGTGCGGGCCCGGCTGCGCTCGGTGGGCATCGGGTCGCGGCTGGGCGGCTGGCTGGGTGAGCCGGCCAACGCCGACCGGGTGACCGAGCAGGCCGCGGCGGCGCTGCGCGGGGTGCTGACGGTGCTGCGGGACTCCGACGTGCAGGCGGTGGTGAGCGAGGCGATCACCCGGCGGGCGGACGCGCAGGAGGTCGGCCCCGGGCTCGGCAGGCTGCTGGAGCGGGTGGTGGACGACGGCGGGCACCACCGGATGGTGGACCTGGTGTGCGTGCGGGCGCACGACTGGCTGGTGGAGCACGGCGATTCGGTGATGGACGCGGTGCAGGGCGGCGCGCCGGGGTGGACGCCGCGGTTCGTGGACCGGAAGGTCGGCGAGCGGGTCTACAAGGAGCTGCTGCGCTTCGTCACCGAGATGCGGGACTCGCCGGGGCATCCGGCGCGGGGCGCGGTGGACCGCTTCCTTGGCGACTTCGCGGTGGAGTTGCAGTCCGATCCTGACACCCGGGCCCGGGTCGAGCGGCTGAAGAAGGATCTGCTGGCGCGCGGCGAGGTGCAGGAGCTGATCGCGTCGGCGTGGGGCGCGGTGCGCGGCATGGTGGTGTCGGCGGCGCAGGACGAGCAGAGCGAACTGCGGCTGCGCACCCGGTCGTCGCTGCTGTCGCTGGGCGGCCGGCTGGCGACGGACGGGCGGCTGCAGGAGAAGGTGGACGGCTGGCTGGAGGAGGCGGCGACGTATCTGGTGACGACGTACCGGGACGAGATCACCTCGCTGATCAGCGAGACGGTGGCGGGCTGGGACGCGGAGCAGACGTCGCGGAAGGTCGAGGCGCATGTCGGCCGGGACCTGCAGTTCATCCGGATCAACGGCACGGTGGTCGGAGCGCTGGCGGGGCTGGTGATCTACGCGCTGTCCCGGCTGGCGACCGGCTGAGGCCCGCTCGCCGGCCGCCGGCGGGGGACGGACCGGGTGCGGCCCCGCGCCTGGTCCGGGCGCGGTGCCGTACGTCCGAGGCGTGGGCAGGGGGTTGCGTGCGGACGCCGGGACTTGGAGGATCGGACAAGACATCCGATGACCGTTCCGCGTCGGATGCACCCATCGACGACGATCGACGACGATCGACGACCATCGAGACCTGACGGAGAGTCATCGTGAAGCTGCTGCGAGTCGGACCCGCCGGGGCGGAGCGCCCGGCCCTGCTGGACCGTGAGGGCGTACTGCGGGACCTGAGCGGTCTCGTCGCCGACATCGACGGGGCGCTGCTCGCCGACACCGCCGGGCTGGAGCGGATCGCCGCGGCCGCGGCGGACGGCTCGCTGCCCGCGCTGGACCCGGCGCTGCGGGTCGGGCCGCCGCTGGCCAGGATCGGCAAGATCGTCTGCATCGGCCTGAACTACCACGACCACGCGGCGGAGACCGGCGCGCAGCCGCCGTCCGAGCCGGTGGTCTTCATGAAGGCCCCCGACACGGTGGTGGGCCCCGACGACACCGTGCTGGTGCCGCGCGGCAGCGAGAAGACCGACTGGGAGGTCGAACTCGCCGTGGTCATCGGACGGGAGCTGCGCTACGCCGCCTCGCACGATGAGGCGCTGGCCGCCGTCGCGGGCTATGCGGTCGCGCACGACGTCTCCGAGCGGGCCTTCCAGATCGAGCGCGGCGGCCAGTGGGACAAGGGCAAGAACTGCGAGACGTTCAACCCGCTGGGCCCCTGGCTGGTGACCGCCGACGAGATCCGCGACCCGCAGGCGCTGCCGCTGCGGCTGTGGGTGAACGGCGAGCTGAAGCAGGACGGCTCGACCGCCGACCAGATCTTCCCGGTGGCCGAAGTCGTGCGCTACCTCAGCCAGTTCATGACGCTCTACCCGGGCGACGTGATCAACACCGGGACGCCCGCGGGTGTCGCGCTCGGGCAGCCGGACCCGAAGCCGTATCTGCGTCCCGGCGACGTCGTCGAGCTGAGCATCGAGGGGCTCGGCACGCAGCGCCAGGAGCTGAAGTCCGCCTGACCGCCGCCTGACCAGGCCGGCCCCCGGACCGGCTCAGCCCGAGGGCGCCGGGGGCTGGCCGCCGCCCTGCCCGCCCGACCCGTCGCCGCCACCACCACCGCCGGTGCCTCCGTCGCCGCCCGCGCCGCCGTCGCCTCCACCGGTGAGCCCGCCGAGCGGGTCGAGCGTCCCGGTCGGCGGCGGGGTCGTCGGGGGCTCGGAGTCCGGCGGCTGCGAGGTCGGCGGCTCGGAGCTGGGCGGCGGGGTCGTCGTGGCCGGCGGCTCGGCGGTGGTGGTGGACGGCTCGGTGGTCGTCGGGGACTGCGGGTCCGGCGGCTCCTCGGTGTCCGCGGGCGGGCTCGCGCCGGGCTGCAGTCGCAGGTCGAAGTCGTGCGGCGGGGTGCCCCTGAGGGCGTCGGCGGTGTACTGCGCCCACACCCGTCCCGGCGGGCCGCCGCCGTTGACCCGGCCGGGGCCGATGCCGCCGGTCAGGGCCACCTGGTGCCCGTTGTCCGGGTCGATGCCCATGACCGCGACCACGGTGGCGAGCTTCGGCGTGTAGCCGGCGAACCAGGCGGCCTTGTCGCTGTCGGCGGTGCCGGTCTTGGCGGCGGACGGCCGGCCGGAGTTCCGCGCGACCGCGGCGGTGCCCTTCGGGCTGTCCACGACGGTGCGCAGCATCGCGGTGGTGGTGTCCACCGCGGTGCGCGGCACCGACTGCACTGAGGCGCGGTGCGGCAGCTTGACGTCGTCGCCGTCCTTGCTGACCTTGAGCACCAGCGTGTACGGGGTCACCCGGCCGTGGGCGGCCAGCGTCGCGTAGACCTGGGCCATGTCGAGCGGGCTGGCGCTGTGCTGCCCGAAGGCGCCGAGCGCCATCGCGGGGGTCTGCGGGATGTCGACCTTGTCGGGCATCCCGAGGTCGTGCGCGGTGTCGATGACCCGGGAGGTGCCGATGTCCTGCGCCATCTGGGCGAAGACCGCGTTGACGGACTTGTCCATGGCCTCGGTGACGGTGATGTTCCCGTAGGTGTGGTCGTCCTCGTTGGGCGGGGCGTAGCCGACCGGGCCGTCGGGGCCCTGCACCTGGCGGCGGTTGCGGCCGCTGTAGCGGGTGCTCGGGGTGATCGTGTCGCCGTCCTGGGTCTGGGAGGCGTGCTGGAGCGCGGCGGCGAAGAGCACCGGCTTGAAGGTCGAGCCGGGCTGGTAGGTCTCGTTGGTGGCGGTGCTGACGTACTGCTTGGTGTAGTCGACACCGCCGTAGAGGGCGACCACGTTCCCGGTCGCGGGGTCGATGGAGACGCCGCCGGCGTGCACGGCGCGGCCGGCCTTGTTGTCGCTGCGCCGGTCGTAGACCTGCTGCTGGGCTGCCCTGGCGAGGGCGTCCTCCTTGGGCTTCTGGATGGTGGTGACGATCCGGTAGCCGCCGGCGGCCAGCGCGTCGCTGTCGACGATGTCGTGGTCGGTCAGGTACTGGTTGACGGCCTCGACGAGGTAGCCGCGCTGCCCTGCCTTGCTGGCGCTGGGCCGGGGCTTGCCGATCGCCGGGAACCGGGTGGCGGCGCGTTCCGACGCGCTGAGCCAGCCCTCCTTGACCATGCCGTCGAGCACGTAGTTCCAGCGCCCCCGGGCCGCCGCGGCGCTCTCCGGGTGGGCGGCCAGGTCGTACTCGCTCGGCGCGTTCAGCAGCGTGGCCAGGTAGGCGCCCTGCGCGGTGGTCAGGTCGGCGGCGTCCTTGCCGAAGTACGCCTGGGAGGCGGCCTGGATGCCGTAGGCGTTGCGGCCGTAGTAGCTGGTGTTGAGGTAGCCCTCGAGGATCTCGTCCTTGGTCTCGTTGCGGTCCAGCTTGATCGAGATGAAGAACTCCTTGACCTTCCGCTTCGCGGTCTGGTTCTGGTTCAGGTAGTAGTTCTTCACGTACTGCTGGGTGATCGTCGAGCCGGACTGGCGGCCCTTGCCGGTGGCGGTGTTCCAGGCGGCGCGGACCATGCCCTTGGGGCTGACCGCCGACTCGTGGTAGAAGTTCCGGTCCTCCGCGGAGAGCACCGCGTACCTGGTGGTCCTGGCGACCCCGCTGAGCGGCACGTTCTGCCGGTTGACCGCGCCGTCGCGGGTGATCTCGGTCTTGCCGTCGGCGTAGAGGTAGACGTTGTTCTGGGCGACCGCGGCCGCGTTCGCGTCGGGGATGGAGACCAGGGCGTAGCCGACGAAGAAGGCGCCGACGAGCAGCGCCAGGACGGTCAGGATGCCGCCGGTGAGGAGCCGCCAGGACGGCAGCAGCCGCCGCCACCCGGTCCGGCCCCGCCGGCTCGACGCTTCACTCATGTCTACTGGGACTCCTCGGCCGCCGCCGTGGTTGGCCCGCGCCGGCACATGATGGACGAATCGTTACGTACGCTCCCGTACACCCACGTAGGCGTCCGCTCCACACTGTCGCATCATCTGCCCGCCGCGGATCAGCGGCACGCATCCGTGACAGGGCTGTGACAGGCCGAAGGCCGCCATGGGTCAGCCGTCCGGCGGAAAACCCGTGGCACCGGCCGGGCGGGCCGCACTAGGCTCGCGGGCTTGTGTGCCGGGCGGTCGGGCCGGCCCCGGCGGGGTTCCAGGAGGTGCTGCGGGGACGATGGGCGGCTTCTACGCGGCGGTCGCGGTGCGCGGTTTCCGGCGCTACGCGACGTACCGCACGGCGACGGCGGCAGGGGTGTTCACCAACACGGTCTTCGGGCTGATCGTCTCCTACACCTACATCGCGCTGTGGGAGCAGCGCCCGCACCTGGGCGGCTACACCGAGCCGCAGGCGCTGACCTTCGTGTGGGTCGGGCAGGCGCTGCTGATGACGATGGCGCTGATGGGCGGCGGCTTCGAGGACGAGCTGATCGAGCGGATCAGGTCGGGCGACATCGCGGTCGACCTCTACCGGCCGGCCGACCTGCAGGGCTGGTGGCTCTCGGCGGACCTCGGCAGGGCCGCCTTCCACCTGCTGGGGCGCGGGGTGCTGCCGATGGTGTGCGGCGCGCTGGTCTTCGACCTGGCGCTGCCCGTCTCGGCGGCGGCGTGGGCGCTCTTCCTGGTCTCGGTGACGCTGGGCGCGCTGGTCAGCTTCGCGATCCGGTTCCTGGTGGCGCTGACCGCGTTCTGGCTGCTGGACGGCGCGGGCGTGAACCAGATGGCGTGGCTGGCCGGGCTGTTCTTCTCCGGCATGCTGCTGCCGCTGAACGTCTTCCCCGGCGCGCTCGGCACGGTGTCCAGGGCGCTGCCGTGGTCCGCGGTGCTCCAGGTGCCGGCCGACGTGCTGATGGGCCGCCACCAGGGCGCGGGCGCGGCCGGCGCGCTCGCCTTCCAGGCGGGGTGGGCGCTGGCGCTGCTGGCCGCGGGCCGCGCCCTGCAGTCGGTGGCGACCCGCCGGGTGGTGGTCCAGGGTGGCTGAGCTGGGCTGCGACGCGTGGGAGGACGGCCCGGCCGCGCCGGCCGGCGAGCGGCGGCCGGCGGACGAGGCCGGCGGGGTGCGCGAGAGCTTGCGCGTGTACGGGCTGATCGTCGCGATGTGGGTGCGGTCCACTATGGCGTACCGGGCGTCGTTCCTGCTGACGGCGCTCGGCAACTTCACCGGCACCGCCCTGGACTTCGTGACGATCCTGCTGATGTTCTCCCGGATCACCGTGCTGGGCGGCTTCACGCTGCCGGAGGTGGCGTTCCTGTACGGGACGACGAGCACCGCCTTCGGCGTCGCCGACCTGGTGATGGGGTCGATGGACCGGCTCGGCCGGCGGGTGCGCGACGGCACGCTGGACGCGCTGCTGCTGCGGCCGGCGCCGGTGCTGGTGCAGGTGGCCGCGGACCGGTTCGCGCTGCGCCGCCTCGGCCGGGTCACGCAGGGCCTGCTGGTGCTGGGCTGGGCGCTGGCCCGGGTGGACGTGGCGTGGACGCCGGCCAGGGTGCTGCTGCTGCCGGTGATGCTGGCGTCGGGCGCGGTGATCTTCGGCGCGGTCTTCGTGGCCGGCGGCGCCTTCCAGTTCCGCGCGGGCGACGCCTCGGAGGTGCAGAACTCCGTGACGTACGGGGGCAACACGATGCTGCAGTACCCGCCGACGGTGTTCGCGCACGAGCTGGTGCGCGGCGTGACCTTCGTGGTGCCGCTGGCCTTCGTCAACTGGCTGCCCGCCCTGGACGTCCTGGGCGAGCCCGATCCGCTGGGTCTGCCGCGCTGGGTGGACTTCACCTCGCCGCTGGTCGCCCTGCTGTGCTGCGCGCTGGCCGGCGTGGCGTGGCGGGCCGGCCTGCGGTCCTACCGCAGCACAGGGAGCTGAGCGATGGACGACCCGGTGATCGCGCTCGACGGTGTCGAGAAGGTCTTCGACGTACGGCGCAAGGTCGGCAGGATGCGCCGCGAGCGCCAGGAGGTGCGGGCGGTGGACGGCCTGACCTTCACCGTGCCGCGCGGCGAGATGGTGGGGTACATCGGGCCGAACGGCGCGGGCAAGTCCACCACGATCAAGATGCTGACCGGCATCCTCAACCCGAGCGCCGGCCGGATCAGGATCTGCGGCATCGACCCGACCCGGGAGCGCACCCGGCTGGCGCGGCGGATCGGCGTGGTCTTCGGGCAGCGCACCACCTTGTGGTGGGACCTGCCCTTGCGCGACTCGTACCAGCTGGTGCGGCGGATGTACCGGATCGCGGACGCCCGGTACGCGGCGAACCTCGACGCGTGCGTGGAGCTGCTGGAGCTGGGGCCGCTGCTCGACGTGCCGGTCCGGCAGCTCTCCCTCGGGCAGCGGATGCGCGGCGACATCGCGGCGGCGCTGCTGCACGACCCCGAGGTGCTCTACCTGGACGAGCCGACCATCGGCCTGGACGTGATCAGCAAGGCGCGGGTGCGGGACTTCCTGCGCACGGTCAACTCCGAGCGCGGCACCACGGTGCTGCTGACCACCCACGACCTGACCGACATCGAGACGCTGTGCCGGCGGGTGATGGTGATCGACCAGGGCCGGCTGATGTACGACGGCGGGCTGGCCGGGCTGCACGCGGTCGGCGAGAGCGAGCGGACGCTGGTGGTCGACTTCGCGCAGGAGCTGCCGCCGGCCGAGGTCGACGGCGCCCGCTGCGTACGCGTCGAGGGCCCCCGCCAGTGGCTGGCCTTCCCCGCCGCGGCGAGCGCCGCCCCGCTGGTCTCCGCGCTCGCCGCCGGCTACCCGCTGGTGGATCTGTCGATCCGCGAGCCGGCCATCGAGGACGTGATCGCCCGCATGTACGGAGCGGACCGGGCCTGACGGCCCGGTGGCCGCCGGGCCGGCGGCGTCAGAGGAGCGCGGCCTTCTGGGCCGCGGTGAGGTCGGTGCAGCCGGCGGCGGCGAGGGCGAGCAGGGCGTCCAGCTCGGAGCGGTCGAAGGGCTGCCCCTCGGCGGTGCCCTGGACCTCGACGAAGCGGCCGTCGCCGGTGCAGACGACGTTCATGTCGGTCTCGGCCTTGACGTCCTCCTCGTAGGCGAGGTCGAGGAGCGGGACGCCGCCGACGATGCCCACGCTGACCGCGGCGACCGAGCCGGTGATCGGCGTCGCCTTGGCGCGGATGAGGTGGTTCTCGCGCATCCAGTCCACCGCGTCGACCAGGGCGACGTACGCGCCGGTGATCGCCGCGGTGCGGGTGCCGCCGTCGGCCTGGAGGACGTCGCAGTCCAGCACGACGGTGTTCTCGCCGAGCGCCTTGTAGTCGATGACCGCGCGCAGCGAGCGGCCGATCAGCCGGGAGATCTCGTGGGTGCGGCCGCCGATCCGGCCGCGCACCGACTCGCGGTCGCCGCGGGTGTTGGTCGCGCGCGGCAGCATCGAGTACTCGGCGGTGACCCAGCCCTCGCCGCTGCCCTTGCGCCAGCGCGGGACGCCCTGGGTGGCGCTCGCCGTGCACAGGACGCGGGTGTCGCCGAAGGAGACCAGGACGGACCCTTCCGCGTGCTTGCTCCAGCTCCGCTCGATGGTGACGGGGCGGAGCTGGTCGGGGGTGCGGCCGTCGAATCGTGACATGCGCTGAGCCTATCCGGGTGAGCGGGCGCCCCGCGGCGCCGGTTCACCGTGCCGGTCCGGCGCCGCGGTTCAGCGCGGCGCGCGGCGCCGGCCGCGGGTCACATCATGTCCTCGATGTCCGCGGCGATCGGGTCCGCGTCGGTGCCGATGACGACCTGGATGGCGTTGCCCATCTTCACCACGCCGTGCGCGCCGGCCGCCTTGAGCGCCGCCTCGTCGACCAGGCCGGGGTCCTTGACCTCGGTGCGCAGCCGGGTGATGCAGCCCTCGACCTCTTCGATGTTGTCGAGTCCGCCGAGTCCGGCGACGATCTTCTCTGCCTTCGTGGGCATCTGTGTCTCCTGATCTCCCTGACCCACCGGCGGGTCCGTTATGTCACGGTAACCCACGGTTGGCCCAACTTCACGGGCGGTCGCCTCCACCGGCGGCGACCATGGCGATCACGGGCGTCCCCGCCTGCGGGCGTGCGCTCCCCCGTGCGGCAATTGGTTTAGACCACTGTACGCGACCGTCGCCCGGGCCGCCGTCACGGAGGACAGCGATGAGCACGGACGCCGCAGCCGCCGCCCCGCCCTCGAAGACCTGGGCGAGCCGCTTCTTCCAGGGCCTGCAGAAGATGGGGCGCAGCCTGCAGCTGCCGATCGCGGTGCTGCCCGCGGCGGGCATCATGACCCGGCTCGGCCAGGACGACGTCTTCGGCAGCGCCGGACTGCACTGGGACCGGCTGGCGAAGGTCTTCGTCGGCGCGGGCGGCGCGCTGCTCGACGGCAGCTTCGGCCTGCCGCTGCTCTTCTGCGTGGGCGTCGCCATCGGCATGGCCAGGAAGTCCGACGGCTCGACCGCGCTCGCCGCGGTGGCCGGCTTCCTGGTCTACTTCGGCATCCTCACCCGATTCCCCAAGACCTGCCCGCAGGGCAGCCACTACACCCAGCTCGGGCAGCTGGCGGGTGCGTGCACGCTCAAGGACGGCACCGCGACGCTCGCCAGCTACAACACCCCCGGGGTCTTCGGCGGCATCGTGATGGGCCTGTTCACCGCCTTCCTCTGGCAGCGCTACCACCGCACCAAGCTGGTGGCGTGGCTCGGCTTCTTCAACGGCCGCCGGCTGGTGCCGATCATCATGTCGGGCGTCGCGATCCTCTTCGCGGTCGTCTGCCTGTGGGTCTGGCCGCCGGTCGGCGACGGCCTGACCAGCTTCAGCAAGTGGCTGGCGGACCGCGGCGCGATCGGCGCCGGCATCTTCGGCGTGGCCAACCGGGCGCTGCTCACGGTGGGCCTGCACCAGTTCCTGAACACCTTCGTCTGGTTCCAGTTCGGCGACTTCACCAAGCCGGACGGCACGGTGGTGCACGGCGACATCCCGCGGTTCCTGGCCGGCGATCCCGACGGCGGGCAGTTCCAGACCGGCTTCTTCCCGATCATGATGTTCGCGCTGCCCGCGGCCGCGCTGGCGATGGCGCACAGCGCGCGGCCGAGCCGCCGCAAGGAGGTCTCCGGCCTGATGCTCTCGGTCGCGCTGACCTCGTTCGTGACCGGCATCACCGAGCCGATCGAGTACTCGTTCCTGTTCATCGCGCCCGCGCTCTACGCCCTCCACGCGCTGCTCACCGGCGCGTCCATGGCGGTGTGCTGGGCGCTGGGGGTCAAGGACGGGTTCAGCTTCTCGGCGGGCGTCATCGACTACGGGCTCGACTGGAACCTGGCCAGCAAACCCTGGCTGATCCTCATCATCGGGCCGTGCTTCGCCGTCGTGTACTACGTGCTCTTCCGCTTCGTGATCGCCCGCTTCGACCTCAAGACGCCAGGACGCGAGCCGGAGGAGCTGGGCGAGGAGATGGAGCGCGACAACGTGAGGTAGGTGTGTCGGACGCCATACGGAATGAAGGATTCCGTTATTCCGTCCCTACATGTTAGAAACAGGTCTACACCACTGACTGGTATAGACCTGCTTTCGTATGACGTGAGGGAATCCGATGACGACGGCTACGGCCTCCGCCCCCGGGGCGGCACCCGCGAAGAAGCGGGGTTCCGGCCTGTTCCAGGGCCTGCAGAAGGTCGGCCGCAGCCTGCAGCTGCCGATTGCCGTGCTCCCGGCCGCGGGCATCCTGCTCCGGCTCGGCCAGGCGGACATCCACGACAAGTTCCACCTGCCGACCGACGTCACGCGGATCTTCGCCGGCGCCGGCGGCGCCCTGCTGGACTCCTCGTTCGGCCTGCCGCTGCTGTTCTGCGTCGGCGTGGCGATCGGCTTCGCCAAGAAGGCGGACGGCTCCACCGCGCTCGCCGCGATCGTCGGCTTCCTGACGTACTACGCGGTGATCCACCAGTTCCCGATCGACCCCGGCACGCCCGGCATGACCTACACCGGGACCGGGCTCGGCGGCGGCATATGGCAGAAGGGCGACACCACCGTCGTCGCGAGCTTCCAGAACCCGGGGGTGCTCGGCGGCATCATCCTGGGCCTGCTGACCGCGGTGCTGTGGCAGCGCTTCCACCGCACCCGGCTGGTCGACTGGCTCGGCTTCTTCAACGGCCGCCGGCTGGTGCCGATCCTGATGGCGTTCACCGGCACCGCGCTCGGCGTCCTGGTGGTGGCCGGCTGGAAGCCGATCGGCGACCAGATCACCCACTTCGGCACCTGGATGACCGGCCTCGGCTGGGTCGGCGCCGCGCTGTTCGGCCTGATCAACCGGGGGCTGCTGCCCATCGGCATGCACCAGTTCGTGAACGCGGTGGCCTGGTTCCAGATCGGCGACTACAACGACAAGGTCCACCACGTGGTGGCGCACGGCGACCTGAACCGGTTCTTCGCACACGACCCGACCGCGGGCCAGTTCATGTCCGGCTTCTTCCCGATCATGATGTTCGGCCTGCCGGCCGCCGCCCTGGCCATCGCGCACACCGCGCGGCCCGAGCGCCGCAAGGCCGTGACCGGCATGATGATCTCGCTCGCGCTGACCTCGTTCGTCACCGGCGTGACCGAGCCGATCGAGTTCTCGTTCATGTTCATCGCGCCGCTGCTGTACGTGATCCACGCCGTGCTGACCGCGGTGTCGATGGCGGTCACCTGGGCGCTGGGCGTGCACGCGGGCTTCACCTTCTCCGCGGGCTTCATCGACTACGCGATGAACTGGAACCTGGCCACCAAGCCGTATCTGATCATCCCGATCGGGCTGTGCTTCGCGGCGGTCTACTACGTCGTCTTCCGGTTCGCCATCGTGCGGTTCGACCTCAAGACCCCGGGCCGTGAGCCCGAGGAGGAGGTCGAGGACGTCACCCGCTGACCGCCGGATCTCGGGGACCGTCGGGCCTCGTGGACGTCAGACCTCGTAGACCGCGCCCGCCTTCGCCAGGTCCACCGGACCGGCGAAGGCGGTCTGCGCGTCCCGGAGGCTGACCGCGGGGTTGGTCCACGGCGGGATGTGGGTGAGCACCAGCCGGCCGGCGCCGGCCCGGGTCGCGACCTGCCCGGCCTCGCGGCCGTTGAGGTGCAGTTCGGGGATGTCCTCCTTGCCGTGCGTGAAGGACGCCTCGCACAGGAAGAGGTCCGCGTCGGCGGCCAGGCCCTGCAGCGCCGCGCACGGGCCGGTGTCGCCGGAGTACGCCAGGGTGCGGCCCTCGTGCTCGATCCGGAAGCCGTACGCCTCCACCGGATGGCTGACCGCGTCCGCGGTGACGGTGAAGGGCCCCAGCCGGAAGCTGCCCGGCGTCAGCGTGCGGAAGTCGAAGACCTCGCTCATGCACTTCTCGTCCGGCACGTCGCCGTAGGCGATGTTCAGCCGGCGCTCGGTGCCGGCCGGGCCGTAGACGGGGATGGCGGACGCCGGGCCGCCGTCGTGGCGGTAGTAACGGGCCACGAAATAGCCGCACATGTCGATGCAGTGGTCGGCGTGCAGATGGCTGAGTACCACCGCGTCGAGGTCGTACAGGCCGCAGTGCCGCTGGAGTTCGCCCAGCGCCCCGTTGCCCATGTCGACCAGCAGCCGGAAGCCGTCGGCCTCGACGAGGTAGCTCGAGCAGGCCGAGTCCGCGGACGGGAACGAGCCCGAGCAGCCGACGACGGTGAGCTTCATGCCGGGAAACACCTCCGTGGGCGCGCCGCATCCCCCCATTCCGGCTGGGGTGGGGGCGGGCGGGACCGTCCGCCTGTCCTGGAAGGGTAAGCGTCCGCTGCGGCCGCCGCTCCTCCACGGCGCTCCGTTGTGGGCGGAATCACCAGGACGGGCGGGCGCCAGAACACCCGCCCGCCCCACGGCCGCGGTCCCCGCCGGGACCCGGTGCCGCCCCGGCGGTCAGGCCCAGAGCTGGCCGTGCAGCGCGGCCACCGCGGCCTCGGTGGAGGGCGCGGTGTAGATCCCGGTCGACAGGTACTTCCAGCCACCGTCGGCGACCACGAAGACCACGTCGGCGCGCTCCCCCGCGCGCAGCGCCTTGTTCGCCACCCCGAGCGCCGCGTGCAGCGCGGCGCCGGTGGACACCCCGGCGAAGATGCCCTCCTGCGCGAGGAGTTCACGGGTGCGGCGGACCGCGTCCTGCGAGCCGACCGAGAACCGGGTGGTGAGCACCGACTCGTCGTACAGCTCGGGCACGAAGCCCTCGTCGAGGTTGCGCAGCCCGTAGACCACGTCGTCGTAGCGCGGCTCGGCGGCCACGATCGAGACGCCCGGGACCTTCTCGCGCAGGAAGCGCCCGACGCCCATCAGCGTGCCGGTGGTGCCCAGGCCCGCCACGAAGTGGGTGATGGTGGGCAGGTCGGCGAGGATCTCGGGGCCGGTGCCGGCGTAGTGCGCGCCGGGGTTCGCGGCGTTGCCGTACTGGTAGAGCATCACCCAGTCGGGGTGCTCCGCGGCCAGCTCCTTGGCGACCCGGACGGCGGTGTTGGAGCCGCCGGCCGCGGGCGAGGAGATGATCTCCGCGCCCCACATGGCCAGCAGCTCGCGCCGCTCGGCGGAGGTGTTCTCCGGCATCACGCAGACGATCCGGTAGCCCTTGAGCCGGGCGGCCATCGCCAGCGAGATGCCGGTGTTGCCCGAGGTGGGCTCCAGGATGGTGCAGCCGGGGGTGAGCACCCCGTCCGCCTCGGCCCGCTCGATCATGTGCAGCGCGGGCCGGTCCTTGACCGAGCCGGTGGGGTTGCGGTCCTCCAGCTTCGCCCAGACGCTCACGCTGTCGGACGGTGACAGGCGCGGCAGGCGGACCAGCGGGGTGTTGCCGACCGCTGCCAGCGGGCTGTCGTAGCGCATCAGCGCGATCCCCCGGCGACGGCCGGCAGGATCGTGACGCTGTCGCCGTCGGCGACCTTGGTGGAGATGCCGTCGAGGAAGCGGACGTCCTCGTCGTTGAGGTAGACGTTGACGAAGCGGCGCAGCTCGCCGCCGTCCACGATCCGCTCGCGCAGGCCCGCGTGCCGGCTGTCGAGGTCGGTGAACAGCTCGTCGAGCGTGCTCCCGGCGCCCTCCACGGCCTTGCTGCCGTCGGTGTAGGTGCGGAGGATGGTCGGGATGCGGACCTCGATGGCCATGGCTGCGCTCCTGTGAGTGCGGTCGGCGTGCTGCGGGAGGGGTGGTGCGGGCGCTTCGGGTGCGGGCGCTTCAGGGGCGGTCGCCCCGGGCGCGTGGCGGTGCGGGCGGGTCAGGCGCGCGGACAGGCCGCACTCGTACGGCGGCACAGGTCGACGTGCAGCCGCGCCACGAGCAGCGAGCCCGGCGCCGTGTCGCGCACGTCGAGGAGAACCATGGGGTCATCGTATCGATTCCCGCCCGCGGCCCGAGGAGCGCGTCCCACCATCCGGGACGTCAGGTGTACGAGGCGACCACTTCGACCGGTTCTTCCGTGACCTGTCCGTCCACGATGCGGAACGAGCGGAACTGGAACTCCTCCGCGGTCGACACCAGCACGTAGTGCGCACCCGGCTCGTTGGCGTAGGAGACGTCGGTGCGCGAGGGGTACGCCTCGGTCGCGGTGTGCGAGTGGTACACGACCACCGGCTCCTCGTCGCGGTCGTCCAGGTCGCGGTAGAGCTTCAGCAGGTCGGTGGAGTCGAACTCGTAGAAGGTGGGCGAGCGGGCCGCGTTCAGCATCGGGACGAACCGCTCGGGGCGGCCGCTGCCCTCAGGGCCCGCCACGATCCCGCACGCCTCGTCGGGGTGGTCGGCGCGGGCGTGCGCCACGATCGCGTCGTACACGTCCTGGGTGATGGTCAGCATGCGGGAAAAGTAACAGGGGCCGCCGGCTCACCTGGCGGCGGCGTCGGACGCCGGACGGTCCGGGCGGCGGCCGAAGGCGGCGGGATCGCGCCGGCGCAGGAACGCGTACCCGGTGCACAGCGCGAGCGCCCACACCGGGACGCCGTACAGCGAGACCCTGGCCTGCGCGTCGGCGCCGATCAGCACCACGACCACGGCCAGGAACACCAGCGCGCACCAGCTGGCGGCGGCCCCGCCGGGCGCCCGGAACCACGCGGGGGCGGCCCGTCCGGCGCGCACGGCGGCCCGGTAGCGGATGTGCGCGGCCAGGATGACGCCCCAGGTCCACACCCCGGCGACGGTGGCCATCGCGGTGATGTAGGTGAACGCCCCATGCGGATCGACGTAGTTGAGCCACACCCCGGTGCTCATCACGGCCACCGAGGCGAGGATGCCGGGCGCGGGGGTGCGCCGGGCGGTGAGCCGGGTGAAGACCTTCGGGCCCTGCCCGTTGGCGGCCAGGTCGCGCAGCATCCGGCCGGTGGAGTACATCCCGGAGTTGCAGGAGGACAGCGCCGCGGAGAGCACCACGAAGTTGACCACGCCGGCGCCGAAGGGGATGCCGGTCCTGGCGAAGGCGGCCACGAACGGGCTGACGCCCGGCTGGAACTCGGTCCACGGCACGATGCACAGGATGACGGTCAGCGCGCCGACGTAGAAGAGCACGATCCGCCACGGCAGCGTGTTGATGGCCCGCGGCAGGGTCCTGCGCGGGTCCTGCGCCTCCCCCGCGGTGACGCCGACCAGCTCCACCGCCACGTACGCGAACATCACGATCTGCAGGGTCAGCAGGGAGCGGCCGACGCCGTTCGGGAAGAAGCCGCCGTCGCGCCACAGGTGGCCCACCGAGGCGGTGTCGCCGGCCGCGCCCAGGCCCAGCGTGAGCACGCCGAGGCCGATCAGGATCATGCCGAGGATCGCCGTCACCTTGATCATCGACAGCCAGAACTCGACCTCGCCGAAGAGCCGCACCGAGATCAGGTTGGCGGCGAAGAGCACCAGGAGGAAGCCGAGCGCGGCGAGCCACTGCGGGACCGCCGGCCACCAGTACGCCAGGTAGGTCGCGGCCGCGGTCACCTCGGCCATCCCCGTCACCACCCACATCAGCCAGTACGTCCAGCCGGTCGCGAACCCGGCGAAGGGGCCCAGGAACTCGCGGGCGTAGTCGGCGAAGGAGCCGGAGACCGGGCGGTAGGCGAGCAGCTCGCCGAGCGCCCGCATGATGCAGAAGACCACCGCGCCGGCCGTCGCGTACATCAGGATCAGGCCGGGGCCCGCCTGGTGGATGGCGCGGCCCGCGCCGAGGAAGAGGCCGGTGCCGATGGCGCCGCCGATGGCGATCATCTGGACCTGCCGGCTCCCGAGGCCGCGCGCGTACCCCTCGTCGGCCTGCTCCCCGGTCTGTCCCCCGGCCTGCTCCCCGGTCTGTCCCCCGGCCCGCTGCCCGGCCGGGTCCCGGCCGGCACCGTCCGTGGTGGCCGGATCGTGCGCGGGCGGGTCCTGCATGGCCGAGTCCGTCATGGCGCATCCGTACCCGCCGGGGCCGCGCCCGCGTCGTCGCGGCGGCCACAGACACCGGAAAGGCCCAGCTCGCGGGTCCCGCGGGCGTCAGCCCAGCAGCGTCTCGACCAGCGACTCCTGCAGGCCGCCGAGCCACAGGTACGCCATCACCAGCGGCTTGCGCGGGTCGCTGTCGGGCAGCCGGTAGAGGCCGTCGCCGTCGTCCTCGGTGACCTCCAGCCGGGTGCCCAGGGTCAGCCGCAGGTCGTTGAGGGTGCCCAGCCACTGCCTGGCCTCGTCGGGGGTCAGCTTCAGGACCGGGCCGCCGGCGTCCAGCCCCCGGACCACCGCCAGCGCGTCCTCGCGCTTGCGGGCCCGCAGGTCGTTCTCGGTGAAGCGGCGGAACTCCGAGGCGTCGGCGCTCCCCTCGTAGGCGTCGGGGAACAGCCGGGCCAGCGCCGGGTCGTCCGGCGGCTTGCTCGGCCCCTCCGCGAAGAGCTGCGCGAGCGGGTCCTGGTCGGCGTCCGCGGGCTGCTCGCCGGGGCCGATCAGCTCCATCAGCTGCACGGTGAGGCTGCGCAGGATGGAGATCTCCACCTCGTCGAGCGCGATGGCGGCGCCGCCACCGCGCACCGGCTCGAAGGAGCCGGCGCGGGCGCGTCGGCGCGCCATCAGCGGTCCTGCGACAGGGTCGCCCACAGTCCGTAGCCGTGCATCGCCTGCACGTCGCGCTCCATCTCCTCGCGGCTGCCGCTGGAGACCACGGCCCGGCCCTTGTAGTGGACGTCCTTCATCAGTTTGGTGGCCTTGCTCTTCGAGTAGCCGAAGTACGCCTGGAAGACGTACGTGACGTAGCTCATCAGGTTGACGGGGTCGTTGTGGACGAGAGTCACCCACGGAACGTCCGGCTCGGGCACCTCGAAGGGCGCTTCGCTCGACTCGGGACGCTCGATCTCGGTGGGCGCGACAGTCACGTCTCCCATGCTGCCGCTCCTGTGGCGTGTCGCACAAATGGCCGCGGCGCGGCGCTAGATCTCGTCAGTCTGACGAAATGCGGGGTAGCATCGTCGCCATGAGCACAGCAGACCTGGGGCTGCCGGTGGACGTGCCGTCCACCGCCCTGTTCACCGACCGGTACGAGCTGACGATGCTGCAGGCCGCCCTGAGCAGCGGCGCCGCGCACCGCCGCTCGGTCTTCGAGGCGTTCACCCGCAGGCTCCCCTCCGGGCGCCGCTACGGCGTGGTGGCCGGCACCGGCCGCGTCCTGGACGCGATCGAGAACTTCCGCTTCGACGCGCCCGTGCTGGACTTCCTCGAACGCGAGGGCGTCGTCGACGGGCCCACCCTGGAGTGGCTGGCCGGCTACCGCTTCAGCGGCGACGTCTGGGGGTACCCCGAGGGCGAGGTGTACTTCCCCGGCTCCCCGGTCCTGCGGGTCGAGGGCACCTTCGCCGAGGCGGTGCTGCTGGAGACGGTGGTGCTGTCGATCCTCAACCACGACTCGGCGATCGCCGCCGCCGCCTCCCGGATGGCGGTGGCCGCGGCCGGCCGGCCGCTGATGGAGATGGGCGCCCGCCGCTCCCACGAGCTGGCCGCGGTGGCCGCCTCCCGCGCCGCCTACGTGGGCGGCTTCCGGTCCTCCTCCAACCTCGCCGCGGGCTTCCGCTACGGCCTGCCCACCATCGGCACCAGCGCGCACGCCTTCACCCTGCTGCACGACACCGAGCGGGACGCCTTCACCGCCCAGGTCGAGTCCCTCGGCCGCGGCACCACGCTGCTCGTCGACACCTACGACGTGGCGAGCGCGGTGCGGGCCGCGGTGGAGATCGCCGGGCCCGAGCTGGGCGCGGTGCGGATCGACTCCGGCGACCTGCTGCTGCTCGCGCACCGGGTGCGCCAGCAGCTCGACGACCTCGGCGCGAAGGACACCAGGATCGTGGTGACCTCCGACCTGGACGAGTACGCGATCGCGTCGATGGCCGCCGCGCCGGTCGACGCGTACGGGGTCGGCACCTCCGTCGTCACCGGCAGCGGGCACCCGACGTGCTCGATGGTCTACAAGCTGGTGGCCAGGGCCGGGTCCGACGCGGCGGACGCGCCGCTGGTGCCGGTGGCGAAGAAGTCGATGGGCGGGAAGACCAGCGTCGGCGGCCGCAAGTGGGCCGCCCGGCGGCTGGACGGGGACGGCGTCGCCGAGGCGGAGGTGGTCGGCAGCGGGCCGGTCCCGCCGGAGCTCGCCGAGCGGCTGCTGCTCGTGCCGCTGGTGCGCGGCGGGGAGATCGTCGGCCGCGAGCCGCTCGACGCGGCCCGCACCCGCCACATCGAGGCCCGCGCGGGCCTGCCCCTGTCCGCCGCCCAGCTCTCCCGCGGCGAGCCGGTCCTCCCCACCGAGTACGCCCTCGGGTAGCCGGGCGCGGCCCGGGTTCCCCAGGGGCGCGGGCCGGGGCCGGACGGGTGCGCGGGCGCGGGCGGGGGCCTACGCTCGGGGGCGACCGCGCCACACCTCACACACACCCCACACCCCACACGCCGAAGAGCGAAGAGGCCACGATGCACCGCGCACTGATCGTCGTCGACGTGCAGAACGACTTCTGCGAGGGCGGCAGCCTCGCCGTCACCGGCGGGGCGGACGTCGCCGCCGCGATCACGGACCTGATCGGCGAGTCCGCCGGGTCCGCGTACCGGCACGTGGTGGCCACCCGCGACCACCACATCGACCCCGGCCCGCACTTCTCCGCCGAGCCGGACTTCGCGGACTCCTGGCCGCCGCACTGCGTGGCCGGCACCGAGGGCGTCGGCTTCCACCCGAACTTCGCCCCCGCGGTCGCCTCCGGGGCGGTGGACGCCGTCTTCGACAAGGGGGCGTACGCCGCGGCGTACAGCGGCTTCGAGGGCCAGGACGAGAACGGCGGGACGCTCGCCGGCTGGCTGCGCGAGCGCGAGGTGACCGAGGTGGACGTGGTGGGCATCGCCACCGACCACTGCGTGCGGGCCACCGCGCTGGACGCGGCCCGCGAGGGCTTCACCACCCGGGTGCTGCTGGAGCTGACCGCGGCGGTCGCGCCGGCCACCACCGAGCGGGCGCTGACCGAGCTGCGCGCGGCCGGCGTGGAGCTGACCGGCGCGCCGGTCGTGCTGGGCTGAGGCCGGCCGAGGCCGCAGGCTACGGCAGGAGCGGCGGGGGCACCGGGCCGCTGACCCGGTTGAGCGCGGTGATCGGGTGCCAGGGGTCCGCGGTCCGCGCGTGGTAGTCGCGCCAGATCAGGCCGTCCGGGTGGTGCAGCACGGCGGTGATCTCGTCCGGCGTGGGCGGCTCCGCGTTGCCGCTGAGGCGGGCGCCGCGGAAGCCCAGGTTGCTCAGCCGGGTGAGCGCCCGCTGCCGGTTCTGGGCGTGCACGACCACGCGCACGGTGTGCTCGGCGTAGCCGGGGTGCGGCAGCGCCAGGGCGACGACGACCGTGCCGCTGGGGAGCCTGGTGAATCCGCCGACGGCCATGGTCACATCCTGGGGCCTCCGGCCGCCGCCCACCAGGGGACGACGGCCGGATGCCGCGTCGGCGCAGCTCAGGCGCCTTTCTCCGGTTCTTGCGCGGTGCGCCGCGCAGGTGCGGTCAGCGGTGCGCCGGGCCGACCTGCACGGTCATGGTGCCGCCGTCCAGCGCCTCACCGAGGATGGTGAGCCGGGTGTTGGTGTCGGGCACCTGCACCCCGCCGGTCGGGTTGGTGTCGTACCAGTACGTGCCGTAGTGGTCGTCGAAGACCGGGCTGCCGAGGTGGGCCGGGACCCGGGCGGCGACGCCGTCCGCGTGCAGCGTGAAGCCGTCGGACGGGTACCAGCTGAACGGCGAGTCGTACGCCTGGATGCGGTTGCGCATGATCGTGCCGTTGGACCACTTCAGCGGCTTGGCGTGCGCGTCGACCGGCAGGATCTGGCCGGAGCCGGGGTGGATGCCGACGTTGTTGTCCGCCTGGGAGGTGTCCCACAGCCAGACGACCAGGCCGTTCTGGTACGGGTAGTGCTCCACCCAGTCGGGCCGCGTGCTGGTCCAGCCGAAGTTGTACGGGCCGGTGGCCAGCGTCTTGTCGTAGCTGACGTACTGCCGGTTCTCCGCGATGTAGAACTCCGGGTAGTCGTTGGTGAACGACGCCCCGATCCGCGAGAAGCCCTTGGCGGTCCAGCCGTTGTCGTCGGTCTCGGCGCCGTCGCTGAGCACCGTCGCGCCGTCGGCGGTCACGGTGATCGCGTCGGCCGCGAAGCCCTTCTGGGCCACGCCGCCGTCGGTGAGGTAGCGGAAGCGCAGCTGGACCGTCTTGCCCGCGTAGGCGTCGAGCGGGAAGGACAGGTCCTCGTACGCGCCGGAGGTGCCGGTGAGCGCGGGCGCGTCGCTGCCGTCGCGCGGGATCGACTTGCCGTCGGCGGTGCCGTCCAGCGCGGTCCAGTTCGCGCCGCCGTCGGTGGAGACCTCGGTGTAGAGGTAGTCGTAGTTCTCCTCGATGTCCCACCATGCCTTGAGGTTCAGGGACGCCGTGGTCTTGCCGGTGAGGTCGACGGTGCGGGTGAGCGTGTTGGCGAGGTTGTCGCCCATGCCGCTCCACCACTGCTTGGCGCCCTCGGGGGGCGTCGCGACGCTGGTGGTGACCGCCTTGTCGGGCAGCTGGACGACCAGCGCCTGCTTGTCGGCGGTGTTGTACTCGGCGACGCCGAGCTTCGCGGTGGAGCGGGTCGCGGCCTTGGCCGAGGCGTAGTTGAGCCAGCCGAGCTGCAGCTTGTCCCAGGCGCTCATGTCGTCCGGCAGGTCGCCGATGGCGTTCTTGCCGGTGCCCATCCAGGAACCGGAGGACATCAGCGACCAGAAGCCGACGCTGGACTCGCCCGCGTAGGTGGTGTCGTACTCGTCGGGCAGGCCGAGGTCGTGGCCGTACTCGTGGGCGAAGACGCCCAGGCCGCCGTTCTCCGGCTGCAGGGTGTAGTCGCCGATCCAGATGCCGGTGTCGCCGATCTGGGTGCCGCCGGCCCTGTTGCCGGCCGGGCCGGTCCTGCCCGCGTCGGAGCCGTAGGCGTACCAGCGGTGCGCCCACAGGGCGTCCTCGCCCTGGACGCCGCCGCCCGCGGACTCGTCCTCGCCGGCGTGCACGATCTGGAAGTGGTCGATGTAGCCGTCCGGCTCGTTGAAGATGCCGTCGCCGTCGTAGTCGTAGCGGTCCCACTGGTCGTACGCCGACAGGTCCGACTTGATCTGCGCGTCGGTGCGGCCCTGCGCCTTCTGGTCGGCGACGAAGGCGGTGGTGGCGTCGCGGATCAGGTCCCAGGCGCTGGAGCAGGTGGAGGCGCCGCAGTAGTTGGAGCCGTAACGGGCCTCGTTCCAGGGCACCTTGACCCAGGCGGAGACCTCGCCGTCGACGGAGTAGCGGCCGGAGGACTGCTTCTCGTAGTACTTCGCCAGCGACTCCTTGTCCTTGTCGTGCGAGAAGTACAGGTCCTGGAAGTGCTGCTGGTTGTAATCGGCCTGCCAGGCCGTCGAGTTGTCGTTCGCCCGGTCGGGGGCGGCGATGGTGTTGTGGGCCGGGCCCGGGTCGCCGCCGTACTTCACCACCGGCGGCTTGGGTCCGTCCGGGCCGTCCGGGTCGTAGGTGGTGGTGCTGTCCACCTTGTCGCCGAACTCGGCGAGGATGGTGAAGATCTTGTCGGTCTTCTCCCGCCCGAGTTCGACGTACTTGCTCTTCTGGCCCTTGCCGTGGCCGAGTTGGACGACCCGGGAGCCGCCGCGCTGCTGGACCGTGGCGTCTCCGGAGACCACCTGCTGGAGCGCGGCGGCGTGCTCGGCGGCCTGCTGCTTGCTGAACGGCCCCGGCAGGTCGTGCGATTCGCTGGCCGCCGGGTCGTGTCCGGCCGCGGCGGGCGTGCCGGCCGCGCCCTGGCCCGGGGCCGCCGCGTAGGCGCCCGCCGCGGTGACCGCGGGCACCGCGAGGACGGCTATCGCGAGAGCCAAGGCCGCGGGTTGGGTGATCCGTCGCTGTCTCTTCAAGATTCTTTGACCTCCCCTTGAGGAAGGCCATTGGACCGGAGTGACGGGAGAAAAAACAGACCTTGACTTGACATGGCGGTGCCAGTACGGTGACCGGTTTCCGGGTCAACCGGTCCGCTCAGCGGACGGCATGAGATCTCGTCATATGCGGCCACCCGTGCGACCCCGTGCGCCCCCCTGTGCTCCGCACCGGAGGTAAGGCGACGCTTACCCGGCATCGCGTCCGGGCATGCCGAAACGTAGAGTTTCCGTGAACATCGCGTCCCCCGCGCGTCGTTCACCCGTACCGCCGTACCCGAGCCAGCCCTTGAGCTCCCGTCATGTGCCCCCGCATCGACGTACCCGAGGACGGAAACCGCCATGCCGCGTCCCACGACCGCGCAAGTCTTCTACGGCTCACTGACCGTCGTCCTGACCACCCTCGTGCTGTTGCTGGTCACCGACGCGCACTCCGGCGCCGCGGTCCTCGCGGTGGCCGCGGTCGGCCTCGCCCTCGGTGTGGCCGTCGCCGCGGTGCTGTCCGTGCAGGCCCGCCGCCCGGCCGCCCCGGCTCCGGCCCCCGCGCCCGCACCGGTGCCGCGCGCCCGGGTGGGCGGCGCCGCCGAGACGCGGGTGAGCGAGCCCTCGCTGCGGCGCTGACCTACACGGCCGAGACGACCACCGTCCGCGCCGCCCTGTCGTGCAGGCACTGCCGGTACGGCCGGTCCCACAGGCACCACAGCGAGTTCAGCAGCCAGAACAGCGGGCCGATCAGGATCGCGGTGAGGACGCCGGGCAGCGCGTAGACCGCCGCCCGGGTCCAGCCCGCGGGTCCCGGCACGCCGCCGTCGCTGAGCCGCGCGGCCCGTATCCGCAGCAGCACCTTGCCCAGCGTCTGGCCGCGCGCCGCGGTCATCGCGCCCTCGTACGCGAAGTACAGGACGAAGGTGAGCACCCCGACCACCACCTGCCGGCTCTGCGGCACGTCGCCGGGCCGGGACAGGTCGCCGCCGAGCACCGCGGCGCTCATCAGGAAGTCGAGTGCGACCAGGACCGCGGAGTCGATCACCCGGGCGAGGAAACGTTGTCCGACAGTGGCGAGCGGGGCCATCCCGGCGGGTTGCGCAGCGGTCATGGTGATCGAGTAAAGCAGCAGCCCGCGGGCCGGTACAGGGCGCGCGCACGCGCCCCGCACCCCCGCCCGCGCGGCTCAGCGCGCCTCGACGACGACGGTCTTGGACGCCTTCTCGTGCAGGCCCTGCCGGTACGGCTTGTCGAACACCACCGTGATGCCGATGATCACGAACCAGACGCAGCTGCAGCAGAACGCGGGCAGCCACAGGATCGCCGCGCGCACCGCGGCGGCCTGCGGGGTGGGCACGCTGCCGTTGTCGAGCATCGCGGCCCGCAGCCGCATCACCTTCTTGCCGACGGTCTGCCCGCCGCTCTTCGTCATGAAGAACTCGTAGAGGAAGCCGACGCCCGCGGTGAACACGCCGCCGACCGCCGAGCGGCCCGCGGTGAAGTCGCTGTCCTGGAGCCCGACCGAGGCCCAGTCCAGCAGGAAGGCCGGGATCAGCACGATGACGATGTCGATGATCCGGGCCATCAGCCGGCTGCCCGAGGGGGCGAGCGGCGGCATCCCGGCCAGCGGATCGGGCCCGCCGCCCTGCGGATTCTGGTCGTACGGGTTCTGGCCGTAGGGGTTCTGGCCGTAGGGGTTCTGGCCGTAGGGGTTCTGGCCACCCTGGCCGCCCTGGCCGCCCTGGCCGCCCTGGGGGTCCTGGCCGTACGGGTCCTGGTCGTTCGGGTTCCGGTCGTACGGGCCGCCGGGCGGCGGGGCGCCGTACGGGCCGGCGCCGTACGGGCCGCTCGGCGGGGGCCGGCCGGGCGGCGGCTGCCGCGGTGGGGGGTCCTGCGGCGGCGGGCCGGAGGGGCCGCCGGAGCCGCCGTCCTGCGGCCGTTTGGCAAACGGGTCGTCAGGGGACCCCGGCGTCGGCTCGTCGGTACTCATGCACCGAGTCAAACGCGGCGGCGGCCGGCCCGCGCGCCGCGCGATCCGTTCGGGGGAGGCGCCGCCGGCCCGCGCTCAGACCGCGGCGACGAAGGTACGGGCGGCCTTGTCGTGCCAGCACTGCTTCCACGGCCGGTCGAACAGGCACCAGGCGACGCCCACCACCCCGACCAGCAGGAGGTTCAGCACGGTCCTGGTCAGCCAGCGGCGCAGGCTCGCGCCGAACGCGGGAGGCAGCTGCGCCTCGATGTCCAGCACGCGCAGCCCGACCAGCCTCTTGCCCGCCGTGCGGCCCCACCGGGCGGTGGGCCACACCTCCAGCAGCACACCGGCCAGCAGGAAGACCACGACCACCGCGCCGAGTTCGGCGCCGGTCGTGCCGTCGAGCAGCCACACCTTGACCGTCTCGCCGGTCTGCTTGGCCTGGTCCACCTTGTCCTTGGCGTGGTGGTACGCCGCCGCGCCCAGCGGCACCGCCGCCGCCGCGGTCACGGCCCCCGCCAGCACGCCGTCGATCACCCGCGCGGCGAACCGGCGCAGCAGGCCGCCGGGGCGGTCGAGCGCGCGGTCCAGCCCGAACGGGTCGGCCGCCGGAGGATGCCAGCCGCCGCCCTCCCGGGCCAGCCCCTGCACCTGTGCGGCCCATCCCTGTCCGGGGTCCTGCGCGGGGGCCTGCGCCGGTGTCCGGGCCGGAGTCCGGGCCGGAGCCTGCGGGGCCGCCGCCGCGGACGGCTGCGCGGTGGGCAGCGGCTGGGGCTCCGGCTGCGCGGGCGGTTGGGGCTGCGCGGGTTGGGGGTGCGCGGGCTGGGGCTGCGCCTCGGCGCCCCAGGAGATGGCGGGGCGTTCGGTCGACGGCGGGGGGACGCGGGGCCAGGCCGGGACCTCACCGGACGCGGGCCGCGCGGCGCCGGAGTCCTCGGCGGCCGGCGGCAGTTGGTGCGGGCCGCCCTGCTGCGGAAGCGGATGCTCCGGGGGCTGCGGGGCCTGCGGGGCCTGCCACTGCGGAAGCCGGCGCTCGGGCAGGTGATGCGCCGCCTGCTGCGGGACGTGGGCGCGCGGCGCGGCCGGGTCCTCGTCCAGGTACACCGGCCCGGACTCGTCCGCCGCCGGCGTGCGGCCCTGCTCCGGGCCGGAGTCGCGGCCCTCACTCCCGTCGCCGCCACCCTCGCCGCCCGCGGCGGCACCGACCGGGGCAGGCCGGCTCGTGCCCGGCACCCAGGCCGAACCGTTCCAGTAGCGGATGTAGTTCGGGATCGACGGGTCCGGGTAGTAGCCGGGGACCGGCGAGGCGGAGGAAGAACCGGAGGAGCCAGACGTGGGTGCGCTCATGGTTCACGGATTCCGTATCTGCTCGGCCGGGGAGTGTACGTCCACATCTACCAGACCGGCGGACCCCTCGGGCCCGCCCTACCGCACACCACCCCGCGTTGCTTCGTCCCTACTCTCCCGGACCGCTCCGCGCCACGAGTTCTGGAAATGTGAACAAAATTCGGGGAACCCGCGTAATGGTGGGAGAGGCACGCGCTCTCTTCCAGGTGCAGGGCCCCGCCGCGCAGATCGCCGAGGGGCCACCGCGCCAAGGAAAGGACGTCGACAGATGCAGACCGTGGTGGAACGCGAACTCGAAATGCAGCTCGTCCTGTCGCCGGAACGCAGCATTCCGGTACCGGCCAGGCTGGCCTACCGCTCGGGCGACCCCTACGCGGTGCACATCACCTTCCACGTGGGCTCCGACGCGCCGGTGAACTGGACCTTCGCCCGCGAGCTGATCGTCGAGGGGGTGTTCAGGCCGTGCGGTCACGGCGACGTCCGGATCTGGCCGACCAAGGTCAACGGGCGCAGCGTGATCTGCCTGGCGCTCAGCTCCCCGGACGGCGACGCGCTGCTGGAGGCGCCGTCCTCCGCGGTCGCGGCGTGGCTGGAGCGGACCCTGCGCGCGGTCCCGCCGGGCACCGAGAACGAGCAGCTGAGCATGGACGACGGGCTCAGCGCGCTGCTCGCGCCGGCGGCCGGCGACGAGGCGTGGCTGCACGACCCCTCCCCCCGGCCGTCGGGGAGGGACGACACGCCCGACCCCGGTGTCTGAGCCCCTCCGGCCGCCGGGTCCCCTCCGGCCGCCGGGTCCCAGCCGGGGCCGGACGCCGGGTCAGAAGAGCTTGCCGGGGTTGAGCAGTCCGAGCGGGTCGAAGACCGCCTTCACGCCGCGCTGCAGCTCCGTCCCGGTCGGTCCGAGCTCCCGCGCCAGCCACTCCTTCTTCAGCACGCCCACCCCGTGCTCGCCGGTGATCGTGCCGCCCAGTCCCAGGCCGAGCGCCATGATCGCGTCGAAGGACTCGCGGGCCCGCCGGGACTCGTCCGGGTCGCGGGCGTCGAAGCAGACCACGGGATGGGTGTTGCCGTCGCCCGCGTGCGCGCACACCCCGATCGTCAGGTCGTACGTGCGGGCCACCGCGGCCACGCCTTCGAGCATGTCGCCGAGCCGGGCGCGCGGCACGCACACGTCGTCGATCATCGTGGCGGTGGACAGCCGTTCCAGCGCGGTCAGCGACAACCGGCGTGCCTGCAACAGCATTTCGGACTCCGCGGCGTCCTCGGCCGGCACCACCTCGGTGGCCCCAGCGGCGGAGCACAGGGCGCCGACCGCGGCGAGGTCGGCGGCCGGCTCCGGGGTGTCGAAGGCGGCCAGCAGCAGCGCCTCGGTGGTCTCCGGCAGGCCCATGTTCGCCATCGCGTTGACCGCGCGGATGGTGGTGCCGTCCATCAGCTCCAGCAGGGACGGCACATGGCCGCTCTCCATGATCGAGCAGACCGCCGCGCAGGCGGCCGCGGTGGACGGGAACTCCGCGGCGAGGGCGAGCTGCGGGGGCGGCGCCGGCCGCAGCGCGAGCACCGCCTTGACGACGATCCCCAGCGTGCCCTCGGAGCCGACGAAGAGCCGGGTCAGGTCGTATCCGGCGACCCCCTTGGCGGTGCGCCGGCCGGTGCTCAGCAGCCGCCCGTCGGCGAGCACCACCTCCAGGCCGAGCACGTACTCGGCGGTGACGCCGTACTTCACGCAGCACAGGCCGCCCGCGCCGGTGCCGATGTTGCCGCCGATGGTGCACATCTCCCAGCTGGACGGGTCCGGCGGGTAGCACAGGCCGCGTTCGCCGACCGCGCGGGACAGCACGGCGTTGACGACGCCGGGTTCCACGACCGCGATCCGCTCGACCGGGTCGATGTCGAGGATGCGGTCCATCCTGGCGGTGGAGAGCACGATGCAGTCGTCGGTGGCGTTGGCGCCGCCGGACAGGCCGGTGCGCGCGCCCTGCGGCACCACCGGCACCCGCAGCGCGGTCGCGGTGCGCATCACGTGCTGCACTTCCTCGACGGTGCGCGGCAGCACCACCACCGCGGGCGTGCCCGCCTCCGAGAAGCTCGCCATGTCGTGGCGGTAGGAGGCGGTGACCTCCGGGTCGGCAAGGACGGAACCGGACGGCAGTCCGGCGGTCAGCTCGGCGACGAGCTCGTGGTGCGGCATGGCACCAGCTTTCCACCGCGGGGTGCGCGATGAGAAGAGCCGCCATGCCGCGGGGCGGCCCCGGCCGGGCTCACAGATTGCCGCGGCGCTCCTGCTCGCGCTCGATCGCCTCGAAGAGCGCCTTGAAGTTGCCCTTGCCGAAGCCCATCGAGCCGTGCCGCTCGATCATCTCGAAGAAGACGGTCGGGCGGTCCTGGACCGGCTTGGTGAAGATCTGCAGCAGGTAGCCGTCCTCGTCGCGGTCGGCGAGGATCTTCAGCTCGCGCAGGGTGTCCAGCGGCACCCGGGTGTCGCCGACCCACTCGCCGAGGGTGTCGTAGTACGAGTCCGGGGTGTCCAGGAACTCCATGCCGGCCGCGCGCATCGCCCGCACCGAGGCGACGATGTCGTTGGTGGCCAGCGCGATGTGCTGGACGCCGGGGCCGCCGTAGAACTCCAGGTACTCGTCGATCTGGGACTTCTTCTTGGCCACCGCCGGCTCGTTGAGCGGGAACTTGACCTTGCGGGAGCCGTCGGCGACGACCTTGGACATCAGCGCGGAGTACTCGGTGGCGATGTCGTCGCCGACGAACTCCTTCATGTTGGTGAAGCCCATGACCCGGTTGTAGAAGGTCACCCACTCGTTCATCCGGCCGAGTTCGACGTTGCCCACGCAGTGGTCGACGGCCTGGAAGCAGCGCTTGGCGGGCGGCTCGACGATCGGCTGCGCGGGGGCGTACCCGGGCAGGTAGGGGCCGTCGTAGCCGGAGCGGTCGACCAGGGTGTGCCGGGTCCGGCCGTAGGTGGCGATGGCGGCCAGCACCACGGTGCCGTACTCGTCCTTCAGCTCGTACGGCTCCTCCAGGCCGGTGGCGCCGTGCTCGACGGCGTAGGCGTACGCCGCGCGGGCATCCGGGACCTCGATGGCGAGGTCGACCACGCCGTCGCCGTGCTCGGCCACGTGCTCGGCGAGGAAGCGGCCGTGCTCGGTGGCTGCTTTGACGACGGAGGTGAAGACGAAACGGGCGCTCCCGGACTCCAGGACGTAGGAGGCGGTCTCGCGGCTTCCGTTCTCCGGCCCGCGGTAGGCGACGCGGCGCATGCCGAAGGCGGTCGAGTAGTAGTGCGCGGCCTGCTTCGCGTTGCCCACGGCGAAGACGACGGCGTCCATGCCCTTGACGGGGAAGGTGTCCTCGGTCCCGGTGCTTGCGGTGAGTCCAGTCATGGGAAGAGCGTCTCCCCAGCGGTCAGGGTGCGCAATAGTTCCCGATTTCGCTGGACAGGCTGCACAGCCGAAGTCAGGATCGTACGGTCAATCTGCGCAGGATGACTAGAGGAGGGAGCCGGGATGGGGATCGACGAGCTGGACGGCCGGCTGATCACACTGCTGGACCGGGAGCCGCGGATCGGGGTGCTGGAGGCGTCCAGGCGGCTCGGCGTGGCCCGGGGCACCGTGCAGGCCCGGCTGGACCGGCTGCGGGCCACCGGCGTGATCCGCGGCTTCGGGCCGCAGGTGGACCCGGCGGCGCTGGGCTACCCGGTGACCGCGTTCGCGACGCTGGAGATCAAGCAGGGGCAGGGGCCCGACGTGCGCACGCACCTGGCGGGGGTGCCGGAGGTGCTGGAGCTGCACACCACGACCGGTGAGGGCGACATGCTGTGCCGCCTGGTGGCCCGGTCCAACGCCGATCTCCAGCGGGTGATCGACCGCGTGGTCGGCTTCGAGGGCATCGTCCGCGCGGCCACCGCGATCGTGATGGAGAACCCGGTGCCGCTGCGGATCATCCCACTGGTCCAGCAGGCGGCGCGGGACGCTTAGGCCGCGCGGCGTTCGCGCGGGCGGGGCGGTACGGCGGTGGGCAGTCGGGGCGGTACGGCGGTCGAGGGGCAGCGGGCGACCGCAAAGGTTCTTTGCAAAAGGTCTTTGCAAAGAACCTTTGCGGTCCTACGCTGCTCCTTGTGACCGCATCAGACCCCACTCCCCCGGCCGCCGGCGCCGCCGTCGACGCCACCGGCGGCGACGTCCTCCCGCTCGACCCGCGCTCGCTGCGCGCGCTGGCCCATCCGCTGCGCATGCGGCTGCTGTCCGCCCTGCGCGACCACGGCCCCGCCACCGCGTCCAGCCTGGCCGCGCGGCTCGGCGAGTCCAGCGGCGCCACCAGCTACCACCTGCGGCAGCTCGCCGCCCACGGCTTCGTCGAGGACGACCCGGACCGCGGCAACGGCCGCGAGCGCTGGTGGCGTGCGGTGCACCGCGGCACCTCGCTGGACACCGCGCGGAACTTCCTCGACCACCCCGACCCCGAGGTGCGCGGCGCGCTCGACACCTACCTGCACGAGGTGGCCACCGACCACGCCGCGCAGCTGGGCACCTGGCTCGGCACCCTCCAGGACTGGCCGGACGCCTGGCGCGAGAGCGGCGACCTGAGCAGCTTCACGCTGCGGCTGACGCCCGAACTCGCCGCCGAACTCGGCGCGAAGGTCCACGCGTTGATCGAGTCGTACCGCGGGCTGCTGCCCGAGCCGCCGGCCGGCGAGCATCCGCGCAGCCCCGCGGCGGACGGCTCGGCGACCGTCCGGCTGCACTTCCACGCCTTCCCGCGCCAGGCCGACTGACGCGCCGCGGGCCGCCGCCCGCCTTCCGCTCGCCGCGCCGCGCGCGCCGCACGCACCGACTCCCACGGGGGGACCCAGATGAGTACGTCCGCCATGCCCGCGCCCCTGCCGACGCCCGCGCGACCGGGCGGCCGCGACCGGCGGCCGCTCGCCCTGGTGCTGACCGCCAACGTCGTCTCCATCGCCGGCAGCATGCTCACCGTCGTGGCCGTGCCCTGGTTCGTGCTGGAGACCACCGGCAGCGCCGCGCGAGCCGGCCTGGTGGCCTTCGCCTCGACCCTTCCGGTGGTGCTCGCCGCGCTGCTGGGCGGCCCGCTGATCGACCGGCTCGGCCTCCGGGTCAGCAGCGTCGTCTCCGACGCGGTGTGCGCGGTCGCGGTCGCCGGGGTGCCGGCGCTGCACATGGCGGGCCGGCTCGGCTACGGATGGCTGCTCGTCCTCGTCGGCATCGCCGGGCTCTTCCACGCGCCCGGCGAGACCGCGCGCGAGGTGATGCTGCCCCGGCTGGCCGAGCGCGCCGGGACCACCATGGCGCGGGCCAGCAGCGCGTACGAGAGCGCCTCGCGCGGCGCCCGCATGCTCGGCGCGCCGCTGGCCGGCGTGCTCATCGCCGCGATCGGCGCGGCCGACGTCCTGCTGCTGGACGCGGCCACCTTCGCGGTCTCGGCGCTGCTGATCGGGCTGTGCGTGCGGGACGCCGCCGGGCGGCCCGGCGGCGGGCGCAAGGCGCGCGGCGGCCTCGCCGGCTACCGGGCGGAGCTGATGGAGGGGTACGCGTACCTGGTCAGGGCCCGGCTGCTGTTCGCGGTGGTGGCCATGGTGATGGTCACCAACGCGCTCGACCAGGCGTGGTCGGCGGTGCTGCTGCCGGTCGACGCCCGCACCCGGCTGGGCGGCTCGGTGAGCATCGGCGTGGTCTCCGGCACCTTCGCCGCGGCCGCGCTCTGCGGATCGCTGGTCTACGGCGCGATCGGCCACCGGCTGCCCCAGCGGGGGCTGTTCATCGGGGCGTTCCTGGTCTGCGGCTTCCCGCGCTCGGCGGTCGGTGCCTTCGTGCCGGGGCTGACGCCGCTCGTCGTCTCCTGCGCGGTGTGCGGCCTCGCGGCCGGCGTGCTCAACCCGATCATCGGCACCGAGATGGTCCGCCTCGTCCCCGAGCGGCTGCGCAGCCGGGTGTTCGGCGCGGTGACCTCCGGCGTCCTGATCGCCGTACCGCTGGGCGGCCTGATCGGCGGCTACGTGGTCCAGTACGCGGGGCTCACCGCCGGGATGGCGTCCGTCAGCGCGCTCTACCTGCTGACCACCCTCAGCCCGCTGGTCCTCCCCGCCTTCCGGCAGTGGGACAGCGCGGCCGCCACCCCCCACCCCGAGCTGTCGGCCAGGGCCGACGCGCTCCCCCTGGCCGACGCCAACCCCTCGGCGTGAACCGGGGGGCGGCCGTGGGGGCCGCCCGACCACCGAGCCCCCGCCCGGCGGCTGCCCCCGCGCCACGACCGGAGCCCGCTCCGGCGGCCGGGGCGTGACGCGCGGACGCCCGCGCCCGGCGGGTGCACCCGCGCCAGGACGCGGAGCCCGCTCCGGTGGCCGGGCCCGCGACCGGCCCGAAGGCCGGGCGACGCACGGGCGCCCGGGGCCGGCCGCAGGGCGAACCCCGGCCGGTGGCCGGGCGGCCAGGGCGGTTCGACGGCCGGGCCCGTGACCGTGCCGCGGGTCGGTCTGGCGACCGGGCCGAGGTCCGCGACGCGCGGACGCCCGCGCCCGGCGGGTGCACCCGCGCCAGGACGCGGAGCCCGCTCCGGTGGCCGGGGGCGTGACGCGCGGACGCCCCCGCCCGGCGGGTGCACTCGCCGGCCCCGGAACCCCGGCCGGTGGCCGGGCGGGTGACGCGCGGGTGCCCCCGGGGTCCGCCGGAAGGCGGGTTGCGGCCCGCGAACGGGCTGAGGCTGAGTCCCGGCTGCGCGCCGGGGGTCAGCAGGTGGGCGTGGGGTGGGCGGTGCGGAGGGCGGAGAGGGCGGAGAGGGCGTTGTCGAGGGTCGTGACGGGGATCAGCTTGAGGCCGCTGGGGAGCTGGGCCTTGGCGTCGGCGCATTCGGCGCGCGGGACCAGGAAGACGGTGGCGCCGTCGCGGCGGGCGGCCTGCTCCTTCAGCGGCACGCCGCCGACCGCCCCGACCCTGCCCGAGGCGTCGATCGTGCCGGTGCCGGCGATCGCCCGGCCGCCGGTGAGGTCGCCGCCGTGGCCGTCGCCGTCGACCTTGTCGATGATGCCGAGGGTGAAGAGCAGCCCGGCGCTCGGACCGCCCACGTCGGCCAGCCGCAGGGTGACCTTGACCTTCGCCGGGGACAGCCCCATCTCCTTGAGCGCCGCCGCGGTCGCGGCGGTCTGCGAGTCGGCCATCTCCCGCTGGTTGACCTTCTCGATCTCCTGCACCGAGCCGCCGCTGGGGTAGACCGCGTCGCGCGGCATCGCCGCCTGGCCCTTGTCGAACCACGCGTGCCACACGTCGCCGAAGTGGACGGACGCCTGCGGCGAGGTCGCCTCGATGGTGACCAGCCGCAACTGCCCGCTGGTGCGGCGGACAGGGGCGCCGGTCACCGTGATGACCGGGGTGCCCTTGTCCGCGCCGAGCACGTCGGCGGTCAGGCCGGGTGCGACGATGACCACCGGCAGCGGCGCGAGCGCCGCCACCGCCAGCAGGGCGGCGATCACCGCCGCGCAGGCGGCCAGCGTCACCGTCCGGCGCGACGACCGGAGCCGGAAGCCCCGGCGCAAGGAGTCAGACATGCGCCCGACCCTATTTCACCCGCCGCCCGGCTCCCGCCCGGCCCTGGTCGCGGAGGTCACCTGAGGGCGTCCGCGACCTCGACCGCGGCCTCCACGACGCGCGCGCCGACCCGCTCGGGCACGGAGTCCGCGAGCATCACCACGCCGACGCTGCCCTCGACTCCCGGCACGCCGAGCAGCGGGGCGGCGGCGCCGCTCGCGCCGGCCTCCAGCTCGCCGCTGGTGATGACGTAGCGCATGGCGGGCAGCGGCAGCGCGCCGATCGCCCGCTCGCCGCCGTCCCGGGCGCCGTTGGCCCCGTGGAGGCCGCTCCCGCCGCCTGCGCCCGCGTCGAGCGGGCCGTCGGCGGGGCCGTCGGCGAAGCTCTCCGCGAAGCCGTCCCCGTATCCGTCGACCAGGCCGACGGCGGGGACCGCCGCGGCCAGTTCGGCGTAGACGTCGTCGGGACATCGCTCCCAGCCGCCGCCGGGGCTGGGCTGCAGCCCGCGGCCGGCCAGGATCGCCCGGCCGGCGGCGCCGCGGTCCAGCGGGTGCCGGAAGCCGGTGCGATAGGCCACGTGGTAGTCGGTCCAGGTCGGCTCGACCACGGCGACGGCCAGCGCCTCCGTGCCGTCGACCAGGGTGAGATGGGCGGTCGCCCCGATGTCCTCGGCGAGCGCGCGCAGCGCGGGCAGCGCGGCCTCGCGCAGCAGCGGGTGCACCTGGTGTGCCAGGCCCAGCACGCCGAGCCCGACCCTGGCCCGGCCGCCCAGGTCGCGGCGGACCAGCGAATGCTGCTCCAGCGTGGCCAGCAGGCGGTACACCACCGTGCGGTTCACACCCAGTTTGGCCGCCAGCTCGGTCACGGTCAGCCCGTGGTCGGTGTCGGCGAGCAGCTTAAGGACCCGAAGGCCACGGTCGAGCGTTTGAGACGTCTCCGCGGTCACGACGCCCCCTCCTCGTGAAATCGGCGGCGCATCTCACGGACGGAACGCACTGCCGGTCCCGCGGCAGTGCGCGGAGAGGCCGCCGGGTTGGTGTCGGCATACCGGCTGCGCTCCGCGGCAGCACTGCCACGGCGTGTGCGTGACCGGCACCGTAGCGAGGGAGTACCGCTCAGCGGAAGGGGTCGTCCACAATCCGGGCGCGGCTTTGACCTGGTCTTGGGGTGAGATCACCGGCCATTCCGGCCGAGATCACCGCAATACGGCGAAGCCGCGGGCGAGGATTTCCGCGCCGGGTGTCACTGCGCCGAGTGACACCACGCGCCGGGGTGACAGTCGGCCGCCACCGCCGCCGCCACCCCGCGGACGCGTCACCGCATCCGGGTCGCCCACTCCTGCACCTTCTTGATCCGCTCGCCGAGTTGGCCCGCGGTCGCCTCCGCGCTCGGCGGGCCGCCGCACACCCGGCGCAGCTCGTTGTGGATCACGCCGTGCGGCTTGCCGCTCTGGTGGTTGTAGGCGGCGACCATGGTGTTCAGCTGCTTGCGCAGCTCCAGCAGCTGCCGGTGGCTGACCACCGGCCTGCGGTCGGCGGGCAGTTCGATCAGATCGGCCTCTTCGTCCGGCTTCTTCCTGCTGTGCGCGATCTGCCGCGCCTGCCGCTTCTGCAGCAGTATCTGCACCTGGTCGGGCTCCAGCAGCCCGGGGATGCCGAGGTAGTCCTGCTCCTCCTCGCTGCCCGGGTGGGCCTGCATGCCGAACTCGGCGCCGTCGTAGAGCACCCGGTCGAAGACCGCGTCGGACTCCAGCGCCTCGAAGGGCAGCATGTCGTCGTCGGTCGCCTCGTCCTCGGCCCGCTCGGCCTCCGCGAGGAGCTTGTCCTCCTCGGCGAACGGGTCCTCCTCGCCCTGCTTCTTCGGCTTGTCGAGCACGTGGTCGCGCTCGACCTCCATCTCGTGTGCGAACTCCAGCAGCATCGGGATGGTCGGCACGAAGACCGACGCGGTCTCGCCGCGCCGCCTGGACCGTACGAAACGGCCCACCGCCTGGGCGAAGAAGAGCGGCGTGGAGATGGTGGTGGCGTAGACGCCGACGGCCAGCCGGGGCACGTCGACGCCCTCGGAGACCATCCGGACCGCGACCATCCAGCGGTCCTCCGAGGCGCTGAACTCCTCGATGCGCTTGGAGGAGCCGGTGTCGTCGGAGAGCACCACGGTGGCCTTGTGGCCGGTGATCTCCCGGATCAGCTTGGCGTAGGCGCGGGCGGCGTCCTGGTCGGCGGCGATCACCAGGCCGCCGGCGTCCGGGATGCCCTTGCGGACCTCGGTGAGCCGCTGGTCGGCGGCGCGCAGCACGTTCGGGATCCACTCGCCGGTCGGCGCGAGCGCGGTGCGCCACGCCTGCCCGGTGGCGTCCTTGGTCATCGGCTCGCCCAGCCGCGCGGACAGCTCGTCGCCGGCCTTGGTGCGCCAGCGCATGGTGCCGCTGTAGCTCAGGAAGATCACCGGGCGGACCACACCGTCGGCGAGCGCGTTGCCGTATCCGTACGTGTAGTCGGCAGCGGAACGGCGGATGCCGTCGTTGCCCTCCTCGTACGTCACGAACGGGATCGGGTTGGTGTCCGAGCGGAACGGCGTGCCGGTCAGCGCCAGCCGGCGGGCCGCCGGGTCGAACGCCTCCAGGCACGCCTCGCCCCACGACTTGCTGTCGCCCGCGTGGTGGATCTCGTCGAGGATCACCAGCGTCTTGCGCTGCTCGCAGCGGTTGCGGTGCAGCATCGGCCGCACCCCGACACCGGCGTACGTCACCGCGACCCCGTGGTAGTCACGGCCGACCGGTCCCGCGCTGTACTGCGGGTCGAGCCTGATCCCTATCCGCGCGGCGGCGTCCGCCCACTGCGTCTTGAGGTGCTCGGTCGGCGCGACGACGGTGATCTGCTGCACGAGGTGGTTGTGCAGCAGGTACGAGGCCAGGCTGAGCGCGAAGGTCGTCTTGCCCGCGCCGGGGGTGGCCACCGCGAGGAAGTCCCGCGGCTGCCGGGCCACATACGCGTCGATGGCGCCCTGCTGCCAGGCCCGCAGCTTGTTCGCCGTGCCCCACGGCGCGCGGCCGGGGAAGGCGGGGGACAGATGGTGGTTCGGCGAGTGCGAGGCGGTGGTAGTCACGGTCTCCGTGGAGGGTCGGCGGCACGGACGCGTACGGGCGCCGCCCGTACGACAACCGCCTCAGCGTACCGGCCCCCGCCCGGCGCCCCGCCGAACGACGCCCGACCGCGCCGCGGTGCGACCCACTTCACACGCCGCGCCACGCGGCCCCGACGGTCAGTGCTGCGGCTGCGGGCGGGGCTGCCGCCGGGGCCGAGCCCGCCGGTCCTGCCGCCGCTTCGGGCGGAGCCGGGTGGCCACGGCGGCGCCGGCCAGGGCGAGGACGGCGGCGGGCAGGAAGACGGCGGCGAAGGCGGCCGGGTGGTGGGTGGCGGCCGGGGCCGCGGCGGTGGCGGTGGGCGCGACCGAGCCGCCGCCGAGGGCGGTGAAGACGGTGCCGGCCGCGGCGACCAGCAGGACGTTCGCGAGCGCGTCGCTGACCTGGAGGGCGGCGGAGTTGGCGCCGGCGTCGGAGGGCGCGGAGACCTTCAGCAGCAGGACGCTGAGCGAGGAGATGGACAGGCCCATGCCGAAGCCGCCGACCACCCACGCGGCCGCGACCACCGCTGTGGGCACCGAGCGGTCGAGCGCCAGCGGCACCGCCGCGATGGCCACCGCGGTGAGCACCATGCCCACCTCCACCAGGCGTTCGCGCCGCGGCTCCAGCCCCGGCCGCGCCTGCACGTAGGAGCCCAGCGCCCAGGTGAGGCCGCCGCCGGCCAGCGAGAGGCCGGCCAGCGTCACCGACATCCCGCGCTGGGTGACCAGCATCAGCGGGATGAAGGTCTCCGCGGCCATGAACGTGCCGGCCGCGATCCCGCGCATGAGGATCACCGTGGGCAGCCCCCGCGCGGCCCGGAAGGTGCCGCGCGGCAGCAGCCGCAGCGCGGCCGGCACCAGCAGGGCGGCGCCGAGCACCGCGGGCACCGCGGACAGCGGCCGCAGGTCCTGCCCCGCGTACTGCAGCAGCACCGACCCGGTGGCCAGCGCCCCCGCGAGCCAGATGCGCCGCCCGTCCATCACGCCCGCCTCGCCGGGCGCGGGGGCGTGCGCGGTGCGCCGCAGCGCGGGCAGCATGATCGCCAGCGGCAGCACCACGAGCACCGGGATCGCCAGGAACACCCAGCGCCAGCCGAGCTGTTCCGTCACCGTGCCGGAGACCAGCGGCCCGACGATCGAGGGCACCACCCACGACGCCGCGAACGCGGCCATCACCGCGGGCCGCAGCCGCTCCGGGTAGGCGCGGCCCACCACCACGTACAGCGCGACGATGACCAGGCCGCCGCCGAGGCCCTGGACGGCCCGGCCGAGCACGAACGGCGCCATCGACTGCGCGGTGCCGCTGATCACCAGCCCGGCGGCGAAGCCGCCGATGCCCGCGGCGAGCGGCGGCAGCGGGCCGCTGCGGTCGCACCACTGGCCGCTGACCACCATGGCGAGCAGCGAGGTCGTGAAGTAGCCGGAGAACGCGAAGGCGTAGAGCCCGAGGCCGTCCAGCTCCCGCGCGGCGACCGGCATCGCGGTGCCGACGGCGGTCGCCTCGAAGGCGATCATCAGCACGACGGACACGATGCCGAGGGTCAGGGCGCGATGGCGTGCGCTCAGCAGGCCGCCGGCGTCCTGCCCGTCCGCCTCGGATATGGCCTGGTCAACGGCCTGGGCGCCGCGGTTCCGCACGTCGTTCACCTGCCCAGGGTAAGGGGCGAACCTGCTTTTTGCCCCTGCCCTTCCGGCCGATCCCGGCTCCGCCGGAAGTCCTCGGTCGCGCGTCCTCGGCCACCTCTCCCCGCGCCGCGTCCCGCCGGCCCGGCCGTCCCGCCCTTCGTGAACGCGGTGTGGCAGTCGCGTTGCACACCCCCCGGCCCCGTTGACCTGACCGCCGCGGCCCGCCATCGTCGAAGCACGCACCCGCACACGGCCGTGTGCCCGAGTGGTTGAGGGACTCGCCTGCAAAGCGAGTTACGCCGGTTCGATTCCGGTCACGGCCTCCAGTCGCCTGACCAGGCAAAACAAAAGGGCGGCATCCGATGAGGGTGCCGCCCTTTTAGCTGTCCGTCTCAGTTGCCGTCTCAGTTGGCCGGTACGAGGGCGCCGGCCGCGCCGTCGTCATCGTCCGGCCGGTCCGTCCCGGGTTTCCAGATCAGACCGTCGACCTGCCGCGCGATGTCCGTCCGCACGGCGTCCACCATGTGCTGATAGCGGGCGGTCATGGCGGTGGTCGACCACCCCATGAGTCCCATGACGGCCCGCTCAGGGACGCCGAGGATGAGCAGGACTGTCGCGGCGGTGTGGCGGGCGTCGTGCAGGCGGCCGTCTCGCACCTTGGCCTCTTTCAGGAGCGCCTTCCACTCCGTCCAGTCCCGACGGTGGGAGGGACTGTGACCGCGTTCGTCGGGAAAGACCAAGCCGTTGTCCTGCCACAGCTTCCCGGCCGCCTGTCGTTCGGCTTCCTGCGATTTGAGGTGCGCTCGGAGTAGGTCAACGAGTTGTTCGGGGAGACCGACCGCGCGGCGGCCTGCGCGGGATTTGGTGGTGGACGTCTCGGGGTTGGTCCGCCGTCGCTGCGGGCAATGCCCGGCCGCTTTGCGCCCGCAGGGTTCCACGCACCCGTGGGCGTATTGCGGACGGTGGCGGCTTCGGCGGACGACGAGGGCCCTCAAGGTCCACATCCTCCCACGTCATTCCGAGCACTTCTCCCTGTCGCAGCCCGAGCGCGAGGGCGACGGCCCAACGCGCGGAATTACGGTGTCGGCCAGCCGCCTTGAGCAGGCGTTGCACCTCGTGGACGCTGTAGGGCTCGACGTCGTACTCCCCCGTTTTCGGTGCCTTGGCCAGCAGAACGGGGTTCTTACCGAGGTGTCCGCGCCGTACGGCCTCATTGAGCGCGGCGCGGAAGGTGCGGTGTTCCTGATGTGCGGTCGCGGGCTTGCTGCCGGCGGCCTGCATCTTGGCGTAGAACACCTCGATGTGCTCGGGCTTGAGCCTGTCGAGCCGATGTGCCCCCAACCCGGGGATGAGGTGTTTCCGTACCGCGACGCCGTATCCGACCATCGTGTTGTCGTTGACGGCGAGGGGCGCCACATTCTCAATCCAGTGGGTCAGCCACGCTTTGACCGTCCACGCCTTGCCGGGCATCCGTACGGTCTTGGCCTCGCGTTGCTCCTCCAACTCGCGTACGGCGAGGGTCGCTTCCGCGCGGGTTTTCCGCTCGACGTGGCGGCGGTCTGGGGTGCCGTCGTCGCGGACGCCAACGGTGACGCGGCCGTGCCATATGCCGTCCTTGCCGAAGTAGATCGAGCTGCGGCCGTTGGGCTGTCGTGTGCGCTTCTTCTCGTCCTCTGCCATGGGCAGGCTCCTGTATTTCGTGCGTGTCGGGATGGAGCCGGGGCGGCGGGCTGTCCTGTCCGGGAGTGCCGCCGCCCCGGGGTGGTCAAGCTGCTTGGTGGGCGGTGCGGAGCAGGGCCGCGTAGGCGGCCGGCTCCGTCGACCGGGATTCGGCGCAGTCCGCCGACCATGACGGATTCCAGCTCTCCGGTGCGGATGAGTGCGAAGCAGGTGGTGCGGCCGATGCGGAGGCGTCGGGCGGCCTCTTCGACCTTGAGGAAGACGAGGGTCGGGTCTTCGTCGGCGGGTGTGGTGAGGGTGGTGGGTTCGTCCACGGCTCGCTCCTGTGAGGGTGAGTTCATGGCCAAGTGCCGCCGCACAAACCGCAAAATCCGCAGAATTAACGGTGCGGCTGCTTGAGCTGCGGTGATGTGGTGCGCGGTTGGTGGCGGTTGGTGCTCCGCAGAAACCCGCGAAATTCCGCAAAAATCAGGGGCGGCCGACGGCGGGCCGCGCGCGGGGTGGCACCTCGGCTTTTTTGCAGAATATTGCGGGATTGTGCGACGCGGCCCCGGCCGGGGTGGGCGTGGGGTCACGTCGCAGGTCAGCGTGGTGGCCGGGTATTTCTGCGGATTTTGCGGTTTGTGCGGGAGGGGTTGTGCGGGTCGGCCGGGTCACCGGCCGCCGTGGTGCAGGGACGGGTGGGCGGTGAGACGGGGTGCCGGGGGGGGCGTCCGCGCCGTCCGGTGCGCTCGGGTTGGTAGGAGCGCAGGTATCCGTGGTCTTCCAGCAGCGCGAGGGCGGGTTCGAGGTCGGCGATGGTGGGGACCTCGCTGCGGGACAGGACGCTGAAGACGTCCCGTCGGCTGACGTCTTGCCATCCGTTGTCGCGCAGCGCTTCCAGGACGCTGCGGGCGCGGGACAGGACCGGGTCGGCCCCCATGACGTCGAACACGGCCAGGGCGTGGGCGGTGTAGTAGTCGCCCAGCTCGATCGCGGCGCGCATGGTGGCCTCGGTGACGGGGTGGGCGTAGCCGTTGCCGCCGTGTTCGGCCAGGTGCAGCAGCGCGGCCATGCAGGCGGTCGCCCCGGCCAGCTTCCCGGCCGATCGCACCGAACTGCGCTTCGTGACCCCGCTCAAGCCCTGGCGGAAGAAGACAAGCTCCAAGTCCTGAAGCAGACGGAGGCAACCTCGTGAAGACTGCACCATCGGAAGCCGATCAGGGATTCCTCGCTCGCGCAATCGATCTGTCTCGCCACGCGCTCGAAAACGAAGGAAAGACACCCTTCGGAGCGATCGTCATGATCGGCGGAGACATCGTAAGTGAGGGTACGAGCAGCGTCGTTGAACTTGCCGACCCGACCGCACACGCGGAGGTGATGGCACTCCGCAACGCCGGCAAAAGCCTCGGCCGCCACCTGTTCGAGGATGGCGTCATGTACGCCAGCAGTGAGCCGTGCCCCATGTGCCTTGTCGCCTGCTACTGGGCGCGGCTACCTCGCATCGTCTTCGGCGCTACGAGCCACGACGTCGCCATGAACGGATTCGAGGACTTGCAGCTCTACCGCCAGCTTGCATACCCGGCAGAGCGCCGCTCCATGAGGGAGGACGTTGCTACAGGCCACCTGAGCGAGAAGGCATCGGACGTGCTTCGTTCCTGGGCTGCTTCACTACCGGAACCAGTGGTACCCAAGCTGTAAAATAGCCCTTTTTAATTTCGCGCATTAGCGTGATCAACATACCAGACAACAGGAGATTTCATCTAGCCGCTTTTACCATTATTGCATTACCATAATCCCGAGGCGCTCTTCCGCCGCCTCGCGAGTGCACCGAATAAAACTTCATTGACTTTCCCTCAAACGTGATATTCAAATCGTCGTCGTTGTCGCCACAATGTTGCGACACTCGCTTCTCGTGTACTTGGATTTCCCCCGGGGCCAAGTAGGCAGTCAGAGTAAATTTAGTAGAGCAATCCGTTTCGGGGTAATTGACATTGGCAATTACGTCACCAATGCCACCCTGTGCAAAAATAAAAATGACGGGCTGCGCCACAGGGGATTGCGGTGAGTAGACAGAACCACGCCATTCACCGTACACAGGAGCAGCTGAGACGGTATTTGGCGGCTCAGTTTCAGAACCGGACGTTTCGGTCGGGCTCGGTGCTTTCGTGTTGACAGAGCCGGAACTCGTTGAGTCAGAGCCCGATGCACTTTCTGCGGCGTCAGCGCTTTTAGCGTCTGAAGAATCTGACTGAGCGCTCTGAACAATGACAGGTATTAAGATGCCAAGAATTGGGACTAATATCCCAATGACCCACCAAGACCACTTGGGAGGATCAGAATTGGGGTCTCTAGTCATGTCAACCTCGGTGGGCGTCGCGTGCTTCACGCAGGGGAAGCGGCTCTGGGCATATGACAAGTCATCGTACCGCAACTCGGCCCGAGCCTGGCAACCTCGTACCGCCTACACCCTACGGAGCAAAGCGACTGCTGGCCTACTTCAGGATATGAGCAAGCGCCTATGGCGCCTAGCGGCCGTGCAGCACGTAGTCCCGTTTCAATGCTTCTACTCCAACGCTTCGGGGCCATCGCCTGGTCAGCAGATCTAGGACAGTCTCAGTTTCCGTCTCGTTCATGGCCGTACAGAGCCGTTCGGGTCCGAACGGCCGGCCGTCGTCGTCCCTGCCTGCGGACGGGTATGGATGGCGCTGAACGGTGCCGGATCATGCGCTGACCAGCGCGGACCTACCTGCAAAGCGAGTTACGCCGGTTCGATTCCGGTCACGGCCTCCGGCGCCTACGGCGCCTTGAGTTGGCACGACGAAGGGCGGCACCCCGGCAGGGGGCGCCGCCCTTCGCGGTGCCCGCCGGGGTCGCGTCGGGGTTGCCGATGTCCTCGCGGACGGCTGGCGGGCGTCCACGCGCCGTGCGCGGCGCCGAGGCGCCATGGGTGCCCGCCGAGCCCCTGGGAAGGCCCCTCGCGGCACTGCACGCCTTTCGCGGCCCACCCGCCCCACCCTCCCCGGAGGCCCCGAGGCGCCGGTGTTCTCGTCGTACTGTTCCGTTGTTCCGTCCGACTGCCACCCCGGCGCGTGGAGGCAGTCGGGCAGGACGGTTGAGTGCGGACGGCCGGGCTGGGATGCTCGTCGCCGGACGGGGGCGTCCACCGGAAGGGGGCGAACGGATGGGTGACGTGGCGCTGGAACGCGCCGTGCTGGTCATCACGGGAGTGATGGCCTCGGGCAAGTCCACGGTCGCGCAACTGCTGGCCGAGCGGCTGCCGCGGGCGGTCCACGTGCGCGGCGACGTGTTCCGCCGCATGGTGGTGTCCGGGCGGCGCGAGCTGGTGCCGGAGGGCGACGACGAAGCGGTCGAGCAACTGCGGCTGCGCTACCGGGTGTCGGCGCACACCGCCGATCTGTACGCGTCCGCCGGGTGGACCGCGGTGGTGCAGGACGTGGTGCTCGGCGAGCACCTGGAGCCGTACCTGGACGCGATCGCCACCCGCCCGCTCTACCTGGTGGTCCTAGCCCCCTCCCGCGAGGCGGTGGCCACCCGCGAGGCGGCCCGCGCCAAGTCGGGCTACGGGTCCTGGACCGTCGGCGGTCTCGACCACGTGCTGCGCGACGAGACGCCGCGGCTCGGCCTCTGGCTGGACAGCAGCGACCAGACGCCGGACCAGACCGTCGACGCGCTGCTCGGCCGGCTGGACGAGGCGCGCATCAGGGACTGACCGGCGTACGCGCCGGGCACCGGCGGCGTACCCGGCGCCAAGTGGCCCAGGAACCGGGGCGCCGAGTGGTCCACCGCGCCACCGCGCCGACACCGTAGCGTCGTCGCCATGACGGAAGACACCGGGCGCACCAGCCGCCGCGACACCGCCCACGCCGCCCTGCTGCGGTCCTCGCACCACGACCGGCCGCACGGTGAGCCGTTGGTCCTTCCCGGGCCCTGGGACGCCGCCAGCGCCCGCGTCTTCGCCGACGCGGGGTTCACGGCGCTCGCCACGCCCAGCGCCGGTGTGGCGGCCTCCCTCGGCTACGAGGACGGCAGCACGCCGCCCGACGAGATGTTCGCCGCGATCCGGCGCATCGCCCGCGCGGTCGACGTGCCGGTCACCGCGGACGTCGAGGCCGGATACGGGCTGCCCGCCGCGGAGTTGGTCGAGCGGCTGCTGGAGGCCGGGGCGTGCGGCTGCAACCTGGAGGACTCCGACCCGCGCGACAGGCGGCTCAAGGAGCCGCAGGAGCAGGCGGACCGGCTCGCGGCGGTGCGCGCGGCGGCGGGTGACGCCCTCGTCGTGAACGCGCGCGTCGACTCGTACCTGCGCGGTGGCGCGGACCGGACGACGGCGGCGGTCGCCGCCAGGGCCGAGCTGTACGTGGCCGCGGGCGCGGACTGCGTCTACCCGATCGGGTGCCCGCCGGAGGTCCTGCCGGACCTTGCGGAGCGGGTCGGGGCGCCGCTCAACGCGCTGTGCAGGCCCGGCGGGTTGGCGCCGCGCGAGCTCGGCGTGCTCGGGGCCGCGCGGGTCACCTTCGGTGGGGGGATGCAGGCGCAGGCGCTCGACGCGGTGCGGCTCATGGCTGAGGGGTTTCTGCCGCCGCGGTAGGCCTTCGGCCTGCGAAGGTGGCCGCCCCTCCGGGCCGGTGGCCCGCCTCGCCCCTCGTCGTGGCTTGTCGCGCAGTTCCCCGCGCCCCTCAAAAACCCCGGGCCGCGCCCGGAACGCGCCGGGCGTCACGCCCCACCAGGGGCGCGGGGAACGGCGCGAGCAACCCACCACCGGCCGGTGGCCCGGCAACGACAGCAACAGCCCCACCGGGCCGGTGACCACGTACAGCCCTCGCCGTGGCTTGTCGCGCAGTTCCCCGCGCCCCTCAAAAACCCCGGGCCGCTCCCGGAACACGCTGGGCGCTGCGCCCGACCAGGGGCGCGGGGAACGGCGCGAGCAACCCACCACCCACCGGCGGCCCGGCAACGACCGCAACAGCCCCACCGGGCCGGTGACCACGTACAGCCCGTGCGGTGGCTGCCGCGCCCCACAAACGGCTCAGCGCCGAGCGTCAGGTGGGGGGTTTGACGATGGCGGCCTGGGGGCGGATGGGGAGGCGGTTGACGGGGCGGCCGGTGGCGGCGCGGACCGCGGCGGCGACGGCGGCCGGGGAGGTCACGACCGGCACCGCGCTGACCGCCTTCGCCCCGAAGGGCGCGAGGACGTCGCGCTCCTCGACCAGCCGGACGATGCGGACGTCCGGCGCGTCGAGCGCCGTCGGCAGCGGATACCCGGTGAGGTTGGGCCGCTTGACGATGCCGCGCGGCGCGCGCAGGTCCTCCATGAGCGCCATGCCGACGCCCTGGGTGACGCCCGCCTCGATCCGGGCGGCGACCTGGCGCGGGTTCAGCACCCGGCCGACGTCCTGGGCCACCGCCAGCTCCACCACGCGCACCGCGCCCAGCTCGATGTCGACGTCGACGACCGCGCGCACCGCGCAGAAGGTGAGGCCGACGAACGCGTCGCCCTGCCCGTTCTCGTCGAGCCGGTCGGTGGGGTGCGGGCGGCACTGCGCGGTCGCCCACAGCTCCTTGCCGTCCAGCGTCTCGGCGACCGTCGTGGACAGCACCCCGTCGTACGAGGTGATCTTCCCGTCGGCGATGGTGAGCAGCTCGACCGACATGCCGAACTTCGCGGCCAGCGGCTGCAGCAGCTGGGTGCGGACCATCTTCGCGGCGCGTTCCACCGCGCCGCCGGAGACCCAGGTGTGGCGGCTGCGGGCGGCGGGCCCGGCCGGCGGCTGGTCGGTGTCGGACGGCAGCACCCGTACGTCCTCGACGCCCAGCACCTCCTGGACGATCTGCCGGGCGAGGGTGGTGAAGCCCTGGCCGGCCTCGACGGCCGCGCAGATCACGGTGGCGCGGCCGTCGTGGACGCGCACCGTGGCGGTGGACACCTCGTCCGCGCCCTCGGCGCCGAGCACGTGGATCATGCCGAGCGCGTAGCCGACACCGCGGCGCACCGCGCCGGGCTCGCCCGCGCCGCAGACACCGCCGGGCAGCAGCCACTGCGACTCGTCGTCGCCGTCGGGCAGCGGCGGCAGGTCGGCGTCGCGGACCGCCTTGAGGAGTTCGCCCACCGGCGCGGGGCAGGTCACGGTCTGCCCGGTGGGCAGCAGGTCGCCGGTGGACAGCACGTTGCGCATGCGCAGTTCGGCCGGTTCCAGGCCGAGGCGGGTGGCGAGCTTGTCCATCTGCCCCTCGTACGCCGCGCACACCTGGAGGGCGCCCTCGCCGCGGACGTGGCCGGACGGCGGGTTGTTGGTGCGCACCGCCCAGCCCTCGACGAAGACGTGCGGCACCACGTAGGGGCCGGCCGCGAAGGCCACCGCGGCGGCGAGCGCGTCGGAGGACGCGTCGGCGTAGGCGCCGGCGTCGAGCAGGATCTGCGCCTCGACCTTGACCAGCCGGCCCTCGGCGTCGGCGTGGTGGCGGTAGCGCAGCAGGGTGGGGTGGCGGTGGGCGTGGCCGAGGAAGGACTCCTCGCGGGTGGCCACGAACTTCACCGGGCAGCCGGTCCTGAGCGCCAGCAGGCCGAGCGGCACCTGCACGCCGGCGTCCTCGCGGTCGCCCATCGCGCCGGGCACGCCGGTGACGACGACCTTGACCCGGTCGGGCTCCAGGCCGAAACAGGCGGCGGCGACGTCACGGTCGGCGTGCGGGTCGGTGGAGGCGACGTACAGCTCCACGCCGCCGTCGGGGCGCGGCACCGCGAGACCCGCCTCGGCGCCGATCGGCGCGGGGTCCTGGCGGCCGACCCGGTACAGGCCCTCCACCACGATCTCGCCGACCGCCTCCGGGTCGCCGAAGCGCAGCGGGATGTGCCGGATCAGGTTGCCGTCGGGGTGCAGCGGCTGCGCGGCGAACGCCTTCTCCGGGTCGGTGACCGGCTCCAGCACCTCGTACTCGACGAGGATCGCGGCGGCGGCCAGCCGTGCGGTGTCGGGGTGGTCGGCGGCGACCGCGGCGATCGGCTCGCCGTGGTGGCGTACCAGGTCGCCGGCGAAGACCGGGCGGTCGGCGACGCCGCGTCCGTGCATCGCGTCGCCGGGGACGTCCTCGTGGGTGAGGACCGCGCGCACGCCGGGCATCGCGGCGGCCTCCGCGGTGTCGATCCGGGTGATCCGGGCGTGCGGGTGCGGGGAGCGCAGCACGGCCGCCCAGAGCAGCCCCTCGGCCCACAGGTCGGCCGCGTACGGGTAGGTGCCCTGCGTCTTGGCGAGCGCCTCGGTGGACGGCACGGACATGCCGATGCCGTGCGGGGAGGGGCCCTCGGCCAGGGTCTCGGTGACGGCGCCGGGGCCGTCGACGACGCTCATCGGCTGCCGTCCGCGGTCAACGGCGCGCCCGCGGCGGGCCGGTGCGGGCGGGAGGTGGCCGCGCGCGGGGCGCGGGGAGCGCGGGGGGTCACTGGTCGGCCTCCGGGGTGGCGGGTCCGCCCTGGTGGGGGACGCGGGAGGGCGGGTCGTCCGCGGTGTCGTCCGCGCCGCGGTCGGCGACGACCTGGCGCACCGCGTCGAGCACGCCGCGGTAGCCGGAGCAGCGGCACAGGTTGCCGGACAGCGCGTGGCGGACGTCCAGGTCGGTCGGCCGGTGATTGCCTTCGAGCAGGTCGTGGACGGTCATCGCCATGCCGGGGATGCAGAAGCCGCACTGCACGGCGCCGCACGCGGCCAGCGCCTGCTGGACGTCGGAGGGGCGGCCCTCCGCGCTCAGGCCCTCGACGGTCCGCACCTCGCTGCCGGCGGCGGTGGCCGCGGGCACCAGGCAGGACGCGACCAGCCGGCCGTCGACCTGCACCGAGCAGGCGCCGCACTCGCCCTGCTCGCAGCCGTCCTTGGCGCCCGCCAGACCGAGCCGCTCGCGCAGCACGTACAGCAGCGACTCGCCGAGCCAGGCGTCGGTGACGGGGCGCTCGGCGCCGTTCACGCGGAGCGTGTACGAGGCGAGCGGGTGCTCGCTGCGGGTCTCCGGCACGGGCGCGGCGACGGGCTCCCGCACGTCGGCGTCCGGGCCGGGGTCGTCCCGGCCGTCAAGCTCCCGGCCGTCAAGGTCCCGGCCGCCGGCGTCCAGGCCGTCAGGCTCCTGGCCGGCGGCCTCCAAGCCGTCGGGGTCAAGACCGTCGGGGTCCGGACGGTCGCCGTCCGGACCGTCGGCGTCCGGACCGTCGGCGTCGGGCACGTGCGCGCCGGGCTCCCGCGAGTCCTCGGCGTGCGGGCCGTCCCCGCCCCGGTCGTAGGCGTCGCGGTCGCCCTGGTCGCGGTCATACGCGTCGCGGTCGCCCTGGTCGCGGTCGTAGGCGTCGCGGTCGCCCTGGTCGCGGTCGTACGTGTCCCCGTGGGAGGCGTCCCGGCCGGAGGCGTCGTGCCCGTCGCCGTCGAGGCCGTGCGGGTCGTTCAGGGCGTGCGGGTCGTGGAGGCCGCCCGGGTCGGGCAGCGCGTGCGGGTCCTGGAGGGCGTGCACGTCCGGGGCGTACGGGTCCCGGTCCTCGGCGCGGCCGCCGTAGCCGTCCGGCCGCGTGAAGGCGTCGTATGCGAACTCCTGCTGCCTGGGCGGCTGTTCGCCGGGGCCGGCGCTCTGCCGGTGCTCCGGGTCGTCGACCACGGAGGACCACGCGGCGTCCGCCGCCGGGGCGGAGGACGGCAGCCACGGCGCCGCATCGCCGCCCTGCGGGCCGCCGTAGGTGGAGTTCCAGGCGCCGGCGTACGCGTCCTGCGGTCCGGCGCCGGGCGGCAGGCCGTCGCCGCCGCCGTCCTGACCGGCGTCGTGGCCCGGGTCGCGGCCCGTCTCGTGTCCGGTGTCCGCGGGGGCGGTCCTGCCCTGCGCCCTGGCGGCCTGCGCGGCGGCGGCGCCCTGGCCGAACATCCCGGCGGCGAAGCCCTGGGTGGGCGCGGCAGGCGACGGCGCCTGGTCCCACGAGGACGGGAAGGCGCCCATCGAGTACTCGCCGGAGTCGCCGTCGCCGTCGTCCCGTATCACCGGGATCGACCACGTGGTGGCCGGGTCGGCCTCGGTGGGGGCGCCGGGCGGCGGTCCCGCCGGGCCGTGCGCGCTCAGCGGGTCCTCGCCGGGCAGCGGCTCGGGCGGCAGCTGCGCGGCGAAGGACACGTGCATGGTCTGGTCGGGGTCGTAGTCCCCGCCGCCCGGCACCGGCTGCCAGGCACCGGAGTTGCCGTGGCTGCCGGGGTGGGAGCCAGAGTGCGGCTGGTCGGTCATGCCAGGGCCCTCCCGAGCGCTCGGCGGGACAGTGCGGCCACGGTACGCCGCAGCTGGAGGGCGGCCGGCGGCAGCTCGGTCCCCGGCTGGTCCGGGATGCACGCGGCGGCCACGTACTCCCCGAAGGCGGTGCACGCCTCGTCGGCGAGGGTGCGGTCGCCGTCCCAGTCGATCAGGCCGGCCACCCACTGCTCGGCCTCCAGCGGGCGCAGCGGCACCGGGGCGACGGCGCCGACCGCACAGCGCACCTGGCGGCGCGCCGGGTCGACGACCAGGGCCACCGAGGCGATCGCGCGGCCGGGGCCGGTGCGTCCGGTGGCCTTGAGGAAGGTCTGCGGGGCGTGCAGCAGCGGAATGCGCACGAAGGCGAGGAGTTCGCCGGGGCGCAGCGGGTCCATGCCGGTGAGCAGGTGGCTGACCGGGATCTCCCGGTCGCCTTCGGGCCCGGCGAGGATCACCCCGGCCTCCAGCGCGGCGAGCACCGGCAGGGCGTCGCCGGTGGGCGCGGCCGAGACGATGTTGCCGCCGAGGGTGCCGGCGTTGCGGATCTGCGGGGGTCCCGCGGAGCGGGCCGCGGCGGCCAGCGACGGGATGAGCGCGGCGAAGTCCGGGCGGCCCATGCGGGCGTGGGTGAGGCCGGCGCCGAGGAGCGCCGCGCCGTCCGCGTACTGCCAGCCGCGGATCTCGCTGATCCGGCCGAGGCCGACGAGCGCGGCGGGGCGCAGCAGCCCGGAGTTGACCGCGGCCATCAGGTCGGTGCCGCCCGCCACGGGCACCGCGCTGGGCATGGCGGCGAGCGCCGCCACCGCCTCGTCGAGCGAGGACGGCAGCGTGACGTTCTCCGCCGCCTGCTGTGCATACGTGCTCACGCAGCTGCCCCTTCCCGGCCTTCCTCCGTCACGCGGTAGCCGTACCGTACGTGCTGACAGGCCGGACGTGGCAACTCTGGCACATGTTCGCCGACGGTCGGCGCGAGGGTCCACGAAGTACCGATCCGCCCTTCCCGGGAGTGATCGTACGACTGCGCCCCGCTCGGTCGCCTGTGCCGGAATTGCCTTTCTTCTGTGCTGTTGGGGCGGTACGGGACCACGGTGCCAGGTGGCGGGCGGCCGGTGCGGGCGTTCCGCCCGCGGGTCACACGATCGGGGGCGGGCCGTCCTTCGGGCGTCCGGTGACGCCGGGGCGGCGCTGCCAGGGCAGCGGCCCGCCGGCCGGGCGGTACTCCACGCCGAGGGCGTCGAGCCGGGCGTAGTGCGCGCCCATCCGCCGTTCGAAGTCGGCCCAGTCGCGCTCGTCGGAGGCGGGCAGGTCGGACCAGGCGACCTCGGCGAAGGCGGCGAGCCGCGGGAAGGCCATGTAGTCCAGCACCCGCACCGAGTCCATCACCTCGGTCCAGATGTTCGCCTGGGTGCCGATGACGTGCCGGGCCTGGTCCGGCGTCAGCTGCGGGGGAACCGGCTCGAACCGGTAGACGTCCTCCAGGGTGCGGGCGTGCGCGATCGGCACCGGCTCGTCGGGCGACTCCGACTGCCGCCAGTCCAGGTAGACATGGGTCTGCGGGCACATCACCACGTCGTGCCCCGCCTGGGCGGCGGCGATGCCGCCCGCGTAGCCCTGCCAGGAGGAGACCGCGGCGCCCGGCGCGAGGCCGCCTTCCAGGATCTCGTCCCAGCCGATCAGCCGGCGGCCGCGCTCGGCGAGCCAGCGGTCGAAGTGGCGGATGATCCAGCTCTGCAGCTCGTCCTCGTCCTTCAGGCCGAGTTCGGCGATCCGCGACGTGGCGGTGGCCGACTGCCGCCACTGCTCCTTGGGGCACTCGTCGCCGCCGATGTGGAAGAACGTGCCGGGGAACAGGTCGAGGAGTTCGGTGAACACGCCCTCGTAGAAGCGCAGTACGTGGTCGGTGGGGGCCAGCACGTTGGGGTTGACCCCCCAACTGGTCAGCACCTTCAGCTCGGTGGTGTCGACGACGTCGGCGTTGCCCAGTTCGGGGTAGGCGGCGATGGCGGCCTGGGAGTGGCCGGGGATGTCGACCTCGGGGACGACGGTGATGTGCAGCCGGGCCGCGTAGGCGACGATCTCGCGGATGTCGGCCTGGGTGTAGTAGCCGCCGTGCGGGCGCTCGTCCCACAGCGGCGACTCGCGCAGCCCGACCTTGGTGCGCTCGCGCCAGGCGCCGACCTCGGTGAGCCGGGGGTAGCGCCGGATCTCCACCCGCCAGCCCTGGTCGTCGGTCAGGTGCAGGTGCAGCACGTTCAGCTTGTGGGCGGCCATCAGGTCCAGGTAGCGGAAGACCACGTCCTTGGGCATGAAGTGGCGGGCCACGTCGAGCATGAAGCCGCGCCAGCCGAAGCGCGGGGCGTCGGTGAGGTGGCAGGCCGGCACCTGCCACGCGCGGCCGGGGGCGGCGGGCGCGCGGCGGAAGGCGTCGGCGCCGAGGAGCTGGCGGAAGGTCTGCGCGCCCCAGAAGACGCCGGCCGGGCTCGCGCCGGTGATCCGCACCCCGGAGGCCGGGTCGACGGTGACGCGGTAGCCCTCGGGCCCGCCGGGGACCGTCTCGTCCACGGCCAGCCGCACCACGCCGTCGGCGCCGGCGGCGGTGGGCAGGTCCCCCGGCGCGAACGGCAGTCCGGTCGCCGCGCCGACGGTCGCCCGGAGCCACTGCGCGACCTCTTCGGTGCCGGGCCCGGTCACCAGGACGGTGCGGGGGCCGAGCGTGAAGCTGGCGTCTGCGGAGTACACAGCGGTGTGACTGGGGGTGGGGATGAGATCCATGGGTCAATCCTGCTCCATAAACGCCGATTGGCATAGACCAATTCGGCGTCCTGTGCGGGCTCCCCCCGACCCTCGACGACGTCCCCCCGGGACCGCCCGGCCGGGGTCAGAGCGCGTGCCGGCGCTGCGCGTGCAGCCGGCCGGTGAGCAGCATGGCGGCGCCGCAGCCGGCCACCGTCCAGCCGGCGTGGGCGACCGTCAGTTCGGCCCAGGTGCGCCCGGAGACCGCTCCGCGGCCGCGCGCGGCCAGCGCCAGCGTGACCCCCGCCAGCGGGCCCACCGCCGCCAGCTGGAGCCGCACCAGCCAGCCGTAGCGCAGCATCCTGCGCGCGTACATGTCGCCGTACCACCAGCGGGCGGCTGCCAGCAGCGAGGCCACCGCGGCCAGGCCCGCGGCGGCGAGCGGCGCGACCGCCCAGACCGGCCAGCCGCCGGACCGCCAGCCGCGGTCGGCGGCCAGGCCGGTGGTGAGCAGCACCGGCATCGGCAGCAGCGCCGCCAGCCGGACCGCGGCGATCCGCCACAGCCAGTCGTCGCCGACCATCTCGGTGCGGGTGGTGGCCCGGATGCCGCGCAGCCGGCTGCGGGCGCTGATCCCCGAGCGGCGCGCGCCGGCCCTGACCACCAGGGCGGCCAGCGCGAACGTGGCGAGCAGCGCCGCGCCCGCGGAGACGAGCTGCCAGGTGCCGCCGGACTCGATCCCGTAGAGCTCGACGCCCCAGAACAGCGCGAGGCCGATGCCGCCGAGGAGGACCCCGCCGCGCGGGGCGACCAGCTGGCCGGGCTCCGCACCCAGCGTCAGCGCCCGCTCGACGGCCGAGTCGTGCTCGGTGCGGTGCCGCCTGGGCAGCCGGCCCAGCGGGCCGCGGCCCGCGGACAGCGAGCGGGCCAGCGCCACCTGGGCCTCGGCCTCGTGCGGCGCCAGTGCGACGGCCCTGCGGGCGGCCGCCACGGCGTCCGGCAGCCGGCCGAGCCGCCGGTAGACGTCGGAGAGCAGCACCGACGGCTCCCAGCCGTCCGGGTCGGCCCCCGCGGCGCGCAGCGCCACCGTCAGCGCGGCGTGCGGCTCGTCCAGGGACAGCAGGACCACCCCGGCCAGCACGAAGACGTCCGCGGTCTCACCGGGCCCGGCGAGCGCCAGCGCCCAGTCGACCGCCTCGCGGGCCTGCGCGGGCCGCCGCTCCTGGGTGAGCACCCAGGCGCGCAGCAGATAGCCCGCACTGCCGTTGCGCTCCACGAAGGCGTCACTGACCAGCGCGTGCGCCTCGGCGAACCGGCCCTGGCCGACCAGCGCGTGCACCCGCTCGCCGCTGCTCGCGTCGTCGGGTGCGATCCCGTCCGGCCAGGCGTCGCCCGGGAGGTCGTCGTCGGACATGCGGTCCGTGCCGTCCGTGCCTGACCGCCCGCCGTCAGCCGTTCGCGCCCTGGCCCGAGGAGTTCTTGTCCCCGCCGCCGCCACCGACCGGCATGCCCTCGTAGATCTCCTTGCACATCGGGCAGACCGGGTACTTCTTCGGGTCCCGCCCGGGGACCCAGACCTTTCCGCACAGCGCGACGACGGGCGTGCCTTCCAGCGCGCTCGCCATGATCTTGTCCTTCTGGACATAGTGCGCGTAGCGCTCGTGGTCGCCGTCACCGTGGGAGAGCTGCGGAGTGGGCTCGACCAGGGTGCCGGTGCCCGTCCCGCGCTCGGGCTCAAGAGTGCTCATAACCCTCAAGCCTAATTGAGACTCGGATCGTCGGGATACGTGGCCACCATCGCCAGCTCGTTGCGCTGCCGGCGCAGCACCGAGCGCCACAGCCGCTCGGGGTCCGGCGCGGACACGTCCCCCGGCTCGGACTCCACCACGTACCAGGCGCCGTCGACCAGCTCGCGCTCCAGCTGGCCCGGCCCCCAGCCGGAGTACCCGGCGAAGATGCGCAGCGAGCCCAGCTCGGCGGCGAGCAGTTCCGGCGGCGCCTCCAGGTCGACCAGGCCGATCGCGCCGTGCACCCGGCGCCAGCCGAGGGTCGGCTCCTCGCCGTCCTCGGGCGGCTCCCCCGGCACCACGGCCAGGCCCAGCGCGGAGTCCAGCGAGACCGGGCCGCCCTGGAAGACCACCGGCGGCGCGCCGGCCAGCGCCGCCCACGGTTCCAGCACGTCACCGACGCCGACCGGGGTGGGCCGGTTCAGCACGACGCCCAGCGTGCCCTTCGCGTCGTGGTCCAGCAGCAGGACCACGGCGCGGTCGAAGTTGGGGTCCGCCAGCTTCGGCGTGGCCACCAGCAGCCGGCCGGTGAGCGAGGAAACCTCGGTCATGGTCCACATGATCCCCCAACCGGCGGCAAGACGGAGGGTCAACGGCATGGCCGCCGAGCGCACTACCATTCGTTCCTGGTTCCCGCGCTGCCGCGTGACCGACGGCCGCGCTGTCGCCGCGCCCGTTCCACCCCTGCCCGTATGACCGCTCCCGAAGATCGCGAGTTCCATGACCGACATCGCCGATGTTCTGCTTGTCCATGGCGGCACCCCGCTGGAGGGCGAGATCCGTGTCAGAGGCGCGAAGAACCTCGTGCCCAAGGCCATGGTGGCCGCGCTGCTGGGCAGCGAGCCAAGCCGGCTGCGCAACGTGCCGGACATCAGGGACGTGCGCGTGGTGCGCGGCCTGCTGCAACTGCACGGCGTCACGGTGGACAGCGGCGACGAGCCGGGTGAGCTGGTCCTCGACCCGACGCGGGTGGAGAGCGCGAACGTCGCGGACATCGACGCGCACGCCGGCTCCTCGCGGATTCCGATCCTGTTCTGCGGCCCGCTGCTGCACCGGCTGGGGCACGCCTTCATCCCCGGCCTCGGCGGCTGCGACATCGGCGGCCGGCCGATCGACTTCCACTTCGACGTGCTGCGCAAGTTCGGCGCGACCATCGACAAGCGGGCCGACGGCCAGTACCTGGAGGCCCCGCAGCGGCTGCGCGGCTGCAAGATCCGGCTGCCCTACCCGTCGGTCGGCTCCACCGAGCAGGTGCTGCTGACCGCGGTGCTCGCCGAGGGCGTGACGGAACTCACGAACGCGGCGGTCGAGCCGGAGATCGAGGACCTGATCTGCGTCCTGCAGAAGATGGGCGCGATCATCTCGCTGGACACCGACAGGACCATCCGGATCACCGGCGTGGACAAGCTCGGCGGCTACACCCACCGGGCCATCCCCGACCGCCTGGAGGCGGCCTCCTGGGCGAGCGCGGCGCTGGCCACCGAGGGCGACATCTACGTCCGCGGCGCGCAGCAGCGCTCGATGATGACCTTCCTCAACACCTACCGCCGGGTCGGCGGCGCCTTCGAGATCGGCGACGAGGGCATCCGCTTCTGGCACCCCGGCGGCCCGCTGAACGCCATCGCGCTGGAGACCGACGTGCACCCGGGCTTCCAGACCGACTGGCAGCAGCCGCTGGTCGTCGCGCTCACCCAGGCGTCGGGGCTGTCCATCGTGCACGAGACGGTCTACGAGTCCCGGCTCGGCTTCACCTCCGCGCTCAACCAGATGGGCGCCCACATCCAGCTCTACCGGGAGTGCCTGGGCGGCAGCGCCTGCCGCTTCGGGCAGCGCAACTTCCTGCACTCGGCGGTGGTGTCGGGCCCGACCAAGCTGCAGGGCGCGGACCTGGTCATCCCCGACCTGCGCGGCGGATTCTCCTACCTGATCGCGGCGCTGGCCGCGCAGGGCACCTCGCGGGTGCACGGCATCGACCTGATCAACCGCGGCTACGAGAACTTCCTCGCCAAGCTGGAGGGCCTCGGCGCGCACATCGAACTGCCCGACCGGGCCGCCGCCGCGGTGGCCTGACCGGCCGTCGGCCGGCGGCGGCGCGCAACGCGCCCCGGCCGGCACGACGAAGGGCGGCCGCCCCCTCCCGGGGGCGGCCGCCCTTCGTCGTGCTGCGCGCCGCTACAGGCCGTGCGGCCCGGGGCTCACTTGCCCTTGGCGGATTCCTTGAGCTTGGAACCCGCGGAGACCTTGACGCTGTACCCGGCCGGGATGTTGATCGGCTCACCGGTCTGCGGGTTGCGGGCGGTGCGGGCGGCACGGTGGGTGCGCTCGAAGGTCAGGAAGCCGGGGATGGTGACCTTCTCGTCGCCCTTGGCCACGATCTCACCGACGGTCTCGGCGAAGGCGGCCAGAACGGCGTCGGCGTCCTTGCGGGTCACCTCGGCGCGGTCGGCCAGCGCTGCCACCAGCTCACTGCGGTTCATATCTGTACTCCCGTGTTCTTTCTGCCATGGGGGCGCGAGCTCGAAGCTGTTGCTGTGTGCCTCACTGCCCAGGTGTGCATCCTGCCCCCATATATGGGGGGAAAGCCAATCGCCTGTCCGCGCGAGTCGCGGAAAAAGCCCTGCGGACGGGCCGTGATGACGCATTGTCGCCGGGGGGTCGACGCTCCGGTTCCGTTTGTGTGCGCCGGAGCGCGACGGGTCCGCGCGGCGCCGCGGAAGACGCCGCGCGGACCCGTCGCGCACAGAACCGAACAACCGTCCCTAGGCGGGCATCGGGCCGCGTCCGGCGGGGGCGACGGCCGGCCCCTGCGCCTTCGCGGCGTCCCGCACCGCGCCGGCCACGGCGCCGGCCACCTTGTCGTTGAAGACGCTGGGAATGATGTAGTTGGGGTTCAGCTCGCCGTCCCCGACCACGCTCGCCAGCGCCCGCGCCGCGGCGAGCATCATCTCGGTGTTCACCGTGCGGGACTGCGCGTCCAGCAGGCCGCGGAACACGCCGGGGAAGACCAGCACGTTGTTGATCTGGTTGGGGAAGTCGCTGCGTCCGGTGGCGACCACCGCGGCGTGCTCGGTGGCCGCGCCCGGGTCGACCTCGGGGTCCGGGTTGGCCAGCGCGAAGACGATCGAGCCGTCGGCCATCCGGGCGATGTCCGAGCCGTCCAGCACGTTGGGCGCGGAGACGCCGATGAAGACGTCGGCGCCGACCACGGCCTCCTTCAGGGTGCCGGTGACGCCCTCGGGGTTGGTGTTGTCGGCGATCCAGCGCAGCGCGCTGCCGCTCGGCGCGTCGCCGTCGGCCTTGATGTCGTCGCGCTCGGCGTGCACCACGCCGTGGATGTCGGCGACCACCGCGTGCTTGACGCCGGCCGCGGTCAGCAGCTTCAGGATGGCCGTGCCGGCCGCGCCCGCACCGGACATGACGACCCGCACGGCGCCGATCTCCTTGCCGACGCAGCGCAGCGCGTTGGTGAGCGCGGCGAGCACCACGATGGCGGTGCCGTGCTGGTCGTCGTGGAAGACCGGGATGTCCAGCGCCTCGCGCAGCCGCGCCTCGATCTCGAAGCAGCGCGGCGCGGAGATGTCCTCGAGGTTGATGCCCGCGAAGCCGGGGGCGATCGCCTTGACGATCTCCACGATCTGGTCGGTGTCCTGGGTGTCCAGGCACAGCGGCCAGGCGTCGATGCCGGCGAACCGCTTGAACAGCGCCGCCTTGCCCTCCATCACCGGCAGCGCGGCCTTCGGCCCGATGTTGCCCAGGCCCAGCACCGCGGAGCCGTCGGTGACCACCGCCACCGAGTTCCTCTTGATGGTCAGCCGGCGGGCGTCCTCGGGGTTCTCCGCGATGGCCATGCAGACCCGGGCGACGCCCGGCGTGTAGATCATGGACAGGTCGTCGCGGTTGCGGATCGGGTGCTTGGACTGCATCTCGATCTTGCCGCCGAGGTGCATCAGGAAGGTACGGTCGGAGACCTTGCCGATCGCGACGCCCTCGATGGACCGCAGCTTGCCGACGATCTCGTCGGCGTGCTCGGTCGAGGTGGCCGCGATGGTGACGTCGATGCGCAGCTTCTCGTGTCCCGACGCGGTGACGTCCAGGCCGGTGACCGAGCCGCCGGAGGACTCCACCGCGGTGGTGAGCCGGCCGACGGCGGTCCCGCTGGCGGGGACCTCCAGCCGCACCGTGATCGAGTACGAGACGCTTGGCGCCGTTGCCATGACGACCTTCTTCCGGTTCCTGCCTGAGGGTGGTTCGTTGCGCGCATCGATCGTTGCACCTACCTGCGGGTACAGATAAACGCACCGCGATGGTGGAAGACTACTTCCACGATGTGAAGCTCAGGCAACGCCCGTGGGATTTCCGCCCGGCGGGAAGAGGTTCCGGGATCGGTTTGTTAGCCTGGGTACGGCACCGGCTCGATCCAAGCCCCCGGGCCCAACCTTAGGCGCTTCGAGCGCCCACTTGCCGCGAGGCGAGCATGGCGGGTCGGTGTCGCAGACCACGGAGGCCCCTCCTCAGGAGGGGCCTCCGGCATGTTCGGCGTGCTCCGCCCGGGACGCCCGGCCACGGGCGGAGGGAACGCGCGACCGGCCCGCCGGCAGGCCGCGCCCGGCGGACGCGCGCGACCCCCCGCGGCGGGAGGCCGCCCGCGCCGCGGCCGACCGGGTCAGTCCGCCCGGAGCAGGTCCGGGACTCCGGCGGCGTCGGGGAGGTCGGCCTCCCGGGCGAGCACCGTCAGCCGCTGCGTGGCCCGCGTCAGCGCCACGTACAGCACCCGCAGCCCGGCAGGGGACTCCTCGGCGATCTCGGCGGGCGACACGACGACCGTCGCGTCGTACTCCAGCCCCTTCGCCTCCAGGCTGCCGAGCGCGACCACCCGGTCGCCGAGGCCGCGCAGCCACTGGCGCGCCTGCGCACGCCGGTTCATCGCGACGACCACGCCGACCGTGCCGTCGACCTCCTCCAGCAGCCGCGCCGCGGCGTCCCGGACGGACGCGGCCAGGTCCGGCCCGGCGACCTCGTAGCGGGGCAGCACTCCGGTGGAGCGCACCGCGCGGGGCGACGGGCTGCCCGGCATCGCCAGCGCGAGGACCGTCGAGGCGACCTCGGCGATCTCCGCCGGGTTGCGGTAGTTGACGGTGAGGGTGAAGCGGCGGCGCGGCCGGTTGCCGAGCGCCTCGTCGCGGGCGCGGGCCGCCTCGTCCACGTCCGACCAGGAACTCTGCGCGGGGTCGCCGACGATCGTCCACGTCGCGGTGCGCCCGCGGCGCCCCACCATCCGCCACTGCATCGGCGTGAGGTCCTGCGCCTCGTCCACGATGACGTGCGCGTACTCGACGCGCTCGCGGGCCAGCCGGTCGGCGCGCTCCCGGCGGCTCTCGCCGCGGGCCTGCGGCATCAGCTCCTCCAGGCCGGTGAGCTGGTCCATCGGGTCCAGCTCGCGCTTCTTCTCCCGCGGCGGCGACCCCAGCAGCGTCTCCAGCTCGTCGAGCAGCGCCACGTCGTGCACCGAGAAGCCGTCGCGACGCAGCGAGCGGGCCACCCGGCGGACCTCCGGCGGGGTCAGCACCCGCCGGGCCCAGCGCGACAGCCGCCGCTCGTCGGCGAGCGCGGCCAGCACCCTGGCCGGCGCCAGCACCGGCCACCACGCGTCGAGGAAGTCGGTGAACTCCGGCTCGGTGCTGACGTCCTCGTCGAACCCCTGGCGCTCCTCCGCGGCCAGCTCCGTGTCGTCGAAGCGGCGGCCGGTCCTGCGCCACAGCGCGTCCAGCAGCAGCCGGCGGGCGCGCGGCCGCAGCAGGTTCACCGGCGCGGTGCCGGCCAGCACCTGCTGGCGCACCGAGGACAGCTCCTGGGCGTCCAGTTCGAGGCGGCGGCCGAAGGCCACCACCCGCAGCAGCCCGGGGCCGCCGTCCGGCAGGTCCAGGCAGCCGCGCGCGGCGTTGCGCAGCACCTTCTGCATCCGCAGCGAGCCCTTGATCCTGGCCACCGCAGGCTCGTCGTACAGCTCCGCGCTCACCCCGTCGACCAGCGAGCCGACCGCGCGGATCGCCACCTGGCCCTCCTCGCCGAGCGAGGGCAGCACGCCCTCGGTGTACGCGACGAGCAGCGGCGTCGGGCTGACGCACAGGATGCCGCCGGCGTAGCGCCGCCGGTCCTGGTAGAGCAGGTACGCGGCCCGGTGCAGCGCCACCGCGGTCTTGCCGGTGCCGGGGCCGCCGGTCACCTCGGTGACGGACGCGGCGGGCGCGCGGATCACCAGGTCCTGCTCGGCCTGGATGCTGGAGACGATGTCCCGCATGCTGTGCGTACGGGCCTGGCCGAGCGCCGCCATCAGCGCGCCGTCGCCCACCACCGGCAGCCCCGTGGTCAGCTCCGGCCTGAGCAGGTCGTCCTCGACGCCGAGGACCTTGCGGCCCTTGGAGCGGATCACCCGGCGGCGCACCACCCGGCCCGGCGCGACCGGCGTCGAACGGTAGAACGGCGCGGCGGCCGGCGCCCGCCAGTCGATCACCAGCGGGGCGTAGTCCGTGTCGAGCACGCCGATCCGGCCGATGTGCAGCGTCTCCGCGATGTCCGCGGTGGCGTCCTCGCGGATCGCGTCGTCCGCCGGGTCGACGGAGGTGAAGGCGCCGTCGGCGCCCTTCTTCCCGTCCTTGCCGGCCAGCAGGTCGACCCGGCCGAACAGGAAGTCCTCGAACTCGCTGTTCAGCCGGTTCAGGTGGACGCCGGCGCGGAAGACCTGCGCGTCGCGCTCGGCCAGCGCGCCCGGCGTGCCGACCTGGCCGCGCTGCGCGGCGTCGCTCATCAGGAACTCCGCCTCGTGGATCTTCTCCTCCAGCCGGCGGTACACCCGGTCGAGATGCGCCTGCTCGGCGGCGATCTCCTGGTCCCGGACTCCTGGTGCTGCGGTCTGCGCGGCCACGCAGGGCCCCCTTCGCGTTCGTGCGGTGTCCCTGGCACGACCGCGCCAGGGACAGCCGTCAACCGTACGCGACCTGCGGGCTTCTGCCCACCTCATCGCCTGCGGCGCGCTGGACGCTCCGCGTCCGCCCTTCCCCGGCTCCCTCGACGCCGCACGTCCACCCCTCCCCCCGGGCTGCGCCCGGACCGCGCCGGGCGCTGCGCCCCACCAGGGGCGCGAGGAACTGCGCGAGCAACCCACCACCGGCCGGTGGCCTGGTCTGCGACAGCAATTGCCCCATCGCCCGGTGGCGACCTGCACCCCTCGCGGCGGCTGGCCGCGCAGTTCCCCGCGCCCCTTAAAAACCCGGGCTGCGCCCGGAATGAGCTGGGCGTTGCGCCCGAACAGGGGCGCGAGGAACTGCGCGAGCAACCACCCACCGGCCGGTGGCCCGGCAGCGACAGCAAGCACCCCACCGGGCCGGTGACGACGCACAGCCCTCACGGCGGCTCACAACCACGGGCCGCGCCCGAACAGGGGCGCGGGGAACTGCGCGAGCAACCACCCACCGGCCGGTGGCCCGGCAGCGACAGCAAGCACCCCACCGGGCCGGAGGCCAAGCGCGCCTGCGAGCTAACGGCGACGGTGGCGAGCGACGCGCTCGCGGTTGCCGCAGACTTCGCTGCTGCACCAGCGGCGGCGGCGCCCGCGAGAGGTGTCGAGGTACACGGTCGCGCAGTCGGCCGCCTCGCAGGAGCGGAGCAGGCCGCAGGCCGGGGCGTCCGTGAGGAGCGCGACGCCGTCGCGGGCAACGGCGGCGAGGAGCGACTCCCGGGTGGGCGCGGCGCCAGCCGCCAACACCAGCGTGCCGTCATCGCGCCGCACGGCCTGCGGTACGGGAGCGGGCGCGGCGCGCGCCGCCGCGTTGAGGGCGGCGACGTCCGCCGGATCGGCGGCCGCCCCGCTCATCGCCGCCTCGACCAGCACGGTGAGCGTGGCGCGCAGCGCCCGGAAGGGCCCGAGGCACTGCGCGACGTCGAGCCGCCGGGCGGCCGGAGCCGGCAGCACGCCGGCCCCTACGAGCCACGTCCTGAGGTCCTCCGGCGTCACGAGCCGCTCGTACGGCGTGCGCGCCGACCACGTGGCCACCAGGTCCAGGCAGGGTCTTCCCCCGTCGAACCGCATCCGCCGCACCTCCTCAGCGGGCGGGAAGCCCGCCGTCGCGCAGGGTGGAGAGGAAGGCGGCCCACTCGGCCGGGGCGAACGCGAGGACCGGACCGTGCGGGTCCTTGCTGTCGCGCACCGGCACGACGCCGGGGGTCCCGACCCCCACCTCGACGCACTCGGACCCTTGGTCGCCGCCGCTATAGCTGGACTTGCGCCAACTGACGTCGCGCACCTCGGCGACGAAGGCGGTCCACGCCGCGGGCGTGAAGCTGAGGACCGGACCGTGCGGGTCCTTGCTGTCGCGCACCGGCACGACGCCCGGGGTCCCGACCCCCACCTCGACGCAGGCGTCGCCCTGTTCGCCGCCGCTGTAGCTGGACTTGCGCCACTGAATGCCGTTCAGCTCGGGGGTGACTCGCATCGCTTGTGATCCTCCAGGACGGCCTCGATGAATCTCGCGGACGCTCCTGGGGACAGGGCGCACGCTTTCATCCGATCGTAGTCGCGGATGCTGCGTGCGATGGTGGCTCGGTCGTCGAGCATCTCCCCTGCGGTACTGCTCTCGGCGTAGGCCGCCGTCGAACTGTCCGGCAGGGTCAGCAAGATGAAGGTGCCGTTGAAAAGCGGGTAGCTGTAATGCGAGAACGGCATGACCTGCACCGTGGTGTGCGCAGTGTCCACGAAGGTCAGCAGCGCGGTGAGTTGCTCGCGCATGGCGGTGGGTCCGCCAGTGGTGCGCCTCAACGCCGACTCGTCCACGATCGCCCAGAAATCCGGCGTGTTGTCGCCGCGCAGGCGTTCCTGACGACTCAGGCGCTTCTCCACCTCGTGGTTGACCTCCTTCTCACTCCACTCAGCGTGAGCGGCGACGAACTGCGCCCGCATGTACGCCTCAGTCTGGAGCAGGCCAGGGACGATACTGGCTCCGTACACCTGAATCCGCGTCGCGCGACCCTCCAGCGCAAGGCAGTGGTCGAAGCGCCGCGGCACCCGCTCGCGTTGGACGATCTCCCAGAGCCCGGCGAAGAGCTGCCCGGTACCGAAGGTCGCGTCCAGCTTCTCCGGCAGCGGGGGTAACGGCAGCCGCTCCCCCACCTCGACGCCGTGCAGGTGCGACTTGCTGTAGTTGACGATCTCCGCCATGCGGTCCAGGGACAAGCCGGCCGCGCTGCGCAGCCGTCGCTGCTCCGCGCCGAACAACTCCCGCGCGGAGTTGGACGGTTTGAGTTCACGTGGAGTGGGTGCCATGCCCGCGCAGCGTAGTCTCGCTGGGCGACCGGAGGGACACGGAACGTGAGTCCGCTTGTCCCACAACTCACCGTGGGACAAGCGGCGATGGCCGCGGCGCGGGGCCCGGCAGGATGGCCGGAAGCGGCCTTGTGCCCGGCCGTCCGGCGGGACGCCGGACCCCTTGGGGTGTTGTCGCTGCGCCGCGACGATGGCGGCATGCACTCCTCCGCCAGGCCCTGCCCGTCCCCGCAGCCGGGGAACCCCGCCCTCGATCCCCCGGCCGGCGAGGCCGTCTGGCACCTGCCGCGCCACGGGCGCAGCGTGGGCCGCGGCCGCGCCGCCCTGCGCGCGCAGGCCGCGGCGTGGGGGTTGCCGGAGGACACCGCCGAGACCGCCGTGCTGCTGGTCAGCGAACTCGTCACGAACGCGGTACGGCACTCCCGGGTGCGCGGCCGGCGGATCGAGATCCGCTGCGAACTGCGCGAGGGCGCGCTGCGCGTGGAGGTGTCCGACGCGGGGGACGGCGTGCCGGCGGTGCGCGCGGCCGGGGCGGACGACGAGTCCGGGCGGGGGCTCGCCCTGGTGGCGGCGCTGGCCGCGGACTGGGGCGTCCTGCCGCGCCCGCACGGCATCGGGAAGACCGTCTGGTTCGCGTGCCGGCTGCCGAAGCCGCCACCGCTGCCACCCCTGCCACCGCCGGTCAGCGGCCGGTGACCGCTCGCGTCGAACTGGGCGGCGTACCACCCACCAGGCGCGGGCGCACACGCAGACGCAGACGCAGACGCGGACACGCTCGGCAGCGGCACCGAGACCTGACGGAGAAGGCGCGGGCGGCGCACGCGGCGCACCACCGCCGGGTACGGGGCTCACACCGCCCCCCTGCTCCGGGTGAGTCCAAGGTTGCGCCCGCGTCACGTCGCGGACCATCGGGCCGAAACCCGCGATTCCTAGGGTCGGCGGCACACTTCGACGAGGGAGACGCGATGGGCGACGTGGCGGGCGGCGTGGCGGGCGGTCTGAGAGGCCGCTGGATCGAGCAGTGGGACCCCGAGGACGAGACCTTCTGGAACGAGGGCGGCGGCCGCAGGACCGCGGCCCGCAACCTCTTCTTCTCGGTGCTCTCCGAGCACATCGGCTTCTCGGTCTGGAGCCTGTGGTCGGTGATGGTGCTGTTCATGGGCCCGGCCTACGGCGTGGACCCGGCCGGCAAGTTCTTCCTGGTGGCGATGCCGACGCTGGTCGGCGGCCTGCTCCGGGTCCCGTACACCTTCGCCGTGGCGGTCTTCGGCGGCCGCAACTGGACGGTGGTCAGCGCCCTGCTGCTGCTCGTGCCGACGATCACCGCGGCCGTGGTGATGAAGCCCGGCGTCTCCTACAGCACCCTCATGCTGGTCGCCGCGCTCACCGGCGTGGGCGGCGGCAACTTCGCCTCGTCGATGACGAACATCAACGCCTTCTACCCGCTCAGGGAGAAGGGCTGGGCGCTCGGCCTGAACGCGGGCGGCGGCAACATCGGCGTGGCGGCCATCCAGCTGGTCGGCCTGCTGGTGATCGCCACCGCGGGGGCCACGCACCCCCGTACGGTGCTCGCCGTCTACATCCCGCTGATCGTCGTCGCCGCGACGCTGTCCGCCCTCTTCATGGACAACCTCGCGCCGGTGCGCAACGACACCGGCGCCGCGATCGCCGCCGCCCGCCAGGGCCACACCTGGGTGATGTCACTGCTGTACGTCGGCACCTTCGGCTCCTTCATCGGCTACAGCTTCGCCTTCGGGCTGGTGCTGCAGAACCAGTTCGGCCGCACCCCGCTGCACGCCGCCTACCTGACCTTCATCGGGCCGCTGCTCGGCTCGGTGGTACGGCCGCTGGGCGGCCGCCTCGCCGACCGCTTCGGCGGCGCGCGCATCACCTGGTGGAACTTCCTCGCCATGGCGGCCGCCACCGGCGTCGTGATCGGGGCGTCCCGGCAGCGCTCCCTCGCGCTCTTCCTGGTCGGCTTCATCGCCCTCTTCGCGCTCAGCGGCATCGGCAACGGCTCGGCGTACAAGATGATCCCCGGCATCTTCCACCGCAAGGCCGAGGCGCGGGGCCTCACCGGGCAGGACGCGGTCGCCTGGGGACGCCGGCTGTCCGGCGCGTCGATGGGACTGATCGGCGCGGTCGGCGCGCTCGGCGGCGTCGGCATCAACCTGGCCTTCCGCGAGTCCTTCCTCAGCGGCCACAGCGGCACCCCCGCCTTCGTGGCCTTCCTCGCCTACTACGGGGTGTGCTTCTGCCTCACCTGGGCCGTATACCTCCGCCGCCCGGCCGCCGCCCCGGCCGGCGCCGCGCACGACGCCCAGCCCCGGCCCGCCGCGTACGCCGAGGTGTGAGCCGCGGAGACCTCCGTAACACCGGGGAAATCCCGGTGAACCGAACCCGTCACCCCGCGTTGGGACGATGACGGCCCCGGCGGGGTGGCCGGGCGCAGGGCGGGGTGGTGTGCGACCCCGCCCGCCGGGCACCAGCACCCTCAGGCAAGGTGGAAAGAACCGTATGCACGGACACAGCAGCAGAGCCGGCGAACCGGGATCGGTGCCGCCGCTGGCGGGGTTCACCGTCGGCGTGACGGCGGCGCGCCGCGCCGACGAGCTGGCGGCGCTGCTGGAGCGCCGGGGCGCGGTGGTGATGCGCGCCCCGGTGCTGCGCATCGTGCCGCTGTCCGACGACGCGGCCCTGCTGGAGACCACCAAGCGGCTGCTGGACCAGGCGCCGGACATCGTGGTCGCCACCACCGCGATCGGCTTCCGCGGCTGGATCGAGGCGGCCGGCGGCTGGGGCCTCGGCGACGCGCTGCTCGCCCGGCTCAGCGGCGTGCAGATCCTCGCCCGCGGACCCAAGGTGCGCGGCGCGGTCCGCGCGGCCGGGCTCACCGAGACCTGGTCGCCCGCCTCGGAGTCGATGGCCGAGGTGCTCGAACGGCTGCTGGAGGAGGGCGTCGAAGGGCGGTGCGTGGCCGTGCAGTTGCACGGCGAGCCGCTGCCCGGCTTCAGCGAGTCGCTGCGGGCGGCCGGCGCGACGGTGGTCGGCGTGCCGGTCTACCGGTGGATGCCGCCGGACGACCTCGCGCCGGTGGACCGGCTGCTCGACGCGGTGTTCGCGCGGTCGGTGGACGCGGTCAGCTTCACCTCCGCGCCGGCCGCGGCCTCGCTGCTGGACCGCGCGGAGCAGCGCGGCCGGATCGGCGAACTCCTCGACGCCCTGCGCACCGACGTGCTGGCCGCGTGCGTGGGCCCGGTCACCGCACTGCCGTTGCAGGCCAGGGAGGTGCCCACGCGGGCGCCGGAACGCTTCAGGCTCGGCCCGCTCGTCCAGCTGATTGCGGCTGAACTGCCCGGCCGGGTGCGCCCGTTGCCGGTGGCCGGGCACCGGGTGGAGATCCGCGGGCACGCCGCGGTCGTCGACGGCCTGCTGCGGCCGGTGCCGCCGGCCGGCATGGCGCTGCTGCGGGCGCTGGCCCGCCGCCCCGGCTGGGTCGTCGCCCGCTCCGACCTGCTCCGCACGCTGCCCGGCGCGGGCCGCGACGAGCACGCCGTGGAGACCGCGATGGCCCGGCTGCGCACCGCGCTGGGCGCGCCGAAGCTGATCCAGACGGTGGTCAAGCGCGGCTACCGCCTCGCCCTCGACCCGCACGCCGACCACAAGTACGCCGCCCCGGGCGCGTAGTTCCGCGGCGCGGGGCGGGCCGAGGCGATTGTGCGAACCGCGACCGGCGGTTCTCGCAAACGCCCTAGCCTCGGACCATGGGAAACGCGGAGCGGGACGCAGTACGGGACATTCTGGCGAGCGCCAGGCTGGAAGGGGGCCGATCTCTGACCCTGAGTGGAATTTCCCTCACGGTGGAGGACCTGGACCACTTCGAACGGGAGATCACCGGCCTGTCGGCGCTGCGCGAGCTTGATCTGGCGTATACCGGGCTAGAGCAGATGCCGGAGTGGATCGGGGATCTCACCCAGCTCACGACCCTCGACCTCAGCGACAACCCGTTGACGGAGCTGCCGGACTCCATCGGCCGGCTCACCCAGCTCACCCAGCTCAAGCTGGCCAACAACCTGCTCCACCGCTTACCGGACTCGATCGGTGACCTCACACGGCTCCGGACCCTCGACCTCAGCGACACCACGTTGACGGACCTGCCGGACTCCATCGGCGGACTCACCGGGCTCACCCGACTCGACCTCGACAGAACCGCGCTGGAGACGGCACCGGACTGGATCGGCAACCTCACCCAGCTCACCGAACTCAGCATCAGCGCCACCAGACTGGAGACGGCACCGGACTGGATCGGCAACCTCACCCAGCTCACCGAACTCAGCATCAGCGGCACCAGACTGGAGACGGCGCCGGACTCGATCGCCAATCTCACTCAGCTCACCACACTCGGGCTGGAGAACAACGCGCTTCGACATCTGCCGGACTGGATCGGCGACCTCACCCAGCTCACCACACTCGGGCTGACCAACAATCCGCTCGTTTCCCTCCCGGACTCGATCGGCCGGCTGTCCCGCCTACGGCGTCTTGAACTGATGAACTGCAGGCTGCCCGGCCTGCCGGCCGCCTGTGGAGAGCTGCACAACCTGGAGACCCTCGATCTCGACGGGAACGACCTGACGGACTTCCCCTCCGCGATCCTGGGCCTGACCTCCTTGACGCACCTCGACCTGCGAAGGAACCGGCTGGTCGAAGTGCCCCAAGCGATCGGCCGTCTCGCCAAATTGGAGTATCTCTATCTGCAAAGAAACCGCCTGCACAGCCTCCCGCCGTCACTGGGTTCGCTTCCCGACCTCAACTCACTGAACGTGCACGACAATCCCCTCCCGCCGGAGATCATCGCGGCCGGCGCCGAGGGAACGACGGAGCTGATCGAGTTCTTCCGGCTTCTTCACACCGAGGGCGAGCAGTTGCGCGAGGCGAAGCTCGTGCTCGTGGGCGAGGGCGCGGTGGGAAAGTCCAGCCTGCTGGCGGCGCTGCGCCGCGAGGAGTGGGTCGAGGACCGGGACACGACCCACGGTATAGAGATCAAGCAGGTGACCGTGGCGGACGACGAGGGACCGATCTCCCTCAACGGGTGGGACTTCGGCGGCCAGCAGATCTACCGGCCGACCCATCAGTTCTTCTTCACCGACCCCGCCGTGTACCTGGTGGTGTGGAAGCCCAGGGAAGGCCCGGAGCTCGGACTGGTGGACGAGTGGATCTCCCTGATCCGCAACCGGGCCGGAAGCGCGGCGAGAATCCACGTCGTCGCCACCCATGGCGGACCGGGCCAGCGCTACGCGCACATCGACGAGGCGGCGCTGCGCGAACGCTACGGGGACATGATCGCGGGCTTCCACCACGTCGACAGCAGGAACAGCGCGGACCCGGGGATCGCCGCTCTGAAGGAGGCCGTCGCCGCCACCGCGTCGGGACTGCCCCACGTGACCCGCTGGTACCCGCAGACCTGGAGCAGCCTGCGGCGGACGCTCACCGGCAGCGACGCCCCGTACCTCGAATACCGCGCCTACGAGGCGATCGCGGCCGAGCACGGGCTCTCGGCGACGAGCGCCCGCTCCCTCGCGATGAACGCCCACGCGCTCGGGCACTGGGTCCACTACGCGGACGATCCGGGCCTGGCGGAGCTCCTCATCCTGAAAGCCGACTGGCTCAGCGTGGCCATCGGGCTCGTCCTGGAGGACGGCGCGACCGTCAGCGGCGGAGGCCTCCTCCCCCACCGCCGCCTCGCGGGCATCTGGGACAACCCGGACCGGGACGACGCCCACCGCTACCCGCACCACCTCCAGCAGATGTTCCTGCGCATGATGGAGCGCTTCGAGCTGAGCTACCGGGTGCCGGAACTGACCGGCGGCGAGCCGCTGAGCCTGGTGGCGCAGCTGCTGCCGAACAATCGGCCCGAGCTGACGGCCGCGTGGACCGACTACCGCCCCGGCCGGCGCGAACTGGTGCAGATCTGCCACGTCCACGAACGGGACGGCCGCCGCCTGGTGCAGCCCGACGGGCTCATGCACCGCCTGATCGTGCTGTTCCACCGGCACTCCCTCGGCCGCGACGACGTCACCAAGGCGCTGCACTGGTCCACCGGCATCGTCCTGCAGGACCGGTACGGCGACAGGGCGCTGATCACCGCGGCCGGGAGCGAGCTGACCGTACGCGTACGCGGCCTCAACCCGCAGGCGTTCCTCGACCACTTGATCCAGGAGGTGCGCGAGTACGTCGAAGGGTTCTGGAAGGGCCTGGCGACGCGCGTCGTCGTGCCGTGCGACGTGGTGTGCCGGCTCACCCCGCCAGGACACGCGCGGTTCGACCTCGACAAGCTCTACCGCCGGCTGGAGAAAGGGCAGACGACGTACACCTGCCCGGACGCCTGCGACGACGACATCGACGCGGAAGCCCTGCTGCGCGGCCTGAACCGGAGCGCGGATCGGGAGGGAGTGCTGCTCACGACCGTTCGCGCCGCTGTGGACGGGGTGATGGACACGCACTTCGCCAGAATCCTCGCCGCGCAGGACAGCGCCAAGGAGCAGGTGCTCAGCCGGATCGACCAGCTCGACGACGGGACGCGGGCGGCGTTCAGCCGGGTGGACGAACAGATCACCGGGCTGCTGCGCTCCCTGGACGACGACGCGGCGGACGGCCCCCGGCTGTTCAGCCTCCAGCCGCTGGAGCGGAGTCTGCGCCGGCCGGGGGTCACGAGCCAGCGGATGCGGCTCACCCTGTGGTGCGAGCACAGCCGCCTTCCGGTGTCCGTCCTCGAAGCCGACAGGCCCGACGCGGGCGTGTACGAGATCGACGTCCCCCGCGACTGGTGGGTCAAGGCGGAGCCGTTCGTCAGGGCGACGTCCCTCCTGCTGAAGGCGGCGCTGCCCGTCGGCCTCGCCGCCTTCGAACTCGCGCTCAGCGACGGGCAGTGGACCGCCGTCAGCCGGCAGCTCAACCTGGGCAAGGAGATCCTCGGCTCCTCCGCCGATCTCGCCGGCGAACTCCCCCCGGCTGACGGCGACTCCGCCCTCGCCGCCCAGGCGAACGCGGAGGCGGCGCCCATCCGCGCGGAGGGCGGCCTCATGCGCACACTGCACGCGACGCTGCGCGAGCAGGACGTGACCTTCGCCGACCTGCGCCGCGTCCGCGACCAGCAGGGACGCTTTCTGTGGGTCCACGAACGGTTCGTCTCCGAGTACCAGCCCCCGCTCCCCGTCATCCCACCGCCGGCCGAACCCGCCCAGCCCGGCCAGCCCAGCCAGTAGAGCCGCCGGCCCCGGCCCCCTGAAACGCCGAACGGCGCCCCCCGTGACGGGAGGCGCCGTTCGGCGCATGGGATGAGTGGAGATGGCGGGAATCGAACCCGCGTCCTGTGGTGCGGAACCAGGGCTTCTCCGAGCGCAGTCCGCTGTGCTTTTCTCAGCCCCGGCAGTCACGCGGACAAGGTGCCGACGGGCTCAGTCACTGTTTGGTTTCCTTCAGGTCCCCGTGACCGGGTCCAGAAGTTTAGTTCCCTTGATGATGCCAGGATCCGGGTCGGGAACAGCCCCCGGGCTGACACTCCGCAGAGTCTTCGCTTAGCTGCTAATTAGGCAGCGAGGGCGAAGGCGGAGGAATCGCGCTTGGAATTGGCGATTATTGGTTTCGGCATATGGTTTACGAGATCATTGCCGCTTCCTCGGCTCGCTTCCCCTGCTTCGACATCCCCAGTCGAAACCGATCATCCCCATGTGGTGTTTTCAAGGTGCACCGCCCTCGCGGGCGGCTCACGTCCCATCGTACGGGATCAGCGCCCGGCGGGGCGACCGTATTCCCCCGGGCAGGCCCCGGAGGGCCCCCGCGCGTCCCCCGGGGCCGCGCGGGCGCGTCAGGCGCGCTGGCGGCGGCGGGCCGCCGAGACCGCGCGGTCGGTCTCGCGCCGGTCCTGCTTCTCCCGCAGTGTCTGGCGTTTGTCGTACTCCTTCTTGCCCTTCGCCAGGGCGATCTCGACCTTGACCCGGCCGTCCTTGAAGTACAGGGCGAGCGGGATCACCGTGTGGCCCGACTCCTGCGACTTCTGGTCCAGCTTGTCGATCTCGGCGCGGTGCAGCAGCATCTTCCGCTTCCTGCGCGCCGCGTGGTTGGTCCAGGTCCCCTGGGTGTACTCGGGGATGTGCACGTTGTACAGCCACGCCTCGTCGCCCTCGAGCTGAGCGAAGCCGTCGACGAGCGACGCGCGGCCCATGCGCAGGGACTTGACCTCGGTGCCGGTGAGCACCAGGCCCGCCTCGTAGGTGTCGAGGATGTGGTAGTCGTGCCGCGCCTTCTTGTTCTGCGCGATCATCTTGCGACCGGTCTCTTTAGCCATAGCCCGGCCATTCTCCCACTACGAGGGGGCTCCCAGGCCAGCGAATACCTCGCGGCTGTCGGCGACCGGGTCCTGGCCGTCCGGGACGGTGACGTCCGGGACGATGCCCCTGCCGTCGACGGTACGGCCGTCGGGCAGCCGGTAGTGGCCGACGGTCAGCTCGGCGACCGATCCGTCCGGCAGCGGGCTGGGCAGCTGCACCGAGCCCTTGCCGAAGGTCCGCGAGCCCATGACCACGGCCCGGCCGCGGTCCTGCAGGGCACCGGCGAGCATCTCGGCCGCGCTCATGGTGCCGCCGTCGACCAGGACCACCAGCGGCACCCGCGTGTCGCCGCCGGGCGCCGCGTAGAGCGCCTGCTGGGTGCCGTGCACGTCGTAGGTGGCGACCAGGCCGCCGTCGAGGAAGGAGGAGGCGACCGCGACGGCCTCGGTGACCAGGCCGCCGGAGTTGCCGCGCAGGTCCAGCAGCACCCCGCGCGGGGCGTTCCGCACCGCGGCCGCGACCTGCCTGCCGACGCCCGCGCTGAAGGCGTCGACCGTCACGATCACGGGGCTGTCCGCGGGCCGGGTGACGGTGACCGCCTCGGTGGCGAGGGTGGCGCGCCGCACGGTGACCGTCCAGCTGCGCCCGGCGCGCTGCACGGCGAGGGCGACCCGGCTGCCCGGCACGTTGTCGCCGCGCAGGTCCGCGACGACCTCGGTGACGGCCAGCCCGGCGCAGCGGACGCCGCCGATCGCGGCGAGCACGTCGCCGACCCGCAGGCCCGCGCGTCCCGCCGGGCTGCCGCCCTGCACCCGGGCGACCTGGATGCGGCCGCCGTCGATCCGCCGCACCCACAGGCCCACGCCGACGTAGCGGCCGTCCAGCGCCTGCTGGAGTCCGGCGTACTCCTGCGCGGTGTAGAAGGACGACCAGCGGTCGCCGCTGCGGCTGACCAGCCTCTGCGCGGCCTGCGGGCCGACCTGGCCGGTCTCGATCTCCTGGGCGATGCGCCCGGTGTCCAGCGGGGCGTGGTCGCTGTCGAGGCCGTCGTCCGCGGGCCCGTCGCCGCCGGTGGCGTCGGCTCCGCGCGCCTGGCCGTCGCGCCCGTCGGCGCCGCTCGCGCCCCTGGCCGGCGACCCGCCGGGCGCCGGTGCGCTCCCGGACGCGGCGGCGGAGGAGCGGGAGGCCGGCCGGCCGGCGTCGGCGACCGGCGCGGCCGCGATGCGGGCGCCGGGCCGCCGCGAGGCCGGATCGGTGAGGCTGCCGGCCGCGGCGCCGGTGGCGAGCATGGTCCCGAAGACCAACGTCAGGGTCACCCCGCGGCGCAAGCGGCGGGGCGTCCCGAACAACCACGGGCCGGACATGGCCGGAAGTCTAGGCCAGAAACGGGCGCGGTACGGGAGGTTGCCGCCGCCGCGCGCGGCCGCGGCACGCGTCCGGATGCCGCTGCCTGCGGGGACGTGCGGACCGTGCGGTGCGGGTCACACCTTCAGGTAGCGGCGCAGCGCGACGAAGGCCGCGACGGCCGGCATCACGAGCCCGATGCCCAGTACCAGGGGCAGTTCGCGCACCACCGGGCCCCAGCCGAGGAAGGAGACCAGCGGGATCTTCTCCTGGAGCCGCAGACCCGCGTCGATCATGAAGTAGCGGCCGCCGAGCAGCATCACGCAGGCCAGGCCGGCGCCCACCAGGCCGGCGAAGGCCGCCTCCATGATGAACGGCATCTGGATGTAGAAGCTGGACGCGCCCACCAGCCGCATGATGCCGGTCTCGCGGCGGCGGCTGAAGGCCGAGACGCGCACGGTGTTGACGATCAGCAGCATGGCGACGGTCAGCATGAAGGCGAGGACCACCCACGCGACCGTGGTCATGCCGTTGAGCAGACCGAACAGGTTCTTCAACGTGTCCCGTTGGTCGACCACCGACTGCACGCCCGGGTGTCCCTCGAAGAGGCTGGCGACGATGGCGAACTTCGTCGGGTCCTTCAGCTTGACCCGGTAGTTCTCCTGCATCTGGTCCGGGGTGATGGTGCTGGCGAGCGAGGAGCTCTTGAACTGCTCCTGGTAGTGCTTGTACGCCTGCTCGGAGTTCTCGAAGTAGACCTTCTCGACGATCGGCTGCGCCCTGAGGTCCTTGAGGATGCTGGCCTTCTGGTCGTCGGTGACCGCACCGCGCGCGCAGTTGGGAGTCGACGCCGCGTCGCTCTTGTTGCACATGTAGATGGTGACTTCGACCTTGTCGTACCAGTAGCCCTTCATCGCGTCGACCTGCTTGTTGACCAGCAGGGCCCCACCGGTGAGGGCCAGCGACAGGGCGACGGAGATGATGACCGCGAAGGTCATCGTCAGGTTGCGGCGGAGGCCGACGCCGATCTCCGACAGGACGAAGTGGGCGCGCATGGTGTCTGGTTCCTTTCAGAGGGGCTTCGGGCGTGCGGCTGCGGCCGGGGCGGCCAGGGGGTCAGTGCTGGTAGCCGTACACACCGCGCGACTGGTCGCGGACCAGTCGCCCCTTCTCCAGTTCGATGACGCGCTTGCGCATCTGGTCGACGATGTTCTGGTCGTGGGTGGCCATCACCACGGTGGTGCCCGTCCGGTTGATCCGGTCGAGCAGGCGCATGATGCCGACGGAGGTCTGCGGGTCGAGGTTTCCGGTGGGCTCGTCCGCGATCAGCAGCATCGGGCGGTTGACGAAGGCCCGCGCGATCGCCACGCGCTGCTGCTCACCGCCGGACAGCTCGCCGGGCATGCGGTCCTCCTTGCCGGCCAGGCCGACCAGGTCGAGGACTTCGGGCACGGTCTTCCTGATGGTGCCGCGCGGCTTGCCGATGACCTCGAGCGCGAACGCCACGTTCTCGGCGACGGTCTTGTTGGGCAGCAGGCGGAAGTCCTGGAAGACGGTGCCGAGCTGGCGCCGCATGTGCGGGACCTTCCAGTTGGACAGCCGGGCCAGGTCCTTGCCGAGCACGTGCACCAGACCGGTGTCGGTGCGCTCCTCGCGCAGGATCAGACGCAGGAAGGTCGACTTCCCCGAGCCGGACGAGCCCACCAGGAAGACGAACTCCCCCTTCTCGATCTCCAGCGTGACGTCCCGGAGCGCGGGACGGTTCTGCTTGGGGTAGGTCTTGGTGACGCTGTCGAATCGGATCACGTTCGCACCAGGGGTTTGCGGGGTGAGCGGACAGGGGATGGGGGCGACACTACGCGAAGGGGCAGGCGCCGCGCAGTCGCCGTCGGGGGTTGGTGGCCCGGCCCACACGGCATACCGGGGCAAGCCCGTCATTGCGCCAGCGGCAGCCCTTTGCCGCGGAACCTGGCACAGTGGAAGGGTGCGCACAGGCGCGTGCGCGGGAGTGGGAGCGCACCTGCTCGGGAACGATTTCCGCACCGGGAGCGTTCACCGGACGGAGGAGGAGATCACCATGACGGTCGACCGACTGGTGTGCGCCAACTGTTCCGGTCCGGTGAGTGAGGGCCGCTGTGCGGTGTGCCGCGCGAACCGCGCCCGCCTCCAGCAGGAGAATCCCTGGTCCGCGATCACCCCCGCGACCCTGATAGCCCTGCTGGTGGCCCTCCTCGCCGTCGTCCTCGTGGTGGAGCACGCCACGGCCTGACACCGCCGGCGGGCCCGCGAGGCCGCCAGGGAGGCGCTGAGGGCGCTCACAGACACCGAAGGGCCCGGAACGCGGTGCGTTCCGGGCCCTTCCGCCGTATACGATCCGCGCCGGCCGTCGTCAGGCGGCGCCGCCGCGGCGCGCCAGGCGCGGGGTCAGGCGGAAGCCGACGCCGCCGGCGATCAGCGTCGCCGCGCCGATCAGCAGGAACGTGGTGCCGCTGGAGCCGGTCTCGGCCAGCTGCGTGGTGGTCTGGCCCTGCGGGACCTGCTGGGTGTTGTCGGTCCCCGGGTTGTTGTTCCCGCAGTCGACGCTGTCCCCGGTCAGGGTGCAGGTGTTGTCGTTGCCGCCGGTGGTGGACGAACCGCCGGTGGAGCCCGCGCTGGAACCGCCCGTGGTGCCCGCGCTCGTACCGGGAGCCGTGGTGCTGCCGCCGCCGGGAGTCGTGGGCTGCGTGGTGGGCGTGTCCGTCGGGGTGTCCGTCGGCGAGTCCGTGGGGCTGTCGGTGGGCGAGTCCGTCGGCGAGTCCGTCGGGCTGTCCGTCGGCGAGTCCGTCGGCGAGTCGGTCGGGCTGTCGGTGGGCGTGTCCGTCGGGTCGGTGGGCAGCGTGCCGCCGGGCGTCGTGTCGGTCGGCGCCGGGTCGTCCAGACCCAGCTGCACACCCGCGCGGACGCCGTTGCCGTCGTTGGTGACGGCCTGCGCGGCGCCGACCGCGGTCAGGGAGGCGCCGGCCGCGATCACGGCGGCGGCCGCTATGCGCGTGACCCGTACGCGCGTGTTGCGCTTGCTCATGTGTGAAGAACCCCCAGTAGAAGACTGCTTGGGGCCGCGCAGACATGGAAACGTACGGTGCCGCCGCAGGGGCCGGATGCGCTCACCCCGTGCGCTCACGCCTCAATCATGCGCATGCCGCGCAACACCCTCGCGGCTTTCCCCTGGACCGTCAAGGTCATTAAGCACGCAATAGGCGGATTGCCCGCGTGTGCCCGGCAGTTCTCCACACCACTGTGACAAGACCGACGCCGCCGCGGGGTGGCGCGTCGCGCGCCGATCCCCCCTCAACTCCGCCTAGGCCGCGGTCTTCTCGCGGGACTTGCGCCAGCGGATGCCCGCCTCGATGAAGCCGTCGATGTCGCCGTCGAGCACCGACTGCGGGTTGCCGACCTCGTGGTCGGTGCGCAGATCCTTGACCATCTGGTACGGGTGCAGGACGTACGAACGCATCTGGTTGCCCCAGGAGTTGCCGCCGTCGCTCTTGCCGAGCGAGTCCATCAGGGCCTGCTCCTCCTGGCGGCGCCGCTCCAGCAGCTTGGCCTGCAGCACGTTCATCGCGCTGGCCTTGTTCTGGATCTGCGAGCGCTCGTTCTGGCAGGAGACGACGATGCCGGTCGGCAGGTGGGTGATGCGGACCGCGGAGTCCGTGGTGTTGACGCCCTGGCCGCCGGGGCCGGAGGCGCGGTACACGTCGACGCGCAGCTCGGACTCGTCGATCTCGACGTGGTCGGACTGCTCCACGACCGGCAGCACCTCGACGCCCGCGAAGGAGGTCTGGCGGCGGCCCTGGTTGTCGAACGGCGAGATGCGCACCAGGCGGTGGGTGCCCTGCTCGACCGAGAGCGTGCCGTAGGCGTACGGCGCCTTGACCACGAAAGTGGTCGACTTGATGCCGGCCTCCTCCGCGTACGAGGTCTCGTAGACCTCGGTGGAGTAGCCGTGGCGCTCGGCCCACCGCAGGTACATCCGCTGCAGCTGCTCGGCGAAGTCGGCGGCGTCCACGCCGCCCGCCTCGGCGCGGATGTTGACCAGCGCCTCCCGGGCGTCGTACTCGCCGGACAGCAGGGTGCGGACCTCCATCTCGTCCAGCGCCTTGCGGACCTCGTTCAGCTCCGACTCGGCCTCGGTGCGCGTGTCCGCGTCGTCCTCGGCCTCGGCCAGCTCGAAGAGCACCGACAGGTCGTCGATCCGGCCGCGCAGCGTCTCGACCTTCCGCAGCTCGGCCTGCAGGTGCGACAGCCGGCTGGTGATCTTCTGCGCGTTGTCCGGGTCGTCCCACAGGGACGGTGCCGCGGCCTGCTCTTCGAGCGCGGCGATGTCAGCCCGCATCCGGTCGAGGTCGAGGACGCTCTCGATCGACCCCATGGTCGAGGACAGGGACTTCAGTTCTTCGGATACATCGACGATCGCCACGCGTCCAGCCTACCGGCTGGTTGCCCGGACCCACCCCGGGCGCGTGCGGCTGCCACCGGCGAGGGCCTTGCCGCCCCGGGGGGGCGGGGTCTTCGGGGGGGACCCGGGCGCGGATCGGGGCACCCCCGCGGCTGCCTTCGCGGCGCAGCCGCGGGGGCGGGCGGCGCGAAGCCCGCCCGGGGCGGAGGCCGCCGAGGGGTGGACGCGCGAGACCGGCCCGCGGGGCGCGCAGGTGGCGGGCCGGGTTCGCGGCGCGCCCGCCGAGCCGGCCCGGGGTGGATGCCATGGCGGGCCCGGCCAGCAGGCCGACGAGACCCAGGCCCGGGCTGCCGTGGCGGCTGACAGCCGGCCCGTCGGGAGGCCGGGTCGCCCCAGGGGCGGGCTGGAGGCAGATCCAGACCGAGGATGTCGGGTCCTGGACCGTACGGGAGTCCGGCTGCCGCCGGACGGCTACGGGTCTCCGCGGGCGGCAGCGCGTCCCGGCGCGGGGATGCGGGGAGAGCCGCGGGGCAGCCGCGGGGCCGGTGGCGGCGCCGAGGTGGCGGGCCGCCTTGGCGGCGCGGCCGCCGGGGGCGTGCCCGAGGCGGACGTCACGGGGGCACGGGCCGCAAGGCACCGGGGCGCGGGCCCGGGGTCGCATTCGCGGGGCAGCCGCGGGGCCGGGCGGCGCGGAGGTGGCGGGCCGGGTATGCGGCGCAGCCGCCGGGACGGACGCCGCAGGGGCCGTCCGCCGGAGCGGGGGGCGGTGGCGGGCCCAGCCGCTAGGCGGCGGCACGGAGCCGGGGTGGTGCGCCCTCGGGGAGGGCTAGGCGGTGGTGCGGGTGAGGGTTCCGTGGGGGGTGGGGGCGAAGAGTTCGAGGGTGCCGGGGCCGGTGGCGGCTCCGAGGGGGCCGGTGAGGCCGGGGGGGAGGGGGGCCGCGCCGCCCTGGACGGTGGCGGCTTCGCCGCCGGCGAAGACGTAGAGGCGGGAGCCGGCGGCGAGCGCCTCGGGGCGGCGTTCGCCCGCGTCCAGGCCGTCGACCAGGGCGGACGGCCGCCACGCCCCGCCGGAGAACGGCAGCCACAGCACCGCTCCGTCGGCCTTGCGGACGACGAACGCGTCGAGGCTCCCGGCGCCCCGCGAGACCAGCGCGGGCGCCGACGTGATCCGGCCCGCGGTCGGCACGAGCGCCCAGGCGTTCCACCGGCCGCCGACCAGCGACGCGGTGACCAGGTCGCCGCCGACCCGCCCGACCAGGTCGATCCGGCCCGGCGCCGAGGACGCGGCGGCCGGCGCCGCGTCGAAGCGGGTCCGCTCGTCGACCTGCGACCAGGCGTTCCAGGAGCCGGACGCGTACGTACGCCGGTAGAGCAGCCCGTCGGTGCCCAGTGAGAACAGGTCGATCCGCCCGGCGCGGGCCGAGACCACCGCCGGGTCGCCCTCGGTGCTTATGCCGGTCAGCCGGTGCCAGGTGCCGTACCCGGAGGCGTCCCGCACCACGTACCAGACGTTCTTGTCCGCGCCGCGCGCGAAGACGTACGTGGCGGAGCCGAGGGCGACCGCGCGCGGGCCGCCGGTGAGCCGCACGCCGGCCGCCGGCACGGCGTGCGGCGCGGTCCAGCGCGGAAGGGTGACCGGCGGACCGGTGCGGCCCTGCGGGGAGGGCACGCCGGCGGTGGGCGCGGTCGGGGTGCCCTGGCCCGCGGTGTGCGTGGCCGCGGCGCCGGGCGAGGTGCCGGGCGAGACGGACCGGTCGTCGCGCGAGGTGCCGGTGTCCTTCGCGCCGCCGGGGTGCTCGGAGCCGGACGAGCCCGCCGAGGCGATGCCCCAGCCGCCGAGCCCGGCGACCGCCAGCGCCGCCGCGGCCGCCGCGGCGAACTTGATGCGGCGCTGCCGGATCGCGTCGGACACCGCGCGGTGCCGCGGGCTGGCGGGGCGTCCCGCCGCCGAGGCCCGGCCGCGGGCCGCGCCCGCGTTCTTGCCGTTCGTACGGCCCGCGCGGGACGCCGCCCCGAAGCCGGCCAGCTCCTCCGCGGAGGGCAGCTTGATGCTGGTGTGGGTGTCCCGGCTGGAGTCCGGCGCGGCCCCGCGCACCAGCGGTACGGCGCCGCGCCGCCGGTCGGCGAAGGACGACCCGGGTGCGGGCGGGGCCTGCGGCCGCGACCGGCCCTCGGCGTCCGCGCCCTCCGTGCCGTCCTCGTCGCCGTAGGCGGTCTCCGCGGCGGCCCCGTCGGCGCCGGGCGGCGCCACGTCCAGCGCGGGCGCCCCGGCCAGGTGCGGCAGCAGCTCGCGCAGCCGCGCGCCCAGCTCGCCCGCGGTCAGCCGGGAGGCGGGCGCCTTGGCCAGGCACTGCGCGAGGAGCTGCCACAGCTCGTCGGGCAGGCCGGGCAGCGGCTGCACGGTCTCCGTGACGTGCCGCCGCAGCACCGCGCCCGGGTGGCCGCCGCCGAACGGCGTGAACCCGGCGACCAGTTCGTACAGCACGGTGGCCAGCGCGTAGATGTCGACCGACGCGCGCGGCGGCAGCCCCTCGATGATCTCCGGCGCGAGGTAGTCGGGGGTGCCGATGATCCGAGTGGCGCGGGTGCGGCGCGGGGAGTCGACGAGCCGGGCGATGCCGAAGTCGGTGAGCAGCGCGGGCGGCGCGCCGCCGGGTCCTGGCGGGGCGGCGGAGTCGAGCAGCACGTTCTCCGGCTTGACGTCGCGGTGCACCACGCCCCCGGCGTGCGCGGCGGCGAGCCCGTCGGCCACGTCCGCGGCGATCGCGACGGCCGCCTCGGGGGTCAGGCGGCGTTCGCGCTCCAGCCGGGAGCGCAGGTCGGTGCCGCGGACCAGGTCCATCACCAGGGCGAGGTCGGCGCCGTCCACCACGAGGTCGCGGATGCCGACGATGTGCGGGTGGCCGAGCGACAGCAGCGCGGTGCGCTCCTGCACGAAGCGGCCGACGAGGTCCTGGTCGGAGGCGAGGTCCTCGCGCAGCAGCTTGATGGCGACCGGGCCTTCGGGGCCGTCGCCGAGCCACACCGTGCCCGCGGATCCCCGCCCGAGCACCTGGTGTGCGGTGTACCGGCTGCCGATCTTCCTGGCCAAGGCTGCTCCGACTCCTCCGAAGGTCCGTCGCGTTGGCGACAAAGCTACGCGGAACAGCGGCCGTTCGGGGCACGCGGAGGCGGTGAGGAGGGGTTCTGCCGGAGAAATCACCCTCCGGAAGTCGACAAATATCCACACCAGGGCGTACGGAGGGGCAGGGCAGGGGCACCCCGGGCGGTGGTGTCGCGGGTCAGGGCGGCCGGCGGGAGGTCCGGCGGCGCGTGCGGCGGCCGCCACGCGTCGCGGCGCGAGCGGTCCGCGGCGCGAGCGGTCGACCTCGCGGCCGGTCCGCGGCGCGTGCGTTCGCGGCACGAGCGGGTCCGCGGCGGAGCCGCCGAGCCGTCAGCCGCCCGGCCCGTCAGCTGCGCGAGCGGTCAGTTGCCGGAGCCGCCGCCGGAGTCACCGGTGATCGCGGACACCTTGTCCCACGCCGTGTGGACCCAGTTCGACGTCGCGTCCCAGAGGTTGCGGGTGCTGTCCACCCAGTCGGGCAGCGGCGTGGTGTACCAGACGACCACGAAGATCACGACTAGCACGAGGATCACCGTCAGGCAGCCCTTGAGGCACCCGAGGCCGGGGATCTTCACCGGGTTGGCGCTGCGCCTCGGCTCGCGGGGCGCCCGCGGCTCCGGGGCGGCCGGGCGCTGCGGCTCGTACCGTTGCGGCTGCGGCTCGTACGGCCGGGGCCGGTACCCCTGCGGCTGGGCGGGCCGCTGCGGCGGGTACCCGTAACCGCCGCCCTGATGCGACGGCGGCTGCTGCGGCCGCGACTGCTGGGGCGGGTACTGCTGCCCGCCGTACGGTGGCGGCTGCTGCGGCGCGGGGGCCTGCGGCCGGCGCCGCGGGGCGCGGCGCAGCGGGTCCTGCCCCTGGCCCTCGGGGCTCCCGGGCGGGAGGTACTGCACGTCGGTCTGCTCGTTGCGGTGCCGGGCCGCCCTGAGCTGCGACTCCCACGGGTGCGGGCCCTGCGCCTGGGCCGGCTGCGGAGCGCCGCCCGGCACCGGCGGCAGCACCCGGGTGCTGTCCCCGCCGGAATCCCCGCCGGAATCCCCGCCCGAGCCGCTGGAGCCGCCGAAGCCACCTGAGGCCGGTCCGCCGTCGGAGGGCAGCATCCGGGTCACGGCGTTCGGGTCGTAGCCGGACCCGCCCTGACCCGCGGAGCCGGAACCGAGACCAGGACCGGGACCGGAACCCGATCCGGACGGGAGCACCTGCGTCGGGTCCGCCTCCGACGTGCCGGGCACCGGCGTCGGCTCGGTGTCGGGGCCGAGCAGCGCGGCGACGCCGAGCGCGGCCTCCGCCTGGTCGGGGGTGGCCCGCGCTCCGATGCCCGCCGCGACCACGCGCAGCGCCCGGGCCAGGCCCTCCGCCGAGGGCCTGCGGTCCGGGTCCTTGCGCAGGCAGCGCTCGATGACCGTCCACAGCGGCTCCGGCACGCCCGACGGGCGGCTCGGCTCCTGGTTCAGGTGCGCGTGCAGCACCTCGATCGCGCTGTCGCCGCGGAACGGCGCCGCGCCCGTGACCAGCTCGTACAGCAGGATGCCGGCGCCGTACACGTCGACCGCCGAGGTCTGCGGGCGGCCCTGCGCGGACTCCGGCGCGACGTACGCCGGGGTGCCGACGAACTCGTGGGTGCGGGTCACGCCCGGGGAGTCGGCCAGCCGGGCGATGCCGAAGTCGGTGAGCATCGGGTGCATCGTCTCGGTGCCGTCGTCGCCGACGACGGTGGCGATCAGCACGTTGGCGGGCTTCAGGTCGCGGTGGACGATGCCGTCGGCGTGGCTGGCGGCGAGCGCGTCGGCGACCGCCGCGGTCAGCAGGGACGCGCCGATCGGGCTGAAGGGGCCGTTGTCGCGCAGGTAGCGGTGCAGGTCGGGGCCGTCGATCAGGTCCATCACCAGGGCCAGCAGATCGCCCTCGACGACCAGGTCGCGGACCCGGACGATGTGCGGGTGGCGCAGCCTGACCAGCGCGGAGCGCTCGCGCAGGAAGCGCATCACGACGTCCGGGTCGCTCGCCAGCTCCTCCTTGAGGACCTTGACGGCGACCGCGGTGCCCTCTTCGCCCCGCACATGGCCGCGCCAGACGGTGCCTGTGGCGCCGCGTCCGAGCGGCTCCTCCAAGAGGTACTTGCTGCCTACCGGCCGCACGTCTTCTGCTCCCTTGCGTCGCTCCGCTGCCCCGCTCCGCCCTGGTCCGGCGTCTGATCGCGGTGATCGGTGGTGGTCGTTCGCGGTGGTGGTCCGTGGTGATCGTCCACGATGGGGTTCGTGGTGATTGCCGACCAGCGTAGTGCCGGGTGCGACCCAGCGGCCGGATTCCCCGGTAGGACGCCGTACGGGGGCGGATGGTTGCCTGTTCGGCGCGGCTGCCGCGGCGGTGCGCGGAGGCGCCGCGGGGCCGTGGCGTCAGCCGGGCGTGCGGAACGTCACCCTTGACGGGCGTTTTCGGTCACCCGACGGACGTTTTCGGTCGCCGACGGGTGGACTCCGGCCGCGATGCACTCCAGGATGATCGTCCGCCGGTCGGTCAAGATCGCCGCAGGGCGGTACCGGCGACGGGCTGTCGGTGGCGGGTGGGAGGATGCACCCGTATGGCTGTCCGGCAGCGGTGGGGGCCCTGCGGTGCGTCAGCGGGATTCGTGCTTGAGTGGTGCGCGCGGGCCCGAAGTGGCGCGTGGGGCACGACGGTTGGCGTGGCAGTTGGTGTGGCGGTTCGTACGGCCCGGCCGTACGGGTGAGCGAGTGTTCGAGTTCGAGTGGTCGTGCCGGTTCGCGCCGGACGGCCTGCGCCCGCGGGCGCCCCGGGGAGGGATTCCCGTAGGCGTGCGCGGGCCCGGGGAGAAGGGACCGCGGACGAGATGCAGATCCGGCTGACCGTCCTCGGGCCGCGCGGCGGCCGTGCCGCGCGCGGCTGCGACGTGCTGGTCACGGCGCCCGAGGGCACGCCCCTGGGCAAGGTGGCCGGCGCGCTGGCCTCCGCGGCCGGGACCGGGCAGCCGGGCGGCCGGTCCGCCTCGGCCGCCGTGGTGCTCTACGCCGGCGCCGAGCGGCTCCCGCCCACCGCGGTCCTCGGCGCGCCGCCGCTCGTGGACGGCGCGCTGCTGTCCCTGCACGCCCCCGCGGAACAGCACGGCGAGCACGGGCCGTACGGCCGCTTCGGGCAGTACGGCAGACCCCCGGCCGAGCTGGCCAGGCTGCGCGTGGTGGGCGGCCCGGACGCCGGCGGGGTGCACCTGCTGCAGGGCGGCCAGGCCAGGATCGGCCGTTCGGCGGACGCCGACGTGCCGCTCGACGACCCGGACGTGTCCCGGCTGCACTGCGAGATCGCGGTCGGCGCGGACGGGCAGATCACGGTCGCCGACCTGGAGTCGACCAACGGCACCGCCCTGGCCGGCCGGGCGGTCGGCCCGCGCCCGGTGCCGTTCACCGCGGGCGCGCTGCTGCAGATCGGCGAGTCCACGCTCCGCCTCGACCCCCCGCACGCCCCCGCGCCCTCGCCGCTCGCCTCCGTCCCCGACGGGGACGGCCACCTGCGCGTCGCCCTGCGCGACGACCCGGGCGGGGCGGTGCGGTGGACGCCGGGCCCGGGGCCCGGTGCGGAGCCGGGCACGGCGGACGCGATGCCCGCGGCGGACGCGAGCGGAGCGGCCGCCGCGGGCATGATCCCCGGGCAGCCGGCGGGGCCGCGCGGCGGCGGCAGTACGGCGACGGGTTCGGGGACGGTGACGGTGGCCGGGCGGGAGCCCGGCGCCGCGGCCCCCGGGGCCGTCCCGGCGCAGGCCGCGACCGGCGCCGCGGGCACCCACGGAAGCGGCGGCCGCTGGTCCCCGCACGAAGGACCCGCGGCGGACCCGTACGACCCGCCGGACCCGTACGCCTCGCAGCAGGCGGACCGGGCGGGCCGGCGCGCGGCCACCCCGCAGCAGGGCGTCGCGCCTCCCCGGGGCCGCGATCACGGGACGGGCGACGGGACCGGGGGCGGCGCCGGGGCCGACGGGCGGCGCGAGACCGGCGAGCGGGCCAGGCCGGGTGCGGAGGCCGGGCGGGCCCGCGGGGTCGGCGCTATAGGCGCGTGGGCGCGGCGCAGGTTCACCGGGGCCCGCGGCGGCCCGCAGGAGGGCGACGCCGGCGAGTCCGAGGCGCTGCGTGAGCGCTGGCCCGACCCGGCGGCCGTGCTGCTGACCGCGCTGGGCCCCGGCCGCCGGCTGTGGGAGCGCGGCCCCGCGCACCCCGACGCGCTGACCGTCCGGCTCGGCACGGCCGACCTGCCGTCGGAGGACGGCACCCGGCGGCTGGCGGCGGTGCCGTTCACCGTGGACCTGCGCGCGCCGGGCTCGGCCGCGCTGACCCTCGCGGGGCCACGGCCGCGCCTGTCCGGGCTGGCCCGCGCGGTGCTCGCCCAGCTGTGCGCGCTGCACTCCCCCGCCACGCTGGAGGTCGTGCTGCTGAGCGCGGACCGCACCCGGGCGGCGGAGAGCCGCGCCGAGGAGTGGTCCTGGCTCAACTGGCTGCCGCATCTGCGCCCCGCGCACGGCCAGGACTGCCGGCTGCTGCTGGCCTTCGACCGCGAGCAGGCCGAGGCGCGCACCGCGGAGGTGGTGCGGCGCCTGGAGGACGGCCCGCTCGGCCCCTCCTGGGCGGCCGCCCCGCAGGCCGCGGTCGCGGCGGCCGCGGCGGCGCACCACGGCACGTACACGCTGCTCGTCGTCGACGGCGACCCCGGCTCCGCGGCGCTGCGCGAGACGGTGGCGCGGGTCGCGGAGACCGGACCCTCCGCCGGGGTGCACGTGCTGTGCCTGGCCGAGGCGGGCGAGCGGCCGGCGATCGCGCACGGCGTGGTCGCCCGGCTGTCCGGCGACGTCGCCACGACGCTGAGCATCGAGACCGCCGGGCACGTCGTGGAGCCGGACGACGAGATCGTGCTGGACGCGGTGTCCGCGGACTGGGCGGAGCACTTCGCGCGGGCGCTCGCGCCCTTGCGCGAGGCGGACGCGGAGGCGCGCGGCACGCGCTCCCGGTACGCCCTGCCCGGCACGGTGCGGCTGCTGGACGAGCTGGACCTCGCGCTCGCCACCCCGGCGAAGATCGGCGCCCGCTGGGCGGAGGCGCCCCCTGCCGCGCCTGCGGCCACCGCGGTCCTCGGCGTGGGCCCGCAGGGCCGGATCGCCGTCGACCTCGTCACGGAGGGCCCGCACGCGCTGATCGGCGGCGCGCAGGGGTCGGGCAAGACCGAGCTGCTGCGCTCCTTCGCGGCCGCCCTGGCCGCTGCGGAACGCCCCGAGCGGCTCGCGCTGATCCTCGTCGACGGCGCGGGCCAGGAGCGCGGCGAGGGCCTCACCGCCTGCGCCGACCTGCCCCACGTCTCCGCCCACCTGGTGGCCTCCGACCCGGTGCGCATGCGGGAGTTCGCCCAGGCGCTGACCGCCGAGCTGAGGCAGCGCGCGGAACTCCTCGGCGACCAGGAGTTCGGCGCCTGGCACGCCGAGAGCCTGGCCGCCCCGACCGTCCCCCGCCAGGCCGGCTCCGCCGGCGGGCCCGGCGCACGGGCGGCCGGCGACGCGGCCAACCCCCGCCCCGGCGACGCCGGTTCGCGGCGCTACGGCCGCCCGGCGGGCTCCGCCGGCGACCCCGGCAGCGCGCCGCTGCCTCGTCTGGTCATCGTCGTGGACGACCTCGACGCGCTGGTCGCGCCCGCGCTCGGCGCGCCCGGGCGGCCTTCGGCGGGGAGCGTGGTGCGGGCGCTGGAGGCGGTGGCGCGGGACGGTGAGCGGCTCGGCGTGCACCTGGTCGCCGCGACCGGGCGGCCTGAGCGCACCGCGGGCGGCGAGGCGGACGAGCGGGCGCGGATACGGATCGCGCTGCGGATGGCGGACCCGGAGTCGGCGGCGCTGATGGTGCACGTCGAGGACCCGGCGGGGCTCGACGACGCGCTGCCGGGACGCGGCTACCTGCGGCGGCCCGGTGGGGCGGTGACGGTCTTCCAGACCGGGCGGGTCAGTGCGCGGATTCCGCGGACGGCGACATTGCGGCCCACCGTGGTGGCGCTGGAGTGGGACCGCATGGGTGATCCGCCGGCCCGCCGCCAGGTCCGCGAGCTGGGCAACGGGCCGACCGACCTGGCGCTCCTGGCCAGCGCGCTCCAGCGCGCCGCCGAGGCCGGCGACCCCGAACGCACCTCACGCTGACGCCTGTCGGGCCCCGCCCGGCAGGCGGCGGCCGCCCCGGCCGGCCTCACGCCCCCGTACGCGCACCCCGCGCCCGCAGCCCCCGTACGCGGCCTCCGTACGCCCCCGTGCCCGCACCCCGCGGCCCGACGCCGGCGGCCTCGGCGTGCCCGGGACCACGGCGGCTGACGGGGGGTCAACACGGGAGCATGCCCGTGATCTCACGGACAACTCCAAGCCCACCTGCATGCTTGACCCCAAGATCACGGCATGGTCACGATCACTGTCACCCAGCTGTGCGCGCCCTTGCGGGCCGCTTTCGCGGGGGCGTAGGACAGTACGCCAACGGGACTGAGGGGATGGCCAGATGCTGACGTCAAGGAAGACTCCAGGCACCGATCGCCTGACGCATCGCACTACGCGCATAGCGCTCGCCGCATTCACGGCGTCCGCCCTGGCGCTGACCGCCGCGGCGTGCGGCGGGAGCGACAAGAAGGACGACGGGAAGAACACCGCCTCACCGTCGGCGACCGGCACCGGAACCGGCACCGGAAGCGGCCCCGGTGTCCAACTTCCCGACCTGCACGGCCAGAAGCTGGAGGTCGCGGCGGTCTGGACGGGTCCGGAACAGGCCAACTTCCAGAAGGTCCTCGACGAGTTCGACAAGCGGACCGGCGCGAAGAGCACGTACGTGCCGACCGGCGACAGCCAGTCCACCTTCCTCGGCACGAAGATCGAGGGCGGCGCGCCGCCGGACGTGGCGTTCCTCGCGCAGAACGGCGTACTGCACCAGTTCGCCGACAAGGGCTGGCTCAAGCCGCTCGGCCCGCAGGCGCAGGCGCAGTCGAGCGCCAACTTCTCGCCCGGCTGGCAGAAGCTCGGCGCCTGGAAGGGCAAGCAGTACGGCATCTACGCGAAGGTCGCGAACAAGTCGCTGATCTGGTACAACGCCGCGGCGTTCGCCAACGCGGGGGTGAGCGAGCCGAAGACGTGGGCGGACCTCCTGAAGACCGCGGAGACCGTCTTCGAGTCGGGCACCCCGCCGGTCTCGATCGGCGGCGCGGACGGCTGGACGCTCACCGACTGGTTCGAGAACGTCTACCTCTCGCAGGCCGGCCCGGACAAGTACGACCAGCTGGCCGCGCACCAGATCAAGTGGACCGACCCGTCGGTCAAGGCCGCGCTGACCACCCTGGCCCAGCTGTTCGGCAACAAGGACCTGGTCGCGGGCGGCACCAAGGGCGCCCTGGCCGCCGACTTCCCCAAGTCGGTCACGCAGGTCTTCACCGGCAGCACCCCGGCCGCGATGGTCTACGAGGCGGACTTCGTCGCGCCGTTCATCACGTCGAACACCAAGGCGAAGGTCGGCACCGACGCCAAGGAGTTCCCGTTCCCCGCGGTGGGCAGCGGCAAGGCCCCCGTGGTCAGCGGCGGCGACGTGGCCGTCGCGCTGAAGGACGGCAAGGCCGCGCAGGCGCTGCTGACCTTCATCGGGTCGACGGACGCGGCGAGGATCTGGGCGGGCGGCGGCGGCTACCTCTCGCCGAACAAGTCGCTGGACTTCTCGGCGTACCCGACCGACGTGCAGCGCAACATCGCCAAGTCGCTGATCGCCTCGGGCGACGACTTCCGGTTCGACATGTCGGACCAGGCCCCGGCGGCCTTCGGCGGCACCAAGGGCGAGGGCGAGTGGAAGGACCTCCAGGACTTCCTCGCCAAGCCCTCCGACGTGGCGGGCGCGCAGGCCAAGCTCGAAGCGGACGCCGCCAAGGCGTACGGGAGCTGAGGGCGGATGGCTGACGCCTCGCTTCCCGAGGCGGGGGGCGGCGCGGCCGCCGCCGTCCCGTCGGCGCCGGGTCCCGCCCAGGGGCCCGGCGCCGCGCCCCGCCGCGGCCTCATGGGCACCCGCCCGTGGGTGGCCGCGCTCTTCCTGCTGCCCGCACTGGTCCTGCTGGGCGCGCTGGTGGCCTACCCCATCGGGTACACCGTCTGGCGCAGCCTGTTCGACGCAGACGGCAGCGGCTTCGTCGGGCTGAAGAACTTCGGCACGGTCTTCAGCGACCACGACATCCTCACCGCGGTGCGCAACAACGCGATCTGGGTGGCGGTCGCGCCGACCGTGGCGACCGCTCTCGGCCTGGTCTTCGCGGTGCTCACCGAACGGGTCAGCTGGGGAACCGCGTTCAAGCTGCTCGTCTTCATGCCGATGGCGATCTCGATGCTCGCGGCCGGCATCATCTTCCGGCTGGTCTACGACCAGGACCCGTCCCAGGGCGTCGCCAACGCCGTGGTGGTGGCGGTGCACGACACGTTCACCAGCAACTCGGCGTATCCCGGGGCGCGTCCGCGGCCGAACAGCGACCTCAAGCCGACCCCCGGCGGCTCGTACACCTCCGCGTCGGCCGCGCGGATCGGCGCCTCCGCGGACCTGCCGCTGATCGGCATCCCGCAGAACAAGCTGCCGGCCGGGGCGCAGCAGGCGAAACCGGCCGCGCCCGCCGCCGACGCCGTCACCGGCACCGTGTGGCTGGACTTCAGGCCGGGCGGCACCGGCACGGCGGGCGCGATCGACCCCGGCGAGAAGGCGCTGTCCGGGGTGAAGGTGCAGGCGGTCAAGGACGGCGAGGTGGTCGCCTCGGCCACCTCGGGCAAGGACGGCACCTACCGGCTGCCCGCGAAGGCCGCCGGCGCCCGGCTGCGGCTGCCCTCGTCCAACTTCACCGGCAAGTACAACGGCGTCAACTGGCTCGGCCCGAGCCTGGTCACCCCGTCGATCATCGCCTCCTGGGTGTGGATGTGGGCGGGCTTCGCGATGGTGCTGATCGCCGCGGGGCTGGCCGGGGTGCCGCGCGAACTGCTGGAGCAGGCCCGGGTGGACGGCGCCGGCGAGTGGCAGGTGTTCCGCCGGATCACCGTGCCGCTGCTCGCGCCGGTGCTGGTCGTGGTCATGGTGACGCTGATGATCAACGTGCTGAAGATCTTCGACCTCGTGTACATCATCGCGCCGAGCAACACCCAGTCCGACGCCAACGTGCTGGCGCTCCAGCTGTACCTGTCGTCCTTCGGCGGCGGCAACGACCAGGGCGTCGGCAGCGCGATCGGCGTGATCCTGCTACTGCTGGTGCTGCCCGTCATGATCTTCAACATCCGGCGGCTGCGCAGGGAGGAGCGGCGATGAGCGCGGACGCGACCGCCACGGGCGGTGCGGCGGTCAGCGGACCGCAGACGGGCACGGGACCGCGGACGGGCACGGGACCGGGTCCGGTCGCCGGCAGCGGGGCGCGGCCGCGGCCCGGACTCGGCGCCCGGCTCGCCGCGCGCGCCGGCGGCGGCGTGCTGCGGATCTTCCTGCTGGTGGTGGCGCTGTTCTGGCTGCTGCCGACGATCGGCCTGCTGCTGTCCAGCCTGCGCACCCCCAGCGACATCTCGGCGAGCGGCTGGTGGAAGGTCTTCACCTCGCCGTCCCAGCTGACCGTCGCCAACTACCGCACCCTGCTGGACAACCACGCCGTCACGGACTCGCTGTGGAACACCGCGCTGATCACCGTGCCGGCCACGCTGCTGGTCGTGGTCATCGGTTCGCTGGCCGGCTACGCCTTCGCGTGGATGGACTTCCCCGGCCGCGACTGGTGGTTCCTCGCGGTGGTCGCGATGCTGGTCGTGCCGGTGCAGGTGGCCCTGGTGCCGGTGGCGAAGCTCTTCGGCGACATCGGCATCTTCGGCGACATCTCCGGAGTGGTGCTCTTCCACACCGCCTTCGGCCTGCCCTTCGCGATCTTCCTGCTGCGGAACTTCTTCGCGGAGATCCCCCGCGAGCTGCTGGAGGCGGCGCGCCTGGACGGCGCGGGCGAGCTGCGGCTGTTCCTGCGCGTGGTGATGCCGCTCGGCGGCCCGGCCATCGCCTCGCTGGGCATCTTCCAGTTCCTGTGGGTGTGGAACGACATGCTGGTCGCGCTGATCTTCGCGAACAGCGACTCGCAGCCGATCACGGTGGCGCTGCAGCAGCAGGTCAGGCAGTTCGGCGACAACATCGACATCCTCGCGCCCGGCGCGTTCGTGTCGATGGTGATCCCGCTGGCGGTCTTCTTCGCCTTCCAGCGGCAGTTCGTCTCGGGCGTGATGGCGGGCGCGGTCAAGTAGCCCGCCCGTCCGGGTTCGCTCCCCCGCGGCCCGGGGCCCGCGCTCACGCGTGCGAGCGCGGGCCCCGGGCCGCCGGCGCGGGGCGGCGCGGGGCCCGGACGGGTGGCGGCCGGGGGCCGGACTCCGCGTGGCGGCCCGATCATGCGATGACCTTTTGGCACGCTGATCCTGATGGACCGATGTGTGCCGCCGGGAGTCGGGAGTTCCGCCATGACCTCGCACGAGCTGGCTCCGGCCCCGGGGGCCCGGCGGCCGCCACCGCGGGCGACCGGCGGGACGGGCGGGTCCGGCAGGACCGGGCGGACGGACCGCCTCCGCTCGGCGCTGACGGGCCGGCGGGCCCGCGAGGCCGGCATCGCGGGCGTGCCCGCGCTGATCGCCGTGGCGATGGGCTGGCAGCACCGGTGGGTCGGCGACGACGGCATGATCTACACCCGCACCGTCCGGCAGATCCTGGCCGGCCACGGCCCCCTCTTCAACGTCGGCGAACGCGCCGAGGCCTCCACCGGCACGCTGTGGCAGTGGCTGGTCGCGGCCACCACGTACGCCACCGGCCGGGACCCGGCGCTCGTCGCGGTGGTGCTCGGCGTGCTGCTCACCGGCGCCGGGTACGCGCTCGCCGTGGCCGCCGCCCGCCGGGCCGTCCGCCCGCTGACCGGCGCCCCGCTGCTGCCGCTCGGCATGCTCGTGCTGCTCGCGGTCAAGGCCGACTGGGACTACGCGTCCTCCGGGCTGGAGAACGGCCTGTCCACCGGGTGGATCGGCCTGTCGTGGTGGTGCCTGGTCGCCGCGCGTGACGCCGCGGACCGGCCGCGCAGGGTGTACGCCACCGCGTTCGTCCTGGGGCTCGGGCCGCTGGTGCGGCCGGATCTCGCGGTGGTCGGCGCGGTCTTCCTCGGCGCGCTGTGGTGGATGCTGCGGCCCGGTGCGGCCCGCTCGCTCGCGCTGCTCGGCACGGCGGTCGCGCTGCCCGCCGCGTACGAGGTCTTCCGGGCCGGCTACTACGGCGTGCTCGTACCGCTGCCCGCGCTGACCAAGGAGGCGTCGGACGCGGTGTGGACCCGCGGCCTGGCGTACTTCGGCAACTTCGCCGGCCCCTACCGGCTGTGGCTGCCGCTGCTGGCGGTGGCCGCGCTCGCCGCCTGCGCGCCGCGGCGGGCCCTGCGCCGGGCGCTGCGCCCGGAACTGCTCGCCCCGCCGGTCGCCGGGCTGCTGTCGTGGCTGTACGTGTGCCGGGTGGGCGGCGACTTCATGCACGGCCGGCTGCTGCTGCCCGGACTGTTCCTGCTCGTGCTGCCGCTGTGCGCGGTGCCGCTGACCGTCCCGGATCGCGCGCGGCGCGCGGCCCGCGCGAGGCCCGCGGCCCCGGTGGCGCTCGCCGCGGTCGTCGCGCTCGCGGTGTGGAGCGTGGCGTGCGCGCTGCTGTGGCGGCCCCCGGCCTCCAGCGGCAACCCGTACCTGATCCTGGACGAGCAGACCGACTACCAGGTCTACACGCGCTCCTCGCACCCCGACTCCCAGGAGGTGCACGCGCTGCGCGCCAAACCGCTGCGGGCCGCGGTGCGCGCCGCGCTCGCCGCGGGCCCGCCGGTGCTGCTGCTGCCGACCCCGGCCGGCGGCGGCCGGTTCGTCCGGCTGCCGCTGGCCCACCGGTTCGGCGCGACCGTCGCCGGCTCCTACGACCTGCTCGGCTACAACGGCATCGTCACCCCGCTGGACGGCGACTCCGTCGACCCGCTGGGCCTGGCCTACCCGCTCGTCGCCCACCAGGCCAGGGCGGCCGCGCGCACCGACGCGCGCGCCGGCCACGAGAAGCCGATCGACCCCGCGTGGATCGTCGCCGACTACACCGACCCCGGCACGCCCGTCCCTGCCGGTCTCGACGCCGCCCGGGTCCGCGCCGCCCGCGCCGCCCTGAACTGCGGTCCGCTCGCCGACCTGCAGTCCTCCGTGCGGGCCCCGCTGACCCCGGCGCGGTTCTGGCACAACCTGGCCGGCGCCTGGTCCCGCACCGCCTTCCGCTATCCCGACGACCCCCTGCGGGCCGAGCGGGTGCTGTGCGGGCGGTGACCGCCACCGGGCCACCGGCGCGCACCGCGGGTCCCGCGGGCTCCGCCGCCGGTCTCGGGCGCGCGGCCGCCGCGCGTGCACGGCGGCCGGGCCCGTACCTGCTGGTCGGCGCCGCCTACTGGCTGGTGCTCTCGGTGGTCCTGCGGCACACCCCGCCCGCCTCCGACTTCGGGCAGCACGCCGCGGCCGTCGAGCAGGTCAGGGAGGACTGGCGGCATCCCGCGAACCCGCTGCTGGCCGCGCCGGGGACGGGCAGCCCGTACTACTCGCCGTACATCGTGGGGCTCGGGCTGCTCGCGAAGGCGAGCGGGGTGGCCGGGTGGGTGGCGCTGCGCTGGTGCGGAGCCCTGAACGTGGCGGTGCTGGTGGCCGGGGTGGGCGCGTACGCGAGGACGCTGAGCGCGCGGGCGCTCGCGCCGGTCTACGCGCTGGCGGCCTTCTCGCTGCTGTGGGGCGTGCGCGGCACGGAGTGGAGCGGCTTCTGCGGGGTGTGGTCGCTGACCCGCGGCGCGTCCTACCCGAGCGCCTTCGCGGTGGGACTGACGTTCCTGCTGTGGGCGTGGACCGACCGGCTCGTGACGACGCCTGCCGGGCCGCGCGCCGCCCGGCGGTGGGGGGCGCACGCCGCGCTCGGCGCGGCCGGCGGGGTGCTGCTGCTGATCCACCCGATCACCGCGCTCGCGGCAGCCGTCGGCGCGCTGGCCACGGTGGCGGCGCGGCAGCGGACGTGGTCGTGGCACATCGGCGCGGGGTGGGCGGTGACCGCCGCGGCCGCGGCCGGCGCGGCGGCCGCCTGGCCCTACTTCGACGTCTGGACGCTGGCCGGCGACGCCACCCTGGACGCGGTGCACCGCACCCTCTACCAGCAGCCGCTGCGGTGGTACGGGCTGGCCGCCGTGGGGCTGCCCGCGCTGGTGTGGCGGGCGCGGGCCGGCGGGCGGTGGGGCGCGCGCGACCCGCTGGTGCTGATGTTCGCCGCGGACTGCGCGATCGCCGGCTACGGCTGGCTGAGCGGGCACTACACCTACGGCCGGGTGTTCGCGCTGCTGCTGGTGCCGCCGCAGTTCGCACTCGCCGTCGAGCTGGCCGAACTCCCCCGGTGGACGCGGCTGCGCCGGGTGCTGGCGCCGCTGGCCGCGGCCGCGCTGTGCTGCGGGCTGGCCGCCCAGATCGGCGCGGTGGTGCCGCGCCGGCTGCTGCCGGTCGACCTGGGCCATCCGGTGCGCTGGCACGACTACCGGTGGGTGGTCGCGCGCACCCACCAGGGCGACGTGGTGCTGACCGACAGCTACCAGGCGAGCCACGTGCTGCCCGCCTACGGCATCCGGCTGGTCGCCCCCACCTGGCCCGACCCCTCGACCCCGCCCGCCGAGCGCGACCGACGCTTCGGCGACCTCTTCGCGTACCTGGACTCCGCCACGCCCGACCCGGTGCGCCGCGACATCGCCCACCGCTGGGGCGCCCGCTGGCTGCTGCTCGGCCAGGACGAGCACATCCCGTACCAGGGCACGCTCGTCGCCTGGGACGTGCCGTCGCACGAGCGGCTGATCCGGCTCGACGCCGCCGACGGCGGCGGCAGTGGGGGCGGCTGACGCACCGGCGGCGGGTCTGTCACGGAACCGGCCTGATTGCGTGCCGAGTTGGAGACCGTACCGGCGGCGGTCCACGGCCGGCGGGTAGCATCGTGGCCCGTTCGTCTACCGGGGGGTGCCGACATCGCCAGCCAGTACGCCAGCCACGACGCGTCCGGTCCGCTGCAGCCGCTGGAGGTGCAGGACCCGCGCGAGCAGGCCGGCTACCGGCTGCTCGCCCGGATCGGCGAGGGCGGCATGGGCACCGTCTACCTGTCGCACACCCGCGGCGGCCAGCCGGTCGCGCTGAAGGTGATCCGGCGGGAGTTCGCCCGGGACGAGGAGTTCCGGCGGCGGTTCCAGCAGGAGGTCGTCGCGGCGCGGCGGGTCCAGGGCTACCACGTGGTGCCCGTCGTCGACCACGACACCACCGGCGACCAGCCGTGGCTCGCCACCACGTACGTGCCGGGGCTGCCGCTCGACGAGACGCTGGCGCGCCACGGCGTCCTGCCGCTGCCCGCCGTGCTGCAACTGGTGGGCTGCGCGGCCGAGGCGCTGCGCTCGGTGCACGCCGCCGGGGTGATCCACCGCGACCTCAAGCCGAGCAACGTGCTGCTCTCCGCCCACGGCCCCTGGGTGATCGACTTCGGCATCGCGCGCGCCGCCGAGTCCACCCAGATCACCCGCAGCGGCGGCCTGATCGGCACCCCCCAGTTCATGTCGCCCGAGCACGCCAACGGCCTCGACCTGACGCCCGCCACCGACGTCTTCTCGCTCGGCCTGATAGCCGCGGTGGCCGCCACCGGACGCCACCCGTACGGGGAGGCGGGCGCGATCACGCTCGCCGCGAAGATCGCCAACACCGCGATCAGGCCGCCCGACCTGTCCGGCTACCCGGACGCGCTCCGCCCGCTGCTGGAACGCTGCCTGGTCGCGGACCCCGCGGCCCGTCCCGCGCCCGCCGAACTGGCCCAGCTGTGCGAGAGCGCCGCCGGGCGGCCGCTGCGCGACTTCGCGGGGTGGCTGCCCGAGCCCGTGGCGGCGGAGATCGTACGGCGCGAGGCCGCCGCGCAGCGTCCGCCGGACGCGATGGCGCCGGTGACCGTTCCGGACCCGCCGGCGGGCGCGCCGCCCGGTGTCCCGCAGCGGCCGGCCGCGCCCCCGAGCGCGTACGGCGGCAGCGCCTACACCGGCGCGCACGGGTACGGGGGCGGGACCGGCCCTGCGGGCCCGGCCGCCGCCGCCGGCGCGGGGTTCGGAATGCCGGGCGGCGCGGGCGCCGGGACCGGCGGATACGGGAGCGGGTTCCCTGCGCAGGACGGGCCGGGCGGCCCCGGCGCCCCCGGCGGGCCGGGCGGCGGGCGGACCCGCAAGGTGCTGACCGTCGGCGGCATGGTGATCGCGCTCGTGCTGGCGGTGACGCTGACGTACGCCTTCGCCCGGCAGCGCGGCGGCGACCAGGCCGCCGACGGCGGCAGCCCCGGCACGCACACCGGCGCACCGGGTACCGGCACGACCTCCGCCTCCGCGGCGGCGTCGGGCGTCGGGAGCCAGGGGCCGACCGGCGAACCCACCACGCAGCCCGCCGTCCAGCAGCCGCAACTGCTCGTCGACAGCCGCCGGTTCGTGATCCGCTCCCCCGCCTACAGCACCGGGACGCACGTCGATCTGGACCAGGCCACCGTCGACCCCAACGGAACCATCGGCGACACCGAGCACTTCGAGATCGAGTACCAGACCTGGGCCGACGGCGGCATGCGCTTCCTGACCACCTTCGGGAAGTCGGCCGGCCCGACCTACCAGCAGTGCCGCGACGGCGTCGGCGCCGACGCGCTGCCCAGCGATATCTCGAAGAAGGACCTGGACGCCGACACGTACTTCACCAAGGGCTCGGTGCTGTGCACGGTGACCTCCGACGGCAACCTCGCCATGCTGCAGATCACCGACGAGACCCCCTCGGACGACTCCGGGACCACCGACACCATGCCCGGCTACACCACCCTGCTGACGGTGTGGAAGATGCCCGACGGGCAGTCCCGGTCGCCGGGCTCCGGCTGACGCGGACCGGCCCTGGGCCCGCAGGGACCCAGGGCCGGGTGCTCAGCGGTGCTGGCGCAGCAGCGTGCGGAAGGTCCGCATCGCCACCGACAGGCTCGCGAGGTCGAACTCCTCCGCGCCCTGGATCTCCTCCAGCGTGGTGCGGGCCCGGCCGATCAGCCCGGCGTTCTGCTCCTCCCACGCCTGGTACCGCTCCTCCGGCGTGGCCTCCTCAGCTCCGGCGCCCAGCACGTCGGCGGTGAGGGCGGCGTGCGCCGCGAAGAGGTCCTCGCGGATCGCCGCGCGCGCCATCGACTGCCAGCGGTCGTCGCGCGGCAGCAGGATGATCCGGTCGAGCAGCTGGGTGATCTGCAGCCGGTCGGCCAGGTCGAAGTAGACCTCGGCGACCTCCAGCGGCGTCTTCTTCGTCCGGTCGGCCACCTCGACGATGTCCAGCGCCGGGAAGGCCGAGGAGAAGCCCGCGACGCGCACGGCCAGCTCCTCGGGCACTCCCGCGCCGGTCAGCTCGGTGTGCAGGGTCTCGTACCACTCCAGATCGGCGCCGCGCAGCAGCTTCGGCAGCTGGGCCCAGACCGTCGCGACCCCGTCGGCGAAGAAGTCGATGGTCTCGGCGATCTGCAGCGGCTGCAGCCGGTTGTTGAGCAGCCAGCGGGTGCCGCGCTCCACCAGCCGCCGTGCGTGCAGCCGGATGCGGGTCTGCACGTCGGCGGCGACGATGTTGTCGAGCGACTCCACCTCGTCCCAGAGCGTCCCCAGGTGGAAGATCGCACGGGCCGCGGTGTGCGCCCGGACGATCTCCTCGGTGGTCGCGCCGATCTCCTCCCGGAAGCGGTGCAGGAAGGTGGTGCCGCCGCTGTTGACGGTGTCGTTGACCAGCACGGTGGTGATGATCTCGCGGCGCAGCGCGTGCGCGTCGATCTGCGGGGCGAACCGCTCGCGCAGGGGGACCGGGAAGTACGCGTGCAGCAGCCCGCGCAGATACAGGTCGTCGGGCAGGTCGGTGGCGATCAGCTCGTCGGCGACGGTGATCTTGGCGTAGGCGAGGATCACCGCCATCTCCGGCTGGGTCAGGCCCTGTCCCGCCGCGGCGCGCTCCCGGATCTGCCGGTCCGAGGGCAGGAACTCCAGCTGCCGGTCCAGCCTGCCGTCGCGCACCAGGCGCCGGATGAAGCGCTGGTGGGCGTGGAGCAGGCTGTCGCTCTGGGCCATGCTGTTGGCCAGGGCGACGTTCTGCGCGTAGTTGTTGCGCAGCACCAGGTCGCCGACCTCGTGGGTCATGCCGGCCAGCAGGGTGTTGCGCTGCTTGACCGTCAGGTCGCCCTCGGCCACCACGCTGTTGAGCAGGATCTTGATGTTGACCTCGTGGTCGGAGGCGTCCACGCCGGCGCTGTTGTCGATGGCGTCGGTGTTGATGTGGCCGCCCTCGCCCTCGGGGCCGCCCGAGCGGGCGAACTCGATCCGGCCGAGCTGGGTGAAGCCCAGGTTGCCGCCCTCGCCGACGACCTTGACGCGCAGGTGCGCACCGTCGATCCGGATCGCGTCGTTGGCCTTGTCGCCGACGTCGGCGTGCGACTCGGTCGACGCCTTGACGTAGGTGCCGATGCCGCCGTTCCACAGCAGGTCGACGGGGGCCTGCAGGATCGCCTTCATCAGCTCGGCGGGGGTGATCTTCGGCGCGGTGGTCTCGATGCCGAGCACGCTGCGGATCTGCTGGTTGAGCGGGATGGCCTTGGCGGTGCGCGGGAAGACGCCGCCGCCCGACGAGATCGCCGAGGTGTCGTAGTCCGCCCAGGAGGAGCGCGGCAGCTCGAAGACCCGGCGCCGCTCGGCGTAGGAGGTCGCCGCGTCGGGCTTGGGGTCGATGAAGATGTGCCGGTGGTCGAAGGCCGCGACCAGCCGGATGTGCTCGGACAGCAGCATGCCGTTGCCGAACACGTCACCGGACATGTCGCCGATGCCGACGACGGTGAAGTCCTCTTCCTGGGTGTTGTGGCCCATCTCCCGGAAGTGCCGCTTCACCGACTCCCAGGCGCCGGAGGAGGTGATGGCCATCTTCTTGTGGTCGTAGCCCACCGAGCCGCCGGAGGCGAAGGCGTCGCCCAGCCAGAAGCCGTAGGAGACCGCGACCTCGTTGGCGATGTCGGAGAAGGACGCGGTGCCCTTGTCGGCCGCCACCACCAGGTACGTGTCGTCCTCGTCGTGCCGGACGACACCCTTGGGCGGCACCACCTCACCGGCCACCAGGTTGTCGGTGATGTCGAGCAGACCGGAGATGAAGGTCTTGTACGAGGCGATGCCCTCGGCCAGCCAGGCGTCGCGGTCCGCGGCCGGGTCGGGCAGCCGCTTGCCGACGAAGCCGCCCTTGGCGCCGACCGGCACGATGACGGTGTTCTTCACCATCTGCGCCTTGACCAGGCCGAGCACCTCGGTGCGGAAGTCCTCCCGGCGGTCGGACCAGCGCAGACCGCCGCGGGCCACCTTGCCGAAGCGCAGGTGCACGCCCTCGACCCGAGGCGAGTACACCCAGATCTCGAACGCCGGGCGCGGCGCCGGCAGGTCCGGGATGGCCTGCGGGTCGAACTTCATCGACAGGTAGGTGTGCGGTTCGCCTGCGGAGTCGCGCTGGAAGAAGTTGGTGCGCAGGGTCGCCTTGATCAGGGTGAGGAACGACCTGAGGATGCGGTCCTCGTCGAGGCTGGCGACCTGGTCGAGGGCGCCGTCCAGCTCCTCCATGAGGCCGTCGGTCAGTTCGCTGCCGGCCTTCTGGTGGTCGGGGGAGAGCCGCGCCTGGAAGAGGTTGACCAGCAGCCGGGTGGTGTGGACGTTGGTGCGGAGGGTGTCCTCCATGTAGTCCTGGCTGAAGGTCGAGCCCGCCTGCCGCAGGTACTTGGCGTAGGCGCGCAGCACCATCGCCTGCCGCCAGTCCAGGCCGGCCCTCAGCACCAGGGAGTTGAAGCCGTCGTTCTCCGCCCGGTCGGTCCACGTCGCGGCGAAGGCATCCTGGAAGCGCTCGCGGGCGTCGTCCCCGAGATCGCCGAGCGCCGGGTCCAGCCGCAGCCCGAAGTCGTAGACCCAGGCCCGGGAGTTGTCGGTGCGGCGCAGCTCGTACGGGCGCTCGTCGACGACCTCGACGCCGAGCCGCTGGAGCACCGGCAGCACCGCGGACAGCGAGACGGGCGCGCCGGTGCGGTAGATCTTGAAGCGGCGCTCCTCGGGGGCGGCGCCGACCGGCTCGTACAGGCTGAGGGTGAAGTCGTCCGGGCCGAGGCTCTCGATGTGCTGGAGGTCGGCGACCGCCGCCCGCGGGGAGAAGTCCGCGCGGTACCCGTCGGGGAACGCCTGGGCGTAGCGGCGGGCCAGCTCGGCCGCCCGCTCCTCGCCGCATTCGAAGGTGAGCGCCTCGGCGAAGCCGTCGGCCCAGGACCGGGTGGCCTCGGCGAGCCGGTTCTCGATCCGCTCGACGTCGGCGTCGGTGAGCTGCGGCAGCCGGGTGCCGGAGTCGACCCGGATCACGAAGTGCAGCCTGGAGAGCACCGACTCGGTGTTCCACGCGGTGAAGTCGGCGTTGAGGCCGCCGAGTTCCTCCTGGAGGATGTGCGTCAGCCGCAGCCGCACCGCGGTGGTGTAGCGGTCGCGCGGCAGGTAGACCAGCGCGGAGTAGTACCGGCCGTACTCGTCCTGCCGCAGGAACAGCCGCAGCCTGCGGCGCTCCTGCAGGTACAGCACGCTGGTGACGATGGACCGCAGCTCGTCGGTGGGCGTCTGGAAGAGCTCGTCGCGCGGGTAGGTCTCCAGGATCTGCATCAGGTCGCGGCCGTCGTGGCTGTCGGGTGAGAACCCGGCGCCGTCCAGCACCTCCTCGACCTTGCGGCGGATCACCGGCACCCGGCGGATCGACTCGGTGTACGCGGCGGAGGAGAAGAGCCCCAGGATGCGGCGCTCGCCGATCACGTTGCCCTCGGCGTCGAACTTCTTGACGCCGACGTAGTCCAGGTACGAGGGGCGGTGCACGGTCGAGCGGCTGTTGGCCTTGGTGAGGATGAGCAGCTTGTGCTCGCGCGCCTTGGCCCTGGCGTCGGCCGGAAGGCGGCTGAACGACGGGGAGTTGGGGTTGCCGTGGTGCCCGGGGTGGGTGCTGTCGGCCTGCGGGTGCACCGGGTCGGAGCGCAGGATGCCGAGGCCGGTGCCCGGGATCGCGACCAGCACGTCCTCCTCGCCCTCGGCGGCGCTCTCGGTGGTGAGCTCGTACTCGCGGTACCCGAGGAAGGTGAAGTGGTCGCCGGCCAGCCAGCGCATCAGCTCGACGGCCTCGACGGACTCCTGCTGGGGGACCGGCGGCGGGGTGGCGGTCAGTTCGTCGGCGATGGAGAGCGCGGCCTGCCGCATCTTCGTCCAGTCCTCGACGGACTCCCGGACGTCGGAGAGCACCCGGCGCAGGTCGGCGGCGATCTCCTTGAGGTCGGCGCGGTCGCTCTCCCGGTCGATCTCGACGTGGATCCAGGACTCGACGAGCACCTCGTGCGCCGGGGGCTCGTCCTCGGTGCCGCCGGACGCCGGGCCGACGACCTCGAGCAGCTTGCCCGTCACGTCCCTGCGCGCCCGGAACTGCGGGTGGACGACGACGTGGATCGCGCGGTTCGCCTGGGTGAGGGCGTTGGTGACCGAGTCCACGAGGAAGGGCATGTCGTCGGTGACGACCTCCACCACGGTGTGGCTGCACTGCCACCCGTTCTCCTCGACGGTCGGGGTGTGCACCCGGACGTTGGCCGTGCCCTGCGGGCGGGACTCCGCCAGCCGGTAGTGCGAGAGTGCGGAGCCGAAGACGTCGACCGGGTCGCGGTCCACCAGGTCCTCGGGTGCGCTGTGCAGGTAGTAACGCTGGAGAAACGCCGTCAGCGCCTCTGCGTCGAGGCCCTGACCGGGTAGTCCCCCCGCCGGGCTGTTCTCACCGACCCGGGCTGCCCGTTCCAGCAGCTCGGCCTTGGCTTCGTCCAGCTTGGTCTGCATCTTCTCTGACTCCTGTCGCGCGCCATTGCGTGACGTCGGGTGATGGCACGACGTACCGTGACGCGGGGTTTCCGCTACGGGACGACGCTATGCCGGAAAAGGGGTCGCTCGAGCCCATAAGCGCGAATCGGCCCCCGCTGTGCGGATCAGTGGTGATCACGCAAGCAAGGCTATCGCTGATGCCCGGGTGCCTGTCATGCGCCGCCTTCGTACAAATGCACCACTCAGGTTTGGCCCGATTGGACAGAAACCGGCCCCCGGTCTCAGCCGGCTATGCGTTCTGCCTGTTCAACGGCCTCCGCCAGGGTCTCAGCGACCGGCACCCCCGCGGCGGCGAGTACCGCACGACTGTGCGAACCTCCGGTGTACAGCACGGCATGAGCACCCACGTGGGTGGCCGCCGCGGCGTCGTCCAGCGCGTCCCCGATCACCACGACGCGGCTGCGGTCGGCGATGCCGAGGGCGTCGAGGTGCCGGGCCATCTGGTGGGCCTTGCCCTCGGTCGAGGAGTCGACGCGGCCGTCCACCCGCTGGAAGTGGCGGGTGATGCCGTGGACGCCGACGATTCCGACGAGCTGGTCGTGCGGCGCGAGCGAGCACAGCGACTGGCCGAGTCCGGCGGAGCTACGCGCGGCCAGCAGTTCGGCGGCGCCTTCCGCCAGGCCGCAGCGCTCGGCAAGCGTCCAGTAGTGCCGGTGGAAGGTGGCGTCCATGACCTCCCACTCGGCGCCGGTGGGCAGCCGGCCGATGAGCCGCTCGTAGAAGCGGGGCACCGGCACGCAGTACAGCTCGCGGTACCGGTCGAGAGTGATCGGGGGCAGCCCGAGTTCGGCGAACGAGGCGTTCGTGGCCTCGATCACCGCGTCGATGTCGTGGAAGAGGGTGCCGTTCCAGTCCCACACCAGATGCGCGTTCACATCAGGAACGGTACCGGCGGACGGCGACAGGGCGATTGCGGCCTGTGGAAAACTCCGCCGTCCGCCAACCCGCCGGTCAGCGGGGTTGGTCAGCGGGCCGGACGGCCGACCCGTGGGCCGGTCAGCCGATCAGGTTGGGGATCTCCTGCGTCGCGTACCAGAGCAGCTCGTGGTCCTCGGCGCCGTCGACCGTGAACTGCGCGTCGTCGTCGCCGGTGTCGGCCGCGCCCAGCGCGGCGGCCGCGGCGCTCACGTCGGCCTGCGCGTCGTCGGCGTCGACGTGCACCGCCGCGGCCTCCGAGAACGGCACCGGCCGGGTCAGCCGCACCGCGCCCAGCGCCGAGGGGTCGAGACCGCGGTCCGGGTCGAAGCGCACGGCCGTCTCGGCCACCTCGACGGCGACGACGACGCGGCGGCGCGGCGCGTCCGGGTCCACCGCCAGCAGCCGAAGCGACGCCTGGGCGGCCCGGGTCAGCGCCGCGTACTCCAACTCCTCGATGTCGTCCGAGACGTACCACTCGCGCAGGCCCGGCGTCACCGCGAAGGCGTCCGGCGGGACGGGGCCCAGCTCACCGGCCTTGTGGGCGTCGGCGAGCCCGGTGAGGGTGGTGGGGATGTAGACGCGCATGGCGTGAAGCATACGGCGTAGGACCACCTTGATAGGTGAATCCCGGCGGACCGCGCCACGGCGGCGCGACCGCTTGCCCGCGCCGCCCCGAGCCCCCTACAACCGGCCTTACCAACCGGTAACGATCTTTGGGGGTTTTCATGCGGACACCGACGCAGACCGTCTCAGCCCGCCGTCCCGGAAGCGGCACCGCGCCGCCCGGCCGCCGCGACACCCGCCGCCCAGCCGCCCGCCCGGGAGCCGCCCTGCGGCCCGCGGTGCGCCCGCTGCCGCCGCACGTCTGGTTCGCCGGACGGCTGCTCGACGTGCTCACCGGCCGGCAGCCGCTGACCTGCCTGGCCGGCCGGGTCAGGGACGAGGCGTACCAGCGGCTCTGGGAGCTGCAGGCCGCCCGCACCGACTGGCGGGCCCGCGCCCGGGGCCGTACCCCTTACGTGTACCGCTGCCGCTACTTCCGCACCGCGGGCGGGGCGCTGGAGGTGACCGCCGTGGTCGCCCTGGACCACGACGTGTTCCGGGCGCTGGCCTTCCGCCTGGAGCCCGGCGACGAGGAGTCCGGGCCCGGCTACGGCCGGGAGCGCTGGCGATGCACCCAGGTCGCGGCGCGGTGAGCGGGCGGCCGCGCGCCGCCGGCCACCGCGCGTGCACCGGTTCTGGCGCCCGGGACGCGCGACGGCTCGGGGCCGGACCGTGAAGGCCCGGCCCCGAGCCGGTGATCGTGCGCGTCCGCCGCTGCCGCGGCTACTTCTTGCGGCGGCGTCCGCCCTTGGCGGCCTTGCGCCGCTCGGCGCGGGTCGTACCGTCGTCGTCGGCGCCGCCGCCGTCCACCGCGGCGCCCGCGAAGTCGCCCTCGACGACGCCGCCCTCGCCGTCCACCGTCGGCGCGGAGAAGTGCAGCCGGTCGGCGCGCTTGGGGGCCTCCAGGCCCTTGGCGCGGATCTCGGGCTGCTTGACCAGCGACGGCGGGGCGTCCTGGATGTCGGTCTGCGCCGCCACCGGGACCTCCTCGACCTGCTGCTCGACCTGGACCTCCAGGTTGAACAGGTAGCCGACGGACTCCTCCTTGATGCCGTCCATCATGGCGGTGAACATGTCGTAGCCCTCACGCTGGTACTCCACCAGCGGGTCGCGCTGCGCCATCGCCCGCAGGCCGATGCCCTCCTGCAGGTAGTCCATCTCGTAGAGGTGCTCACGCCACTTGCGGTCCAGCACCGAGAGCACCACGCGCCGCTCCAGCTCGCGCATGATCTCCTCGCTGAGCTGCTCCTCGCGCGCCGCGTACTGCTCCTGGATGTCGTCCTTGACGGACTCGGCGATGAACTCGGCGGTGATGCCGGCCCGGTCGCCCGCCGCCTCCTCCAGCTCCTCGACGGTGACCTTCACCGGGTAGAGCTGCTTGAAGGCGCCCCACAGCCGGTCCAGGTCCCAGTCCTCCGCGAAGCCCTCGCGGGTCTCGGCGTCAATGTACGCGTCGATGGTGTCGTTCATGAAGTGCTGCACCTGCTCCTGCAGGTCCTCGCCCTCCAGGACGCGGCGGCGCTCGCCGTAGATGACCTCGCGCTGCCGGTTGAGCACCTCGTCGTACTTCAGGACGTTCTTGCGGATCTCGAAGTTCTGCTGCTCGACCTGCGACTGGGCCGAGGCGATCGCGCGGGTGACCATCTTGTTCTCGATCGGGACGTCGTCCGGCACGTTGGCCATCGACATCACGCGCTCGACCATCTGCGCCTTGAACAGCCGCATCAGGTCGTCGCCGAGGGAGAGGTAGAAGCGGGACTCGCCGGGGTCGCCCTGACGGCCGGAGCGGCCGCGCAGCTGGTTGTCGATCCGGCGGGACTCGTGGCGCTCGGTGCCCAGCACGTACAGGCCGCCGAGGTCCTTGACCTCCTCGTGCTCTGCCTTCACCGCCGCCTCGGCGCGCTCCAGCGCCTCCGGGAGCGCCGCGGCCCACTCCTCCACGTGCTCGAGCGGGTCGAGTCCGCGCTGCCGCAGCTCGGCCTCGGCGAGGTCGTCGGGGTTGCCGCCGAGCTTGATGTCGGTGCCGCGGCCGGCCATGTTGGTGGCCACCGTGACAGCGCCCTTGCGGCCGGCCTGCGCGACGATCGACGCCTCACGGTCGTGCTGCTTGGCGTTGAGCACCTCGTGCGGGACGCCGCGCTTGGACAGCTGCGCCGAGAGGTACTCGGACTTCTCCACCGAAACGGTGCCGACCAGGACCGGCTGGCCCTTCTCGTGCTTCTCGACGATGTCCTCGACCACGGCCGCGAACTTCGCCTCCTCGGTGCGGTAGATCAGGTCCGGCTTGTCCATCCGGGCCAGCGGCCGGTTGGTCGGGATCGGCACCACGCCGAGCTTGTAGATCTGGTGGAACTCCGCGGCCTCGGTCATCGCCGTACCGGTCATGCCGGAGAGCTTGTCGTACAGGCGGAAGAAGTTCTGGAGGGTGATGGTGGCGAGCGTCTGGTTCTCGTCCTTGATGTCCACCCCTTCCTTCGCCTCGATCGCCTGGTGCATGCCCTCGTTGTAGCGGCGGCCGGCGAGGATACGGCCGGTGTGCTCGTCGACGATCATGACTTCGCCGTCCATGACGACGTAGTCCTTGTCGTTCTTGTACAGCTCCTTGGCCTTGATCGCGTTGTTCAGGTAGCCGACCAGCGGGGTGTTCACCGACTCGTAGAGGTTGTCGATGCCCAGCCAGTCCTCGACCTTGGAGACGCCGGGCTCGTGGATGGCGACCGTGCGCTTCTTCTCGTCGACGTCGTAGTCGCCGGTCTCCTCCTTGCCCAGGCTGCTGGCCTCGCCGCGGGTGAGCCGCTTCACCAGCCGGGCGAAGTCGCCGTACCACTTGGTGGCCTGGTCCGCCGGGCCCGAGATGATCAGCGGGGTGCGCGCCTCGTCGACGAGGATCGAGTCGACCTCGTCGACGATCGCGAAGTTGTGGCCGCGCTGGACCAGTTCGTCCTTCGACCAGGCCATGTTGTCGCGCAGGTAGTCGAAGCCGAACTCGTTGTTGGTGCCGTACGTGATGTCGCAGGCGTACTGCGCGCGGCGCTCGGCCGGCGACATGTTCGCCAGGATGCAGCCGACTTCGAGGCCGAGGAAGCGGTGCACCCGGCCCATCCACTCGGAGTCGCGCTCGGCCAGGTAGTCGTTCACCGTGATGAGGTGCACGCCCTTGCCGGAGATCGCGTTGAGGTACGCGGGCAGGGTGCCGACCAGGGTCTTGCCCTCGCCGGTGCGCATCTCGGCGACGAATCCCAGGTGCAGGGCCGCGCCGCCCATGATCTGCACGTCGTAGTGGCGCTGGCCGAGGACGCGCTTGGCGGCCTCGCGTACGGTGGCGAACGCCTCGGGCAGCAGGTCGTCGAGCGACTCGCCCTCCGCGTGCCGCTCCTTGTACTCGTCCGTGAGGGCCCTCAGCTCGGCATCGGAAAGGCTGACGAAGTCCTCTTCGATGGAATTGACCTGGTCCGCGATGCGGTGCAGCTTGCGCAGGATCTTGCCTTCACCTGCACGCATGATCTTGCTGATGACGGACACGTAGGCTGGCTCCTTGCCGGTCGGGCCTTGCGCGGCTCCCGCGCTGGCACAGCGGGGTTCCTGATCTGTCTCGTCCCGGCTGCAACGGCCATCGTAAGCGAGGAGACCAGGGGGCCGGGAGGCCCGGCATCAGCAAAACGGTTTTCCACCGCGCAAGGTGCCCCGCGATACTCGGCAGATGGAGCCGATCACCCTCAGCACCGACCGCCTGCACCTGCGTCCGCTGCGGCCATCGGATGCCGGGGCCGTGCACGCGGCCTGTCAGGATCCGGACATACCGCGCTGGACGAGCGTCCCGTCACCGTACAGCCGCGAGCACGCGGAGTCGTTCGTCGCGCGGACGTGCCCCGAGGGCTGGCGCGACGACAGCGTCTACAACTTCGGCGTCTTCACCCGGGCCGGCGGCACGCTCACCGGCACCATGGGCCTGCTCCGCCTGGCGCACCTGGCCGCCCCCGACCACCAGGCCGAACTCGGCTACTGGACGGTCAAGGAGCAGCGCGGCAGGGGGTACACCACGGAGGCGGCCCGCGCGGTGTGCGACTGGGCCTTCGACTCCCTCGGCGTGGAGCGCCTGGAGTGGTACGCGGAGGCCGGGAACGAGGGCTCGCGCGCGGTGGCGCTGAAGGTCGGCTTCGTGATGGAGGGCACCATCCGCTCCAGGATCGTCCACGAGGGGACCCGGCGGGACGCGTGGAGCGGCTCGCTGCTGCCCTCGGACCGGGACCGCGCCGCGGCGACCGCCTACCTCCCCTACCCGCGCTGAGGCCCTCCCCGAGGACCGCCGCCGCTTGTCAGTGGCCGGTCCTAGGCTGAGCGCCATGACGACCGCGCCGCCGCCCCAGCTCTCGCTCTCCGCCGACGAGGCCCGCAGGCTCGCCCTGCGCGCCCAGGGTTTCCTGGGCGCCCCGGACCGGCAGGCGGGGACCCGCGGGGTGCTGCGCTCGCTGGGCGCGGTGCAGCTCGACACCATCTCGGTGCTGGCCAGGTCGCACGAGCTGATCCCGTACGCCCGGCTCGGCGCGGTCGGCAGGGACGCGGTGGAGCGCGCCTACTGGACCGAGAACCACGCCTTCGAGTACTGGTCGCACGCCGCCTGCATCCTGCCCGTCGAGGAGTGGCCGCACTTCGCCTTCCGGCGGCGCGCCATGCGGGCCCGCGGCCACCGCTGGCACCGCCTCGCGGACGCCGGCAGATCCTGCGCCGCGGTCCTCGACCAGCTCACCTCGCAGGGACCGCAGACCTCCACCCAGCTGGGCGGCGCGAAGAACGGCGGACCGTGGTGGGACTGGTCCGAGACCAAGATCGCGGTCGAGTGGCTGCTGGACACCGGCCAGGTCGTCTGCACCGAGCGCCGCGGCTGGAAGCGGGTGTACGACCTCGCCGAGCGCGCCGTGCCGGACGCCCTGCTGCACGACGACATCGAGGACGCCGAGTGCATGCGCCGGCTGGTCGCCCAGGCGGGCGCCGCCATGGGCGTGGCCACCAGGGCCGACCTGGCGGACTACCACCGGCTCAAGGGCGAGCAGGTCGCCGCGGTGATCGACGGCACCGGCCTGGTCCCGGTGGAGGTCGAGGGCTGGGCGAAGCCCGCGTGGGCGGACCCGGCGGCGCTGGCGAGCGAGCCGCGCGGGCGGCACCGCACCACTTTGCTGTCGCCCTTCGACTCACTGGTCTGGGACCGCCCGCGCACCGAGCGGATCTTCGGCTTCACCCACCGGCTGGAGGCGTACACCCCCAAGTCCAAGCGCGTCCACGGCTACTTCGCCATGCCGCTGCTGGCCGGCGGCAGGCTGGTCGGCCGGGTGGACCCGGCGCGCGAGGGAAGCACCCTGGTGGCACGGCAGGTGTCGCTGGACGGCCCCAAGGCGGTGCAGCCCGCCGCCGACGCGATCACCGAAGCGGCCGGCTGGGTCGGCTGCGGGGAGGCCCGCGTCGAGCGGGTGCTGCCCGAGACGCTGCGGGAGCCGCTGGTCATGGCGCTCAAGCGCTGACGCCCAGCAGCAGGCGGCCGACGGCCGGGCGGCCAGCGGCTAGCGGATCTCCAGGATCTTCTCGCGCATCGCGTAGACCACGGCCTCCATCCTGGAGTGCAGCTGAAGCTTCTCCAGGATGTTGCGCACGTGGTTCTTCACGGTGTTCTCGCTGATGAACAGCTCTTTGGCGATGTCCCTGTTGTTCAGACCAGTGGCGACGAGCTTCAGCACCTCCAGCTCCCGGTCGGTGAGCTTGGGCGCGGGCAGCAGCCGTCGCTCGTCGGTGCGCTGGATCATCGACTTGAACTCGGTCAGCAGCTTCGACGCCATCGACGGGCTGATCTGCGACTGGCCGTCGGCCACCGCACGGATCGCGGTCGCCACCTCGTCGGTGGAGATCTCCTTGAGCAGGTATCCCGTCGCGCCGGCCTTGATCGCCTCGTAGAGGTCGGCTTCCTCGTCGCTTATCGTCAACATGATGATCTTGGCGCTGGGAGCCACCTCCTTGATCGAGGTGCACGCCTCGATACCGCCGCGGCGCGGCATGCGCACGTCCATCAGCACGATGTCGGGCAGCAGGTCCGCGGCCTTCTCGACCGCTTCCGCGCCGTCCCCCGCCTCGCCGACGACCTCGATGTCCTCCTCGGTGGCCAGCACGATCTCCAGACCCCTGCGGAACAGCGCGTGGTCGTCGACCACCAGCACCCTGATGGGTTCCGCAACCGCAGGATCGGGCCGTTCGCCGTAGGCGGCCATGCGCTCGCCGGTGCCCCCGTGCTCGAAGTCCGGCATCAGATCCCTCCCCCTCGGACCAGAGTTGGCCCCCGGTCCAGCATTTCACGTCCGAGCACTCCGGTGCCCCCAGGACGACCCGGGGGCACCGGAGTTGCTGCGTGCGCGCGCCACCGCGCGGCAGGCGCGCGGTGGCGCGGAGCGCGGTCAGACTTCGTGGTTGAGCGCGCCGCCGGCTCCGGCCGGCGCCCCCGCCCCGCTCTCGTCCGCGTTCAGATGGATGACGCCGTAGTCGTAGCCGTGCCGTCGGTACACCACGCTGGGCTGCTTGGTCTCGCTGTCGACGAACAGGTAGAAGTCGTGGCCGACCAGCTCCATCTCGTAGAGCGCCTGGTCGAGCGCCATCGGCGAGGCGGCGTGCGTCTTCTCCCTGACCACCAGCGGTCCCTCACCGCGCACCTCCAGCGGGCCGAACCTGGTGGTGGGCACGCCGTCCGTGGCCTCGTCGGCGATCAGCACCCCGTCGCCGTTGAGCCGCGCGGCGTCCGGCACGGTCGTGCCGACCTCTGCCGCGGGCGTCCTGCCGTTCCCGCGGCGGGTGTGCCGCTTGCTGGCCGCCTTGCGCAGACGGGCCTCCAGCTTGGTGACCGCCACGTCCAGGGCGGCGTACGGGTCGGCGGCTGCGGCTTCGGCACGCACCACCGGTCCCCGCGTGTTCAGCGTGATCTCCACCCGGTCGCAACGGTCCGCCTGCCGGGGGTTGAGCTCCTTGGACACCTCGACGTCGAGGCTGATCACCTTGCCGTCGAGCTTCTGGATCTTGTCCAGCTTCTCGGCCACATGCTTGCGGAACCGCTCGGGCACCTCGGTCTTGCGGCCCTTGACGACGATGTCCACGCAGAACTCCGTTCCCGGACCACCTCTTCGACCAGAGGTGATCCCTTTCCTGAGGCCAGGACGGGTGCCAGTCCCGTCCGGCGCTGCGTTGGCTGCCGCTTCGCCCGCCCGGGGCTTCCGGGGGCCACGAAGCCGCGGCTTTCACCTCCTTCTGCCCCACTGGGAAGATCAACACCCCAGGTGTTCGCTTCCCTCTCCCCCGAACATAGTCCCGGAGTGTGGAAGTCGGCATCCCCAACGGCGCGCTAGCGCTGTTCGGGTGAATCCACGCCCGTGCTACCTGCGGTAATGCGTGTTCAGGCAGAACTCAGGCATCGCGTGGCGCGGCCACCACCGCCGCCCCCGCCACCTGCCCTCCGGCGACAGCCACGGCCTGAGCCGACACGGTCAGTGACGCCCCGGTGGTCATGAGGTCGTCCACCAGCACCACCGGCGCGAGCGCCAGCAGCGCCGCCTGCCCCGGCGCGGCCGCGACCGCCCCCGCCAGGTTGGCCAGCCGCCGGGCCGCGGTCAGCCCGGACTGGTCGGCGACCGGACGCCGCTGCCGCAGCGCCGGCACGGTCCTCGCGGGCAGCCCGCGGCGCCGCAGCTCCCTGGCCGCCGCCCGGGCGATCCGCGCGGTGGGGTCGTGCCCGCGCTGCGCGACCGTACGCCGGGCCGAGGGCACCGGCACGAGCAGTACCGGCCTGACCCCGGCCCCGCTCAGGACCGCCGCCAGCACCGCCCCCGCCAGGGCGGCGCCGAGCGGCGCGGCGAGCCCCAGCGCACCCCGCTCCTTGTGCGCCAGCAGCACGGCCCGCACCTCGTCCTCGTACGTCCCCGCCGCCCAGACCGGGGGCAGCCCGGACGGCTCGGGCGACGGCCGCACCCGCCGCGCGGTGGCCGCCCCGCCCAGCCGGCAACGGCACCGCTCGCACAGTTCGGTCCGCGGACGCCCGCAGCCCGCGCAGTCCACCGGCAGCACCAGCCCGGTGATCTCCTGCCACCAGCCCCGCATGAGTCCACTGTGCGGGCCCGCGGCCCACCGCCGCCAGTCAGCCCTTCGGGTCTGTGGACAACCCGCGGACCCGCCACCGACGAGCAGGTTCAGCCTCCGGCCGGAGCTGCCGGGGACCCGCGCCGGATCAGCTTCGGACCCGGGCCGGATCAGCCCGGATAGGCGGGGCTGACGCCCTTCGGCTTGATCTGCCGCCAGTCGCCGTCCGCCGACAGCACGTAGACGCTGTCCTTGTACGAGGCCAGCAGCGGCTGGCCGGAATCCTCCGACGCGGCCACCGACGCCGCCTCGCCGACGCCGCCCTGCAACGCCGTGATGACGGAGCCGTCGGTGTTCATGTACTCGGTCTTCTGGACCCCAGCGGTCTTGCTGTCCAGCGCCACCAGCCGGCTCGGCCCGGCCCACGACACCGACGCGACGTTCTCTCCCGGCACGCTCAGCCGGCGCAGGCCCGTCAGGGCGAAGGCCGGGTGGTCGAGGCTGCCGGTGCGCTGGACCAGGCCCAGCTCCAGCGCCAGGTCGTCGCCCTGACGCACCAGCAGTGCCACCCGCACACCGTCGGAGGACACCCGCAGCGCCTCCACCCGCCCGTCCATGACGGGTGTCGCCACCGTCACGTACGGACCGTGCCCGTCGGGCAGGACCATCAGCTTGGGGGCGACGGGGTTGCGGTCCGCGATCCACAGGTCGCCGAGGCCGTCCCAGCTCGGCGGGCTCAGTCCGTCGCCGGGGCCGGCGCCCGTGCTGACGACCACCGGCGGCTGGAAGGTGTCGCCGGTGACGAGCGGACCCACGACCAGGTCGTGCCCGTTGTCGCGCACGCCCGCCGCCATCGACTCGTCCCGCCGGACGGCCACCGAGTCCAGGTCGGCCTTGCTGCCGCCGAAGGGTCCCGCCACCGGCGACGCCGACAGCGACGTGCTCTTCCCGTCACCCGGATCCAGCTGCATCAGCCGGTGCTGGTTGTCCGCGCTGACGAAGTACGGCTGCGGCGCCGATCCGACCAGGTTGCCCGGCTGGTGGACCTGCGGGCTGTCGCCGGACAGCGAGCAGATCGCCGTACCGTCCGGGCGCTCCACCTCGGCCAGTGCCAGCTTCGCCGACGCCTGCGCCTGCACGGTGGCGAACAGCTGCGCGGCCAGCCGGGTGCACTCGCCGCCGTGCAGCCGCTGCGCGGACCGCTTGTCCAGCCGCACCTTCAGATGCTGCGAGTCGTCCAGGCTTACACCCTGGTCGGCGCCCTCGGTGTCCAGCGCCGCTCCCGAGGGCGCCGCGGTGGTGACCACGTCGTCCAGCCAGGCGCTGGGGCCGCCCAGCAGGGTGGCCACCGTCGACCCCAGCGAGTCGTTCTGGTTGCGCAGGTACACCGGGTCCGCGACGAGCGCGTCCTCGGCGCCGCCGCCGGAACGGCCCGGCGCCTTCGGGCCGAGCTTGGCGAAGTAGTACATGTTGACCGAGTGGTAGACCCGCTGGAAGTCCGCGGCGGACATCACCAGACCGTTCTCCAGGCCGTCGATCCGCCACTGGCTGCCCTGCCTGACCAGCCGGAACGTGGTGCTGAAGGGGCGCTGGTCCGGCTCGTAGGCATGCTTGGCGTCCACCCGCGCGGTCATCGTGCCGGAGAGGGTCATCACGGCGAAGCCGTCTTTGCGGCTGGTGTTGTCGTCCTGGTCGGGGACCAGCTTGTCGACCGAGTAGACCGCGATGCTCCGGGTCGGGTCCCAGCTCTTCCCGGTCTCCTTGGTGAGGTACTTCTTCGCGGTGGCGAAGTCCGGCTCGCTGCCGGTGGTCGCCTCCAGGAAGCCGTAGACGATCTCCATGGCGCTCTCGCCGGAGTGCGGCGCGACCGGGACGACCCGCACCTGGGTGTCGGCGTCGGCGCGCTGCCCGTCGCCGACCTTGCGCACCTCGCCGCTGCTCGGCATGGACGCGCAGCCGGCCAGCAGCGCCGCCGCGCACACCGGCAGCAGGCTCCGGCGCAGCACCCGCCCACGGCCCCCCGTCCACCGCATCAGAACTCGTCCTTCCGCGCTGCTTCCCTGTGCCCCACCACGCGCGCGCCGCTCCCCGGCAGCGCCGCCGGGTCCGCCGTCGGCGGCCGGGCGGGCATCGGCGGTATGGCCGGCAGCCGGCCGGTCCGTCCCGCCGTCTCACGTATGTGCCCGTTGGGGCCGGCGACCGCCGCGGGGCCCGCGCCGTCGGCCGCGCCGCTGCGCGGCTCCGGCACCGCGGGCTGCCCGGCGGCGCCGGACCTGGCCGGCAGCCCGGAGGACCTCAGCCCGCGGTTGCGCCGCGAGTCGTCAGGCTCCAGCGGTATCGGCGAACCGCGCAGCGCGTCGCCCGCGGTCCGCGGCAGCGTCATCCGGAACTGCGAACCGCCGCCCGGCTCGCCCCACGCCTGCAGCCAGCCGCCGTGCAGCCGGGCGTCCTCCACCGCGATGGACAGACCCAGGCCGGTGCCGCCGGTGGTGCGCGCCCGCGCCGGGTCGGCACGCCAGAACCGGTTGAAGACCCGGGTGGCCTCGCCCGGCTTGAGCCCGACGCCGTAGTCGCGCACCGCGACGGCCACCGCGCCGCCGGCCGTCGCCAGCTGCACCACCACGTCGCGGCCCTCACCGTGCTCGATCGCGTTGACCACCAGGTTGCGCAGCACCCGCTCCACCCGGCGGCCGTCGGCCTCGGCTATCACCGGCTGCGCGTCACCGCGGACGATCACCCGGCTGCCCTTGTTCTCCGCAAGCGGCTCGGCGGCGTCCACCACCCGGTGCACGACGTCGCGCAGGTCTATCGGCTCGGCGGCCAGATCGGCGGCGCCCGCGTCGAACCTGCTGATCTCCAGCAGATCGGAGAGCAGCGACTCGAAACGGTCCAGCTGGTTCTGCAGCAGCTCCGCCGACCGCGCGGTGATCGGATCGAAGTCGACCCGCGCGTCGTGGATCACGTCGGCGGCCATCCGCACCGTCGTCAGCGGGGTGCGCAGCTCGTGCGACACGTCGGAGACGAACCTGCGCTGCATCCGCGACAGGTCCTCCAACTGCTGGATCTTGACCTGGAGGTTCTGCGCCATCTTGTTGAAGGACTCGCCGAGGCGGGCGATGTCGTCCTCGCCGGTGACCTGCATCCGCTCCTGGAGCCGCCCCGCGGCCAGCCGCTCGGCGATCCCCGCGGCCATCCGCACCGGCGTCACCACCTGCCGGGTGACCAGCCAGGCGATCGCGCCGAGCAGCACCACGACGAATATCCCCGCGGTGGCCAGCGTCCCCTTGACCAGCCCGAGGGTCTTCTCCTCCTGGTCGAACGGGAAGAGGTAGTAGAGCTCGTACGCGTCCCCGTTGGCGTCGTACATCCGCTTGCCGACGGCCAGCGACGGCCGCGGCGGACTGCCGTCGTTCGTCCTGGCGAGCGTGTACTCCTTGTACGCGCCGGCGTGCGTCTCGACGGTGCCGCTGAGCGAGTCGGGGATGCTCTCGTCCGGCAGGATGCTGCCGGAACCACGCGATCCGCGGGCGCTGCCGGTGCCCTGGCCGAGCGGAGGCATGTCCTCTCCGCCGGCCGGGCTGAGCGTGGCGATCCAGTAGACGCCGTTGCCGCCACTGGCCAGTTGCTGGACCAGCTGGTTCAGCCACTCACTGGAGTTGATCGGCTTCACCGGGCTGCCGGCGGCCGACGCGTCCCGCGACTGGCTCTCGTCGGCCATCCGCTCGGCGATGGAGAAGCCGCCGGCCGCCTGGTTGGTCGCCGCCTTCTCCTTCGCGTCCAGCAGGCCGTTCTTGACCTGCCCGATGACGACGAAGCCCAGCAGCAGCACGACGCCCACGGACATCAGCAGCGTGAAGGCCACCACGCGCAGCTGGATGTTCCGCCGCCACAGCCGCACCGCGGGCTGCACCGGTCGCCTGGCCCAGCGCACGCACGAGCGAATCACCGGAAGCAGCCCCCGCATGGGGTCCGCCAGCCGGCTCTCCAGGCGTTCCCGCTCGTACGACGCGCACATCTAGCCCGGTCCTGCCTTGTACCCCACGCCGCGGACCGTGACCACGATCTCGGGACGCTCCGGGTCCTGCTCGACCTTCGACCGCAGCCGCTGCACGTGCACGTTGACCAGGCGGGTGTCGGCGGCATGGCGGTAGCCCCACACCTGCTCCAGCAGCACCTCGCGGGTGAACACCTGCCACGGCTTGCGGGCCAGCGCCACCAGCAGGTCGAACTCCAGCGGAGTCAGCGCGATCGGCTGGCCCTCCCGCTTCACCGAGTGGCCGGCGACGTCGATCACGAGATCGCCGATCGTCAGCTGCTCGGGCGTCGGCTCCTCGGCGCGGCGCAGCCGTGCCCGGACCCGCGCCACCAGCTCCTTCGGCTTGAACGGCTTGATCACGTAGTCGTCGGCGCCCGACTCCAGGCCCACCACCACGTCCACCGTGTCGCTCTTCGCCGTGAGCATGACGATCGGCACGCCCGACTCGGCCCGGATCTGGCGGCACACGTCGATGCCGTCCCGTCCGGGCAGCATCAGGTCCAGGAGCACCAGATCGGGCTTGGTCTCCCGGAAAGCGGCCAGCGCCTTGTCACCGTCCGCGCAGAACGACGGCTCAAAACCCTCTCCGCGCAGCACGATGCCGAGCATCTCTGACAGCGCGTTGTCGTCGTCGACGACCAGGACACGTCCCTTCATACCGACCATCATCTCATTTACGTATCGGTTCCCGTGACCAACGGTGATGGAGGTCACGGGCCAGGGCCGATGTCCATGGTTGTCCATGGATGTCCAGCGGCATCCGTCGCCCTCGCACATCAGGCGTCGATGTCGCGCTGTCGTACGGCCGCGACCCTAGATCATGCGGCCAGTATGGACTGGTCCGCGGCCGTACGGCACCCGTACGGCCCGCGGGACACAGCGGCCGTCACCCTCCGTCACTGTCTGTCATACCCCGGTACGCTTCGCGCACACCGCCGCCAGCCGATCGGCGGTCACCGGCGAGATCACGCCGTTCTCGGTGACGATCGCCGTGATCAGAGCGGCCGGCGTGACGTCGAAAGCGGGGTTGTACGCCTGGGTGCCCAACGGCGTGGGCGCGAGATCGGTGACCTCGCTGCCGGGCCGCTGCTCGATCTCGATGGACGCGCCGTCGGGCGTCTCCAGGTCCACCGTCGTGGTCGGCGCGACGACCACGAACGGCACCTGGTGGTGGTGCGCCAGCACCGCCAGCGGATAGCTCCCCACCTTGTTCGCCGTCGAGCCGTCCGCCGCGATCCGGTCCGCGCCGACGAGCACCGCGTCGACCTCGCCCGCGGCGAACAGCGAACCCGCCGCGCTGTCCGCGAGCAGTGTGTACGGCATTCCCGCGCGCGCAGCCTCATACGCCGTCAACCGCGAGCCCTGCAACAGCGGTCGCGTCTCGTCCACCCACAACCGCCGCAGTTCACCCGAACGATGGGTGGCCAGCACCACGCCCAGCGCCGTGCCCTCACCACCCGACACCAGGGCGCCGGTGTTGCAGTGCGTCAGAATCCGGTAGCCGCCGCCCGAGACCAGCTCGGCGAGCAGCCGCTCCCCGTGCGCCGCCATCGCCGTGCTCGCCGCCGCGTCCTCCGCGTGCACCGCGCGGGCCTCGGCGAGCGCCGCCGCGGGACCCTCGTCCTGCCCGGCCCCGCGGTACGCCGCCGCGGCGCGTTCGACGCCGTAGGCCAGATTCACCGCCGTCGGCCGGGCGTTGGCGAGGAGGTCCACCGCATCCTCCACGTCATAGCCGCGGGCCGCGGCCAGCGCCACACCGTACGCGCCCGCCACCCCCAGCACCGGCGCGCCACGGACGGCGAGGGAACGTATCGCCCCGACGAGCGCCTGCACGTCGGTGCAGCGCAACTCGACCTCTTCGTGCGGCAGCCTGGTCTGGTCCAGCAGGACGAGGACGGGCCCGTCAGGCGGCTCCTCCCATCGCACGGTGGGGATGACGGTGTTCTCCGGTCGTGTGTCGTGATCACCCATTCCCTCAGTCTGCCCTGCCAGGGCCGGTTGACGGCAGCCCGTGACACGATGGGCCGCCAGTACCGCACCGACAGCACGAGCCATATGAAGGGGCAGCCTTCCATGACCAACATTCCGGGCCCGACGCCCGGATCCTCCGACTCGCCCGAGCCGGACGACGGCGACAGCCCCACCGTCGACGCACACGACGCCGGTCCCGCGCAGGACGCCCGTCCCGCCTCCGATGCCGGTCCTTCTTCTGCCGGTCCCTCTTCTGCCGGTCCTTCTTCCGACGCGGCCACTCCGTCGGAGGAAGCCGCAGCCGTCGAAGCCCCGCAGAACGTGGCCGCGGGACAGGCCGGCTGGGCCCAGCAGCAGCCCCCGCCCGTCGAGGGCTGGGGACGCTGGGCTCCGCCGCGGACGCAGCCGCCCGGTGGCCAGGTGCCGCACCAGGGACAGCCCCCCTCCCCCGAGACCGGGCAGCAGCCCCCGTACGGCGGGCCCCGCTGGGGTCCCGCGGCAGGCGGCGGATGGCAGCAGCCGACCGGCGCGGGATGGGGCCGGCAGGTGCCGGCCGCGCCCAAGCCGGGCATCATCCCGCTGCGGCCTCTCGGCATCGGCGAGATCCTGGACGGCGCCATCGCCAACCTCCGCCGCAACTGGCGCGCGGTCATCGGCACCACCCTGGGGGTCGGCCTCGTCACGCAGACGGCCGGCGCGATCTTCCAGCACCAGTTCGTCGACACCAGCAGCCTGGACGACCTGCAGGACAACCCCCACCCGACCGCCGGCGACTTCATGCATGCCATCGGCGGCTCCATGGCGGCCTCCGGGCTCAGCCTGCTCGTCACCATGGTCGGCACCATCATCGCGACGTCGATGCTGACCGTCGTGGTCAGCCGTGCGGTGCTCGGCCGCGCCGTCAGCGCTTCCGAGGCGTGGAGCGCGGCCAGGCCCCAACTCCCGCGCCTGCTCGGCCTGACGCTCCTCACCCCGCTGCTGATCGCCCTCGTGGTCGCCGTCTGCGCCCTGCCCGGCGGCCTGGTCGCACTCGCCGGCTCGGACGACGGCGGGCTCGCGCTCGCCACCCTCGGCGTGCTCGGCGGCAGCGTGGTGGCCCTGTGGCTCGGAGTCCTGTGGAGCCTGGCCTCACCTGCGCTGATGCTGGAGAAGCAGGGCATCGTGGCGGCGATGAAGCGGTCCATGAAGCTCGTACGGGGCTCGTGGTGGCGGGTCGCCGGCGTGCAGATCGTCTCGGTGATCCTCGTAGTCATCGTGTCCTCGATCATCGAGCTGCCGTTCACCCTCGTCGGGGCCACGGTCACCGGCGACAGCGTGACGAACCTCTTCAGCACGGACAACGCGACGAGTTGGGGCTATCTCATCTTCGTCGCCATCGGCGGCGTCATCGGTGCGGCCCTCACCCTGCCGATCAGCGCCGGCGTCACCACGCTGCTCTACATGGACCAGCGCATCCGTCGTGAGTCCCTGGACCTCGAACTGATCCGGGCGGCCCAGGAGCAGCAGCCGCAGGCGGCAGCGACGCAGGCCGGGGCGCAGTGACGGAAGCGCGGTGACGAAGGAACGGCAACCGCGGTAAACGGAAACACAGAAAAGCCCCGGCTCCGAGTCGAAACTCGGAGCCGGGGCTCTCA